>NZ_NCTE01000920.1 GCF_002114215.1 Streptomyces sp. 13-12-16 | reverse complement strand
GGCCTCGTGGCGCGGGCGCTGGCGGAGGCGCGCCGGGAGCGGCTGATACGGCCCTTCACCGAGGCCGGGCCGTGGATCCGGCGCTACCTGGGCGCGGCACCGCCGGCCGGCCGGCTCGCACCCGGCACCGGACCGTCCCCGAGCCCGTACGAGTCGCCGCCACCGGTCGTGGAGCAGCTGAGCGGACGCGAGCGCGACGTGCTGCGGCGGCTGGCCCTCGCGATGTCCACCGAGGAGATCGCCGCCGACCTGTACGTATCCGTGAACACGGTCAAGACCCACCTCAAGAGCGTCTACCGGAAGCTGTCCGTCAACCGCCGCAACGAGGCGGTACGCCGCGCCCGCGAGCTGGACCTGCTGTGACGAGGGGGATGCCATGGCCCACTGGCGGCCGCTGATCGTCCTGGGGACCGCGCAGTTCCTGATGGTCCTCGACACGTCGGTCATGAACGTCTCCATCAGCCAACTGGTCGACGACTTCGACACCGAGGTCACCGCCATCCAGGCCGTCATCACGCTGTACGCGCTGGTCATGGCGGCCTTCATGATCATCGGAGGGCGGCTGGGGGACATCCTCGGACGGCGCCGCGTCTTCCTCGGCGGTCTCGTCGTCTACGCCACCGGCTCGGCCCTGACCGCCGTGGCGCCCACCCTGTGGGTGCTGGTCCTCGGCTGGTCGGTGATCGAGGGACTCGGCGCCGCGCTGGTGCTGCCCGCCATGGCGGCCCTCGTCGCCGAGTCCTACCGGGGCCGCGACCGGGCCGTCGCGTACGGCGTCGTCGGCGGACTCGCCGGTGCCGGGATCGCCGTGGGCCCCCTGCTGGGCGGCTGGGTGACGACGTACCTCACGTGGCGGCTGGTCTTCGCGGGCGAGGTCGTGGTCGTCCTGGCCGTCCTCCTCCTGCGCCGCGCGATCACCGAGGTGCCGAGGACCGGGGCGCCGCCCCGGCTGGACGGCGTCGGCGCCGTGCTCTCCGCGGCGGGCCTGGCCCTCGGGGTGCTCGGGGTGCTGCAGAGCGGCACCTGGGGCTGGGTGCAACCGCGCAACCCGCCCTTCACGGTCCTCGGGTTCGCGCCGACGCTGTTCGTGATCGGCGCCGGGGCGGCCGTCCTCGCGCTCTTCCAGCGGTGGGAGCGGCGCCGGGACGAACGCGGCGACGACCCGCTGGTGCACCTGTCCCTGCTGCGTCGGCCGGCCCTGGGGTCCGGCCTGATGTCGCTGGTGAGCCAGAACCTGATCCTGCTGGGCCTGTTCTTCACCATCCCGCTGTACCTCCAGGTCGTGCAGGGCTTCGACGCCTTCGAGACGGGGCTCAGGCTGCTGCCGGTGTCCGCGACGATGCTGGTGACCTCGCTGGGCGCGGCCCGGCTGGGGCGCACGGCCGGGCCCCGGCGGGTCGTCCGGCTGGCCCTGGTCACCGTGGCGGCGGCCGTCGTATGGCTGCTGGCCACCGTCGACCCGGTCATCGACGACGCGAACTTCGCCGGGGCGATGGCCCTGCTCGGCGTGGGCATGGGCCTGTTCGCCTCCCAGCTCGGCAACGTCGTCCAGTCCGCCGCGGGCGAGGAGGAACGCAGCGAGGCCGGCGGGCTCCAGTACACCGCGCAGAACCTGGGCTCGGCCCTCGGCACCGCGCTCATCGGATCGCTGCTCATCGGCTCCCTGGCACACGCCTTCACCGCGCACGTGGAGGACGACCCCCGGCTGTCGCGGGAGGCCCGGCAGCAGGTCGGTGTCGCCCTGGAGGCCGGGGTCACCTTCGTGCCCACCGACCAGGTGCGCGCGGCGGCCACCCGCGCCGGGCTTCCGCCGTCCGAGGTGGACGCCGTGACGGACTCCTACGCGTCCGCGCAGCTCGACGGCCTGAGAGCGGCGATCCTCGCCACCGGCGGCATCACCCTCGCGAGCTTCCTGGTCACGCCCCGGCTCCCGGGCCCGCAGCCCGGGCCCGCCCGGCCCGGCGGGAGGAGGCCCTGATGCCCGATGCCGGGCACGCCGCCGGGCGCAGGGCGCACGCCGACTACACGGGCGGCGTCTACGGGTCCATGCTCGCCGCCTCGGTGATCGTCGGGGCCGGCACGCTCGGCTCGTTCCCGCGGCTGGAGATGGTGCTGCTCCTGCTGCTCACCGGCGGGGTGTTCTGGATCGCGCACGTGCACGCGCAGTTGTTCGGGGCGCGGCTGGCGCAGCGCGGCCCGGACCGGCACGTCGTCCTGCGGGCGTGCCGCGAGGAGTGGACGATCGTCAAGGCCGCCGTGCCGCCGGCGGTCGCCGTGGCCGTCAGCCCCGTGCTCGGCCTCGGTGTGCAGGCCACCCAGTGGTTCGCGCTGTCCGTCGCCGTGGCGGGGCAGGTGGGCTGGTCGGTGGCGGCGGCCCGCCGGGCCGGC
>NZ_NCTE01000919.1 GCF_002114215.1 Streptomyces sp. 13-12-16 | reverse complement strand
GGGCGGCCCGTGCCGGCTCCCGGCCCAGCCGGTACGCGGTCCCGCCCGGTCCCGTACGCACCACGGCACCCTCGTAGACCGGGAGTTCGCGGGTCTTGAGGGAGTCCTTGTAGCGGGCGGGTCCGCTGCCCAGGTCGACCGTGCGGATGCCGTCCGCGGCGGCGGCCTGGAGCATCCGCAGGTGCAGCACCAGTCCGGGCGAGTACCGGCCGTGGTCACGGTCGTACGCGGGGAACCACCAGGACAGCACGGTGGCCGAGCGCAGTCCGAAGTGGGCGGCCACGGGGCGGCCGCCGGCGTACAGCACGGAGAGCAGTCCGCGGCACCCGGGATCGTCACCGTGCGCCAGCAGCTCCACCAACCCGGTGATCCACCGCTGGGCGAACCGGTCCCGGCGGCCCGTCCGCCGGTACTGGGCGGATTTCCAGCGCATCAGCGCCCGTAACGCCTCGGGGTCCCGGGCGTCGTACACGAACCGCACCTCGCCGACCTGCCGGGCGAGCCTGCGCTCCTTGGCCAGGGTCTGCTTGAGGAAACCGGGGGAACGGGCGCGCAGCCCGTCGGTGTAGTGCTCGTATCCCCGGTCGAGGTCGACGACCGGGCTCGCGAGTTCCTCGACGGCGTGCGGTACGAAGAGGTGCTGGCCGGCCTCCAGGTTGTCGAACTCCCACGAGGAGAGCGCGCAGGCCGCGAGCAGGGCGCGCGGGTCGAGCCGGAGGCCGGGGCGCAGGACGGCGCCCTGGCTGTCCGACACCCCGAGGCCGATGGCCCGGCCCCGGCCCAGCGGCCCCCTCTCGTACGGGAGGAAGCCGACGGGTGCCCCGTCGTCCTGCAGTACGGCCACCCTGGCGCCGGGCCTGACCTGTCCGACGGCCGTGGTGAACGCCGGATCGAGGAACGGGTTCTCCGGTGCGCCGGACCCGGCGCGCAGCTCTCTCCACGTCTTGTGCTCGCTCGGCCCGAGTTCGTCGGGCCGCACCACGAGAACGCGCTTTCCGTACATGTGTGCACCTCCTGTGTCGTCACGGTTTCCGGGACACGAGAAGGCCTGCTCGTCACCGTGGACCGGCTCGGGGAGCACGCGGCGGGCTGCACCCGGCCGCACGGCTCAGGCCTCGGGCGGTACCGCGGTCGCTCAGCAGCGGAACGTCTGCAGGCCGGCGGTGCCGGGGGCCGGACCGGCCGGGCCCCGGCCCGGCGGCGGTCCCACCGGGTACGGCCGGGGAACGGGCCGTACCCGCGTGCCGGCCGTCGGGTG
>NZ_NCTE01000918.1 GCF_002114215.1 Streptomyces sp. 13-12-16 | reverse complement strand
CGAGGGTCTCGTCCTTGGCCGGTTTCCTCAGGTCGAAGTCGGTGCCCCAGGCGGAGAACGTGAGGGTGCCCGCCTTGCCGGCGCGCACCAGGCGCACCGGGTACGGCTTGCCCTCCAGTGAGACGTCCAGGGTGCCGCCGGAGCCCTCGTCGCCGGTGACGCGGATGGTGCGTACGCCCGACTGCTCGTGGTGGCCGTCCTTGGCCAGTTCGCCGTGCAGGGTCAGCAGACCGTCGAGGAGGACGCCCTTGTCCGTGAAGCCGATGAACTTCTTGTACGACGGATCGCCCTGCGGCACCTTCACATACTTCTCGGCGAGCTTGCCGGCCGCCGCCGCGTCCGCCTCGCCGTCGTCCGCCTTGCCGTCCTCGTGGCCCCAGAACTCGGCACCGGCCTTCAGGTACAGCTCGTCGTCGACCCGCAGCAGGCGAAACGTCTCGCCCTCGGTGGTGACCGAGCCGATGCCGCCCTCCTCCTTCAGCCGCATGTCCAGCGTGTACGTGCGTCCGCTGGTGACCACGGTGCCGTGCAACCGTACGGTGCCGACCGACCCGGCGGCCTTCTGGGATCTGTTCTGGATCTGGTCGGCGGGCAGTCTGCCGACACCGTTGGTGCCCTCGTTCGGATCCTCGGAGCATCCCGTGAGCGCCGTCCCCGTCACGAGCAGCGCGCACACGGCGCCGGCCAGCGTGGCCCTGCGGGAACGGCCCCGGTAGATCGGAATCACAGGTGGGCTGCCTCTCTGACGGGGGACCTGAACGGCGTACCGCAGGGTACCGGGGCCGGACGGTCCGAACGGAGCCAGTCCGTCCGGACCGGTCGCCGGCGCACGGATGATCGGTACGGGCTAGCCTGAAGCCCACCCGAGCGGGCAATCCGGATAACGGACGCGGCAGGCAGTACACGGCAACGAAAGACCCCGCACGGAAAGGAGTGGCGGCCATGGCAGGGGGCGCCCCACGGTTCTTCGTCTCGCACGTCTCCGGTGTCGCCGTCTTCGATCCGGCCGGCGACCAGGTGGGGCGCGTGCGCGACCTGGTCGTCATCCTGCGGCCGGGCCGGCGTCCGCCGAGGCTGCTCGGCCTGGTGGTCGAACTCTCCACCCGCCGCCGTATCTTCCTGCCCATGACCCGGGTGACCGCCGTGCAGTCCGGCCAGGTCATCACGACCGGGGTGCTCAACGTGCGGCGCTTCGAGCAGCGGCCCACCGAGCGGCTCGTCTTCGGTGAGCTGCTGGACCGGCGGGTGACGCTCGTGGAGAGCGGCGAGGAGGTCACCGTCCTCGACCTGTCGGTGCATCAGCTCCCGGCCCGCCGCGAGTGGGAGATCGACCGGGTCTTCGTGCGCAAGGGGAAGAAGGGCGGCGCGTTCCGGCGCGGCAAGGGCGAGGCGCTGACCGTCGAGTGGTCCGCGGTCACCGGTTTCTCCCTGGAGGAGCAGGGGCAGGGCGCCGAGAACCTGCTCGCCACCTTCGAGCAGCTCCGCCCCGCCGACCTCGCCAACGTCCTGCACCACCTCTCCCCCAAACGGCGCGCGGAGGTGGCCGCCGCCCTCGACGACGACCGGCTCGCCGACGTA
Organism: Streptomyces sp. 13-12-16; assembly: GCF_002114215.1. Taxonomy (GTDB): domain Bacteria; phylum Actinomycetota; class Actinomycetes; order Streptomycetales; family Streptomycetaceae; genus Streptomyces. The sequence continues at coordinate 724 of NZ_NCTE01000918.1, read as the reverse complement.
CTGGAGGAGCTGCCCGAGGACGACCAGATCGAGATCCTCGGCAAGCTGAAGGAGGAGCGCGCCGCCGACGTCCTGGAGGCCATGGACCCCGACGACGCGGCCGACCTGCTGGGCGAGCTGCCCGAGGCGGACAAGGAGCGGCTGCTGAGCCTGATGCAGCCCTCCGACGCGGCCGACATGCGGCGCCTGATGTCGTACGAGGAGCACACGGCGGGCGGTCTGATGACGACCGAGCCGATCGTGCTGCGGCCCGACGCGACCGTCGCGGACGCCCTCGCCCGGATCCGCGAGCCGGACCTCTCCCCCGCGCACGCCGCGCAGGTCTACGTCTGCCGCCCGCCCGAGGAGACGCCCACCGGCAAGTACCTGGGCACGGTCCACTTCCAGCGCCTGCTGCGCGACCCCCCGTACACGCTGGTCGGCTCGATCCTGGACGACGACCTCCAGCCCCTGGACCCGGACGCGGCACTGCCCGTGGTCGCCGGGTTCTTCGCCACGTACGACATGGTGGCGGCGCCCGTGGTCGACGAGTCGGGGTCGCTGCTGGGCGCGGTGACGGTGGACGACGTACTGGACCACATGCTGCCCGACGACTGGCGGGAGACCGAGTTCCACCTCGACGAGGGGGTGGTGACCGATGACTCCTGAGCGCGACGGCGGGCGCGAGCGCGTGCCGGCGGGCGCCACGGCCGCCGGACGGCCGCGCACGCCCCGTCTGGACCAG
>NZ_NCTE01000917.1 GCF_002114215.1 Streptomyces sp. 13-12-16 | reverse complement strand
GGCTCGGCGTCCTCGGGCTCGACAGCCGCCGGCTCGTCCGTCACCGGTACGTCCTCGGCGGGCACCGCGTCCTCGGGCTCGGCCTCCGGCTCCGTCGGCGCGGCGTCGTCCTCCACGTCGGTCACCGAGGACTCGGCGTCCTGAGGCGTGACGTCCTCCGAGCCGGAGACCTCGCCGGCTTCGCGCTCGCCGGACGTACCGGACGCCTCCTCGACGTCGTCGGCGTCCGACGGGCTCACCGCGGCGCCGGACACCTCCGCGGTGCTCCCGGCGGCGTCGTCGGTCCCGTCCTCACCGTCGGACGGCTCCAGCCGCACCTCGGGCTCGGCCTCCGCCTCGTTCTCCGCGCCCGCCTCGGCCTCAACCTCAGCCTCGGCCTCCGCGCCCGCCTCGGCCTCCGCCTCGCGCTCCGCGATCTCCCGCTTCAGCGCGGCGGCGGAGAAGCGGATCGTCGCACCGCTCTCCAGGTCACCGTTGTCGGCCCGGAACCCACCGACCGGGATGTCCGGCACGGCCGAAGGGGAAGCCGCACCCGACTCCTCGGGCTCCTTCTCCGTCTCCGACCGCTGCGGCTCGAACCCGCTCCCCACCGGAAGCCTCGGCACGGCCACCGGCCCCCCGGACGGCGGCACGGGAGGCGCGGGGGGCGTGAACGGCGCGGCGGGCGCGGGGGGCGTGAACGGGGCGCCCGGTGCAGGCACGGGCGGAGTGAAGGGCGCCCCCGGCGCGGGC
>NZ_NCTE01000916.1:2712-3032 GCF_002114215.1 Streptomyces sp. 13-12-16 | reverse complement strand
GCCCCGCCAGGGGCGCGGGGCCGTGACGTGCGCGGCTCCGCCGCGCGGGCGCGGGGAACCACGACGGCGCCGCAGGCGCGCGGCACGACGCAACCCGGCGGACGCCTAGGCGAGAAGGCCCTCCAGCGGCACGTGCGGATCCGCCAGCGCCTCCGTGTCCACCCGCACGCCGGACCGGATCAGCCCCTGGATCGGGTCCGTGACATCCCACACATTCACGTTCATCCCCGCCAGTACGCGCCCCTCCCGGACCCAGAACGCGATGAACTCCCGCTTCCCCGCGTCACCACGGATCACCACCTGGTCGTACGACCCCGGCG
>NZ_NCTE01000916.1:0-2478 GCF_002114215.1 Streptomyces sp. 13-12-16 | reverse complement strand
CCCGCCGTTCAGCGCGTTGGCCCAGTGCTCCACCCGCAGCCGCGTGCCGAAGAGGCCGTGCGGGAAGGACGCGACGTCGCCGGCGGCGTAGACGTCCGGGTCGGACGTGCGCAGCCGTTCGTCGACGAGGACGCCCCCGCCGTCCGCCCGGTCGGCGAGCTCCAGCCCCGCCGCCTCCGCGAGGGACGTGCGGGGGGCCGCGCCGATCGCCGCGAGGACGGCGTGCGCGGGGTGCTCCTCGCCGTCGTCGGTGCGGGCGGCGAGGACCATGCCGTCCTGGCCGGTGATCTCGGTGAGCGTGGCACCGAAGTGGAAGCGGACGCCGTGCTCGCGGTGCAGCTCGGCGAAGAGCTGGCCGAGCTCGGGGCCGAGGACCGAGTGCAGCGGGGTCTCGCCGCGGTGGACGACGGTGACCTCCGCGCCGTACTCGCGGGCCGCCGCCGCGATCTCCAGGCCGATCCAGCCGGCGCCGGCGATCACCAGATGGCCGTTGTCCCGGCCGAGGGAGGCCAGGACGCCCTTGAGGCGTTCGGCGTGGGCGAGGCGGCGCAGATGGTGGACGCCGACGAGGCCGGTGCCCGGGATGTCCAGGCGGCGGGGTTCGGCGCCGGTGGCGAGCAGCAGCTTGTCGTAGCGGACGACGGTGCCGTCCTCGCCGAAGCGGACGGTCCTCGCGGCGCGGTCGACGGCGTCGACGGTCTGGCCGAGGTGCAGTTCGATGTCGTGGCGCGCGTACCAGGCGGGTTCGTGGACGAAGACGCTGTCGCGTTCGGCCTTGCCGAGGAGGTAGCCCTTGGAGAGGGGCGGACGCTCGTAGGGGTGGTCGCGTTCGTCGCAGATCAGTATCACGCGGCCGGTGAAGCCCTCTGATCTCAGCGTCTCGGCCGCCTTCGCGCCGGCCAGTCCGCCTCCGACGATGACGAATGTCTGATCCGCGTCGACCACGTCGTTGCCTCCTCTTGGGGGTGTTGCCACCTGCGAGCGTCCCGCACGCAGGGTGTTGCCGGAAGGGGGAGTGACCCGATCAGGCCATACCGCTCATCTCTGCCCGGTGAGGCGGGCGTGAAGCGAGCGGGCCGAGGCGTCGGTGAGCGACGCGATCTGGTCGACGATCACGCGCTTGCGGGCCCGGTCGTCCGGGGCCCGGTCGAACAGGGTGCGGAACTGGGGGTCCAGGCCGTCGGGGGCGCGGGAGGTGAGCGCCTCGGCCAGTTCGAGGACGACGATCCGCTGGTCGGCGCGGAGCAGTTCCTGTTCGGCGCGCTGCATGACGTACCGGTCGGCGACCGCCTTGAGGACCGCGCACTCCATGCGGGTGCTGCGCGGTACGACCAGCTCGGCGCCGTATCGGGTGAGGCGCCCGGTCCCGTGGGCCTGCCGGGTGGCGCCCTCGGCGGCGAGGCAGAAGCGGCCGATGAGCTGGCTGGTGGCGTCCTTGAGGCGGGCCTGGGCGACGGCGGTGCCGTCGTAGCCGTGCGGCCACCACTCCTGGCCGAGGAGGCGGTCGAGGGCCTCCGCGAGTTCGGCGGGGTCGGTGCCGGCGGGAACGTACCGGCCGACGGCGACGGCGAAGACGGCTTCCCGCTCCGGGCCGGAGTGCAGGCAGTCCGGGTCGATGTGGCCGGCGTGCAGGCCGTCCTCCACGTCGTGCACCGAGTAGGCCACGTCGTCGGACCAGTCCATGACCTGGGCCTCGAAGCAGGTGCGGGTGCCGGGGGCGTCCTCGCGGAGCCAGTCGAAGACGGGGCGGTCGTCGTCGTAGACGCCGAACTTCGGGGAGGCAGGGTCGGTGGGGTGGGCGCCGCGGGGCCAGGGGTACTTGGTGGCGGCGTCGAGGGCGGCGCGGGTGAGGTTGAGGCCGACGGAACCCTCGGGGGTGAAGCGTTTGGGTTCGATGCGGGTGAGGAGGCGGAGCGACTGGGCGTTGCCCTCGAAGCCGCCGCAGTCCTCGGCGAACTCGTTCAGCGCCTGTTCGCCGTTGTGGCCGAAGGGCGGGTGCCCGAGGTCGTGGGAGAGGCAGGCGGCCTCGACGAGGTCGGGGTCGCAGCCGAGGGCGGCGCCGAGTTCGCGGCCGACCTGGGCGCATTCGAGGGAGTGGGTGAGGCGGGTGCGGGGGCTGGCGTCCCAGACCTGGCTGTGCTCGCCGGGGGTGACGACCTGTGTCTTTCCGGCGAGGCGGCGGAGGGCGGCGGAGTGCAGGACGCGGGCGCGGTCGCGCTGGAAGGCGGTGCGGCCGGGACGTTTGTCGGGTTCGGGGGCCCAGCGGGCGACTGACGTCCGGTCGTATGCGGTGGGGAGTGCGGTGCCTTCCATGCCCCGACAGTACGGGCAGGGGCTGACAGCCGGGGCCGGAACGTGTCGCGGGGGCCCGGGTGGGCCGCCGCGTTCCGGGCCCCCCGCCCACGCGACGCCGGCGGATCCCGCGGGCCGACGGGTTCCGCGGCGGCCGGTGGCCGTACGACCGGGACCGGTGCGGTG
>NZ_NCTE01000915.1 GCF_002114215.1 Streptomyces sp. 13-12-16 | reverse complement strand
TCTTCAGCCACGTGACCGGCCGGGGCGGCGTCCGCGGCTGACCGGACGCCGCCCGCCCCCGGTACGCCGGGGACGGGCGGGGGCCGGGTCAGCGCTCCGGCGTCGTGCCGCCGTCCCGGTAGGAACGCCGCGCCGCGTCGGCGGCCTTGTCGGTCTTGGCGTCGTACTTGCGGCCCGTGCGCTCGTCGACCATGCGCTCGGCGCCCGAGACGCCCTTGTCGGCCTGGTCGGGGTGGCCCTTGGCCATCTGCTTGGCCTTGTTCATCATGTCGCCCAGCTTGCCCATGGGGTACCTCCGGGGGTGCGCGTGTGCCGTACACCGCCGCAGGTACCCCTCAGGACGCGTGCGAATCACCCCGTGTCGCCCACCCGGGCGGCCATGTTCCCCGCCGGGTGCCGGTTGTCGTGGATGAGCTGGTGGGCGAGCCCGATCTCGTCGAAAGCGAAGGTCCGGGACAGGCAGGGGTCGATGATCCCCTGGTCGATCAGTCGGGTGACCTCGCGCGCCTCGCGGGCCGTGGCGACGTGCGAGCCCTGCAGGCGCTTCTGCCGCATCCACAGAAAACGCAGGTCGACGTCGCCGTTGTAGCCGGTGGTACCGCCGCACAGGACGACCATGCCGCCGTTGTCGCACAGGTACAGGGACGTGGGGACGGTGTCGGCGCCGGAGTGCTCCAGCACGATGCGCGGGCTGCGGCGCTCGCCCAGCACCTCCCAGAAGGCCCGCCCGAAGGCGCGGGCTCCCGACAGCCACCGGCCCGTCGCCGCCTCGTCGGTGGTGTCCGGCAGCCGCCCCCAGTGGTCGAACCTCCGCCGGTCGATGAAGCCCTCGGCGCCCAGCTTGAGGCAGAACTCGCCGCGTTCCTCGCTGGAGACGACCGCGACGGGGATGCCGCCGACGTGCCGGACGAGCTGGATGGCGATGCAGCCGAGACCGCCGGCGCCGCCCCAGATCAGCACCGGGTCGCCGGGGCGCACCGTGTGCGGCGGCCAGCCGAAGAGCTGGCGGTAGGCGGTGGCGGCGGTCGCCATGTAGCAGGCGGCCTCCGTCCAGGACAGCCGGGCGGGCTTGGGGTGGCACATGTAGTCGTCGACGACGGCGAACTGGGCGAAGGAGCCGTGGTTCTCCTCGTAGCCCCACACCCGCTGGCTGGCGGACCAGGTGGGGTCGCCGCCGAGGCGGATGTCCTCGGCCCTTTCGTCCCAGCGGTTGGCGAGGACGACGACCTCGTCGCCGAGCCGCACCCCGCGCACGTCCTCGCCGACCGCCCACACGATCCCGGACAGGTCCGAGCCGCCGATGTGGAAGTCCTCGGTGGCGCCGGCCTTCTGCCGGGCGGCGATCACGTCGAGCGGCGAACCCAGTGCCGCCCAGACGTTGTTGTAGTTGATGCCGGCCGCCATGACCTTCACCAGGACCTGTCCGCGGCCCACGGGCGGGACGTCGACCACCTCGGTGCGGAAGGCGTCGACGGGTTGTCCGTAACGCTCACGGCGGATGAGCGAGGCGTACATCTGCTTCGGTACGGTGCCGATCTCGGGCGCGTCGCCGAGTTCGTAGAGGTCCTGGGTCGCTCTCACGCTGGTTCTCCTCAACGCGGGTTCAGGGGGAGGGGGGTGTGGCGGCCCGGTCACCGAGGCCGCGCAGGGCCTTGGCGACCGCTTCGCCGATGCGGGCGATCGGTTCGGGTTCGGTCATCTCGTAGTGGCCGCAGGGCACTCGGTGGTCGTGGAGGGTTCCGTCGACGTGGGGCCGCCAGCTGTCGGCCTTTCCGGGCAGCACCGCCAAGTCGGCCGGGGAGTCGGCGGGCTGTTCCTCGGTGGCGCTGAAGAACAGCACGTCACCGCGGTAGACGCCGGGGGCGAACTGGGGCGCGATGCGCAGGTTGTTGCGCATCACGGCGGCGATGGCGGCGGCCTCGGCGCGTGTGACGGGTACGCTCGCCGGGTCGGCCGTGACACGGGCGTCGATCCGGTCCAGGAGGGCCTCCACCGGAGCCCCCGTGTCGGCCGGGAGGCCGGTCACCCTGGACAGCAGGGCCACGACCTGGCGTTCGGCCGCGTCGGGGTCGTGGGCCGTGCCGTGCGGCTGGGGCGCGTCGAGCATGGCGAGCAGTTCGACCTGCTCGCCGTCGCGTTGCAGGGCACAGGCCATGGCGTGCGCGACGAATCCGCCGTAGGACCAGCCCAGCAGCCGGTACGGGCCGTGGGGCTGCACCCGGCGTACCAGGTCGAGGTAGTGGGCGACCATGGCGGCGGCGTCCGGTGCGGGCGGCCGGGTGCCGTCGAGGCCGGCCGCCTGGATGCCGTGGACGGGCTGGTCGCCGCCGAGATGGGGCAGCAGGCCCGTGTAGCGCCAGGCGACGCCCGCGCCGGGGTGGACGCAGAACAGGGGCGTGGCGGTGCCCTCGGCGCGCAGCGGCAGCAGCGGGCCGAGCGCGGAAGCACCGCCGTCCGGCGTCTCCTCGTCCGGCTGGTCGGCCGTGGCGAGG
>NZ_NCTE01000914.1 GCF_002114215.1 Streptomyces sp. 13-12-16 | reverse complement strand
CCGCCCGGCCCCCGGCCCGCTCCCGCCACTGCTGCGCGGCGGCGGCCCCGGCGGCGGCGAGGACGACCCCGCCGAGCTGCCGCTTGCGGGTCCAGCGGGCCACGCCGTACCCGCCGACGAGTCCGCTCGCGGCCACCACGGAGCTGGGAACCTTCGCCATGTCTGTTGCCTCCTGCCACTGCCCCCGGCCACCGGGCCGGGGTCGTCCGGACTCCGAGGCTAGCGCTCCGGGAGGCGGTCCCCGCGTCCAGGTCCGCGGCCACCCGTGTGACACAACCTGAGTCCGGGCTTGTCAACTTTCCTCCTCCGAGCTATATAAGAAGGCAAGACCGTAAGGGCATCGCACCGATGAACCCACGGAAGGAGATGACCGTGATGCTCATGCGTACAGACCCGTTCCGCGAATTCGACCGCCTCGCGCAGCAGGTCTTCGGCGCCACCTCCAACGGCCGCCCCACGGCGATGCCGATGGACGCCTACCGGGCGGGGGACGACTTCATCGTCCACTTCGACCTCCCCGGCATCGACCCCGAGACGATCGACCTCGACGTCGAGCGCAACGTGCTCAACGTGCGCGCCGAGCGCCGCTCCCCGGCTCCCGAGGGCGCGGAGACCGTGGTCGCCGAGCGGCCCACCGGCACCTTCACCCGCCAGCTCTTCCTCGGCGACACCCTGGACACGGAGCGCATCGACGCGTCGTACGAGTCCGGCGTGCTGACCCTGCGCATCCCGGTGGCCGAGCAGGCCAAGCCGCGCCGCATCCAGATCACCGGCGGCGACAGCCGCAAGCAGATCGGCGGCTGACCCCGCGCGGCCGCGCACCCCGTTCCCCCCTCCCGCGGCCGCGCACCCCGCTCGTCCCGCGGACCCGGACGGTCCGCGGGACGGGCCCCCGCGCACATCCGGCCCGCGGGGCGGCACATGCCCGGGAAGAACCGGGGCATTGGAGAACCGGAGACCGGGGCACTGGAGAACCGGAGAAGGAGAGAAGCACCGGATGACCACGCTGACACCGCAGAAGCCCGCGACCTCGAAGCCGGCCGGAGGCATCCCGGCCCCGGCCGCAGCGCCCCGGAACGACAGCTGGCATCAACTGATCGACGCGGTACGGGAGTCGGGCCAGTACCCGACGCGGTCGCAGGCGGAGGACGTCACCCGTGTCGTCCTCGCCGCCCTCGGCGGTCACGTCGTCGGCGACGAACGCGTCGACCTGGCCCGCGCCCTGCCCGAGGAGGCGGCCAGAGTGGTCGCCTCGCAGGTCCCGGTGACCCGCGGACTGACCGCCGCGGAGTTCGTCGACTCGGTGGCCGCCCGCATCGAGGGCGCGACCCCGGCGACCGCCCGCTGGGACGTCAGCTCGGTCCTGAGCGTCCTGCCCGGCCTGGTCGGCGACGCCCTGGTGACCCGCGTCCTGGCCCAGCTGCCGCCGGGCTACGCCCTGCTCTTCGGCCGCGCGGAGCTCTCCCCGGCGTGACGGCCGGGCCGCGGCCCCGGTACACGTGAGACACACCCGACGAGCCCCGGCCCCGGACCCGCGTCCGGGGCCGGGGCTCGTCCGGATCCCGCCACCGCCCGTCAAACGGTTCGACGCCACCCCCACCCGCCCGTCATCCTGCGAGCCGGAAACCACACCACCCGCCACGGAGGACCGTTGAACCCCACCATCCGCCACATCACCTTCGACTGCACCGGCGACCCCTACGACCTCGCCGTGTTCTGGAGCGCGATGCTGGGCAACCCGCTCGCCGACGACGACAAGCCCGGCGACCCGGAGGCCCTGGTCGCGGACCCGTCCGGCGGGCCCGGCCTGCTCTTCGTGCGCGTGCCGGAGGGCAAGACCGCCAAGAACCGCCTCCACTTCGACCTCAGGCCGACCGGCCGCACCCGCGCGGAGGAGGTCGCCCGCGCCATCGGACTCGGCGCCCGTCAACTGGCCGACCACACCCGCCCCGACGGCGGAGGCTGGGTAAGCCTGCTCGACCCCGAGGGGAACGAGTTCTGCATCGAGCGGGGCGACCTGGACTGATCCGGGGACGCGGCGACCGGAGCGTACGTTCGTACGCCCGGGAGTGTACGATCGTACGCATGCCGACGGACGACCACTTCGCGAACGACCCGCGCACGAACCTGGAGCGCATGCTCGCGGGCGACCTCTACATCGCCGACGACCCGGAGATCGCCCGCCGTCAGCAGCGCGCGATGCGGCTCGCGGCCCGCTACCTGGCCGCCTACCCCGAGAACCCCACCGAGGCGAGGCCGATCCTGACCGAGCTCCTCGCCTCGGTGGGCGAGGACGTCGAGGTGCGCCCGCCGCTGTACGTCGACTACGGCAGCAACATCAGCATCGGGGCCCGTACCTTCGTCAACTACAACCTGACCGCCCTGGACGTCGCGCGGATCACCATCGGCGAGGACTGCCAGATCGGCCCGAACGTGCAGCTCCTCACGCCCACCCACCCCGTGGAGCCGGGGCCCCGCCGCGACAAGCTGGAGGCGGCCCTGCCCATCACCATCGGCGACAACGTCTGGCTCGGCGGCGGCGCGATCATCTGCCCCGGCGTGACGATCGGCGACAACTCCGTCATCGGCGCCGGCGCGGTGGTCACCAAGGACGTCCCCGCGAACGTCGTGGCCGTGGGCAACCCGGCCCGCCCGGTCCGCACGATCTGACCCACCCGTATGGCCACCGGACACACCGACCCCCGACGCCGCGAGCGCATCCTCGCGGCGGCGCTCGACCTGATCGCCGAGGAGGGCGTGGCGGGCGTCTCCCACCGCAGGATCGCCGCCCGCGCGAAGGTCCCGCTGGGCTCGATGACGTACCACTTCACCGGCATCGACGACCTGCTGCTCCAGGCCTTCACCGGCTACGCCGACCACGTGGTGACCCTCTTCGAGCACCACCTCGGCGGCGCCGCCACCCCCGACCGGGCCCGGGAGGCGGTCACCGACCTGATCCACACCCTCTCCGAGGGCCCCCGCCGCGACCTGATCCTCGTCCAGGAGCTCTACACCCTGGCGGCCCGCCACGAGCCGTACCGCGAACTGTGCGCCCGCTGGATGCGCCGCAGCCGCACCCTCCTGGAACGGCACTTCGACGCCGCCACGGCCCGCCAGCTGGACGCCCTCATCGAGGGCCTCACCCTCCACCGGGCCCTGGACGACGCCCCGCCCGCCCGCGAACTGACCCGCGAGGCGGTCGCCCGCATCACCACCGCACCCTGACCCGTGGTGCGGGCCGGTCTCAGTTCAGCATGTTCCAGATGACCGCCGAACGGGCCTCGGAGACCAAGTCGTCGAGAGCCGAGCCGCCCTCGCCCTCGCCACCGCGGCGGGGCTCCGGTTCCCGCTGATCCGGCTTCTCCGGCGCCACGGACCACAACGGAGCGCCGCCGGGGAGGGCGGCGACGGCCGGGAAGCGCAGATCGCCGGCGAACCACAGCACCCCTCGGCCGTCGGCCATTCCGAGCCAGACGTCGTTGGGGACGTTCCCCCGGAACGACGCCGCGACGCTCTTGTCCGGCGCCAGCAGCAGGACGCGGCGCTCGAACGACTTCCCCGGGACCTCCTCCAGCCTGCACGGCCACACCTGCCAACGGTTGTTCTCCAGGATGCGCGACATCCGCTTCGGTGCCAGCTGCGCCGTCAACACCCAGCCGAGCGCGAAACCGGCGACGATCGGGCCGGCGACGAAGGGAAAGAGTCCCGTGTCGGACACCGCGCTGACGGCGAACGCCAGGAGGAGCATGAGCGGGGCCGCCCAGAGGATCCGGCGGCTCGTGATCCTCCCGATCCGCTCCACCTGCGCCCGTACCCCGGGCGTGTCCACCGCGGGACGTGGTGACACCTGGTACCCGTACTCCTCGGCAAGCATCCGTCCCCCGGTGCGTCGGCTGCGCCCAACGTGTCGGTCGAATGGTAGTGGCGTTCAACCGGGTTCGTCCGGTTGTTCGTCGGGCGGCCCGTCCGCCGTGAGCCCTGCCGGACGCCGCCGGAGGCCGACGGCATCCGGCAGCGGCTGCCCGCCGACCCCGTCACGCGCGTCCCCGGCCCTGCTCCTCCCGCGCCGTCGCGCGCGGACCCCTACCGAAGCCGAAGATCATCAACTCGCGGTCGCCCGGCGGGCCGTGCTCGGCGTCGGGGGCCGGGCCCGGCCGGCCGTCCTTCCCGTGGGTGAGCGACGTGTGCCGCATCGGCACTCGTCCGGGTGAACGCGTGCTCTCCGCGCCGGTGTTCGGCGCGGCTCCCCGCAAGGGCCGTGGGCGGCCCTGCCGCGGGGCCGCGGAACGTCCGGTGGTCACACGGAGCTGCGGACGGCCCGCGGCGGAGGCGCCGGACGCTTCGTCCGGCATCACTACGATCTGCGCTGCTGTGGGCCGATGCATCCGCACTCACCGTCATGCACGCGATCGACCTGCCGTTATGCGGCGATGCAGGCGGCGTGGACGCCCGGCCGTTCCGCGAGACGACGGGGAGAGACACATGGCGCACGAGCCGGAGGCCCAGGACCGGGGACAACGGCCGGGGGAACTGCTGGCACGGCTGCTACGACGCTGGTGGGAGGAGGCCGGGAGCGCCGCGCCCGGCGGCACACGGCCCACCCAGCAGGCGCTGGCCTCGCGACTGGGCATCGACCAGACGACGCTCTCCCGCTACCTCAACCCGAAGCACGCGTCGACCGCACCACCGAGGGTGGTGGAGGCGCTCCACGCCCACCTGCGCGCTCCGGCGTCGGAGCTGGAACGGGCACGGGAGCTGTGTCGGGCGGTGCTGGAGGAGAGCAGCGGCCAAGCGGCCGTCGGCGACGGCCCGGAGCCCGCCGACGCGGCCGGTGCCGTGGGCGGCACGGACGGGCGCGACACCCCGGGCCGGCCCGGCCGG
>NZ_NCTE01000913.1:30965-32970 GCF_002114215.1 Streptomyces sp. 13-12-16 | reverse complement strand
CGGCGCAGCCACACGTGCTCCGCCGAGCCCGCCACGGCGACGGCCAGCCCCTCCGGCCGGTCGTCCCGCCCGGCGGGACACGCGTCGGCCCGCCGGGCGACGGCCTCCGGCGCCCGCAGCACGGCCGAGCAGTGCTCGTACGAGGAGAAGACGACGGTCGACCCGTCCCACCACAGGGGCCCGGCCTCACGAATCCGGTCGAACACCGGATACGGATCGGAACGCACGGAGCCGTCCAGAACACGCAGCAAAAGCGAACGGGCTTCTTCCTGCCGGCCCTTCCCGCCCCGGTCCTTCTCGCCTTGATCCTTTTCCCCGAAAAGCAGGGACGCCGAGCGATGGTTTTCCATGGCACAGCCTTCCTGGAAGGGGACGCTGCCACCGGAAGGATGTTCGGGCCCGCTCGGCGCTGTCCATGCGGAGTTGCGCAAGCTGCCGCGAACAACGGCCGCCGCGGAGACTTCGCCAAGTCCGCTTGTGGGCGCGGCGGCCGGTGGATTGGATGAACCGCCGATCCGTACCGCTCCTCGAATCGGCAGTCATGACCGGCCGCGTTAGGAGAAGAGTCTCGTGAAACCGGGCCGTACGGTTGTCGCCCCCCGCACGGACGGCCGTGCACCGTCCCCGGCCGGCACCCCCGCCCCGCCCCCGGAGGCGGACGAGGCACCGCTGAACCCCCGCCGGTGGCAGGCGCTCGCCGTCCTGGCCGTCGGCCCGTTCCTCTCCCTGTTCGACCAGTTCTGCGTCAACCTCGCGGCGCCCTCGATCAACCGGTCGTTCGCGCTGTCGCCCTTCGAGTTCCAGGCCGTCGTCGGCGGATACGGCCTGGTCTACGGGCTGGGCCTGATCACCGGCGGACGGCTGGGCGACCTCTTCGGCCGCCGCCGCGTGTACCGCCTCGGTCTCGTCCTGTTCACCGTGACCTCGCTGGCGTGCGCGCTGGCCTGGTCACCGGCGGTCCTGATCGTCGCGCGTCTCGTCCAGGGCGCCTCCGCGGCCGTGCTCCAGCCCCAGGTGCTGGCCCTCATCCGGGTCCAGTTCCCGCCCGCCGAGCGGGCCAAGGCCCTGTCCTGGTACGGCGTCTCCATGAGCCTGGGCATGGTCAGCGGGCAGATACTCGGCGGCGCGATTCCCTCCTGGGACCTTCTGGGCCTGGGCTGGCGTCCCGTCTTCCTCGTCGCGGTGCCCCTGTGCGCATTCGCCCACATCGCCATCGGCCGGACCGTTCCGGCCGATGGCGCCCCGCGCACCGGACGGGGAATCGACGGTATCGGCATCGCCCTGAGCGCCACCGGTTTCGCCCTGCTCCTCCTGCCGCTCGCGGCCCTTCAGGAATGGGATTTCCTGCCCACCGGGCCGGTCCTCCTCTTCGCCGCCGCTCTGCTGCTCACCTTCTTCGTCGGACACCAGACGCGGCGCGCCGGGAAAAACCGGCCCGTGCTGCTTCCCGTCCGTTTCTTCCACAGCCGGACATTCAGCCTGGGCGTCCTGCTGAATTTCCTGCTGTACATGTCGAGCGTGCCGTTCGCCGTCATGCTCGGCCTCTACCTCCAGGACGAGTCGCACCTCAGTCCGGCCGCCGCCGGCCTCGTCTTCACCCCGGCGGCCGTCGCCATCGCCGTGGGATCACGCGTCAGCCCCGCCCTGCAGAAGCGCTACGGCATCCGGGTGCTGGTCGTCGCCGCCGCCCTGACCGCGGCCGGCCTCGCCGCGGCGCTCGCGACCGTCGGCCTGGGCACACCGGAGGCCGCGATCCTGCCGCTGATGGCCGGCTTCGCGGTCTACGGGCTCGGCAACGGGATGATCGTCCCCCTGCTCACCGGCATCGTGCTCGCCCAGGTGCCGTCCCAGGACGCCGGCGCCGGCTCGGGCGTGCTCAGCACCGCCCAGCAGCTGGGGGCCGCCGCCGGGATCGCGGTGGTGGGCGCCTTCCTCTACCCGGCGACGGGCACGACGCTGCGCTACGCCGACGCCATGTGGGCCGGGACCGTCCTGGCGGTCCTCG
>NZ_NCTE01000913.1:7726-30766 GCF_002114215.1 Streptomyces sp. 13-12-16 | reverse complement strand
CGGTCCTCTCACGGACCTCCGGAACGCGGACACCGACCTGCCGGGAGGGCCGCGCCCGTCTCAGGGACGGTTCGCCTTGCCGTCGAGCCAGAGCGTGTCCGACTCGTCCCGGTGGGTCCCGCCCGAGCCGACGTGCTTGTCGGAGATCTTCGCGCCGTTCTTGATGACGTGCACGAGCGCCATCCCGTGCCCGCGGCCCAGGTCGTAGTCCTGCTTGAGCCACTCCAGGATGACGCCGGCCTTGGTGTCCGCGCTGTCGTAGCCGCGCTCCTGCGCGAGCGCGATGAACTGACGGGGCGTCAGCCCCGTCTTGTCCTCGATCTTGTCCAGATACGCCTGGAAGGACATGTCCTCTCCCACTCCCTCTGCCGATGCCGACCGTGCCGGTGGAACCAACCAAGCAGACCGAAGTCTGCTTGTAAAATGCAAGCTCTGTTCGCAGTATGGTGCGGGAACTAGAATGTGAACCATGACGGTGAAGGAGTACGGCCAGTTCTGCGGCCTCGCCCGCGCGATGGAGGTCGTCGGTGAGCGCTGGACCCTGCTGATCGTCCGGGACCTCCTGCTCGGCCCCAAGCGCTACACCGACCTGCGCAACGGCCTGCCGAACATCCCCACCAACATCCTCGCCACCCGTCTCAAGCAGCTCGAGGCCCACGGCGTCGCCGTCCGCCGCGCCCTGCCCCACCCCGACCGCGGTGTCGTCTACGAACTCACCGACCACGGCCACGCGCTCCAGCCGGCCGTGACCGCCCTCGGCCGCTGGGGCGCCCGCACCATGACCGGACCCCGCCCCGGCGAGATCACCACCGCCGAGAGCCGCGCCCTGTCCTTCCACACGGCCTTCCGCCCCGAGGCCGCCGCCGGGGCGACCCTCGGTTACGAGGTGCGCATGGCCGACGCGACCTTCGCCCTGTCCGTCGACGGCGACCGCCTCACCGTCGCCCACGGTCCCCACCCCGACCCCGACCTGGTCATCGAAACCCGCTCCGGCCACCCCGTCCTCGACCTCATGCGCGCCACCCTGACCCCCGCCGAGGCACTCGCCGCCCAGAGCGTCGCCCTCAAGGGCCCGGAGTCCCTCCTCACCCGCTTCGCGGAGATCTTCCGCCTCTGAGGGCCGTGTTCTCCGGCTTCCGGGTACGCCTCGCGCTTGCCGGCGGGGGTGGTCGGACCGGGGTGGCGCGGGAAGGGTCAGCCGGAGGCGGGACGTGGCGCCAGTCGGGCGGCGCGGGTTTCCAGGTAGCGGCACTCGGTCAGGCTGGTGGTGCCGCGGGCTGCGCGGTGGTAGTGCTCCCGGGCCGCCGGATGGTCGCCGGCCATCTCCAGCAGGTGTGCGCGGACCGCGTGCAGCCGGTGGTGGTCGGTGATCCGGTCGTCCGCGGCCAGCTTGTCCAGCAGGGCCAGGCCGGCCTGCGGCCCGTCGATCATGGCGACCGCCACCGCCCGGTTCAGGCTGGCCATCGGGTTCGGCGAGAGCCGCTCCAGGATTTTGTACAGCGTGTTGATCTGACGCCAGTCGGTCTCGCCGGTGCTGGGTGCCCCGTCGTGCAGCGCGGCGATGGCGGCCTGCAACTGGTAGGGGCCGAGTGTCGAGCGGGTCATCGCGTCGGTGACCAGCGCGACGCCCTCGGCGATGCGACCGCGGTCCCAGAGCGAGCGGTCCTGCTCGTCGAGCGGGATCAGCTCGCCGTGCGGGCCGGTGCGGGCGGCCCGGCGGGCGTCGGTGAGCAGCATCAGGGCCAGTAGGCCGGCCACCGCGCCGTCGTCCGGCAGCAGACGGTGCAGCAGACGGGTCAGCCGTATCGCCTCGGCGGCCAGGTCGTCGCGCCGCAGCCGGTCTCCGGAGCTGGCGGTGTAGCCCTCGTTGAAGATCACGTACAGCACGTGCAGCACGACCCGCAGTCGCGCCGCCCGATCCTGCCCGACCGGCATGGTGAACTCGCTGCCGGTGGCCTTGATCCGCTGCTTGGCCCGGCTGATCCGGGCCGCCATGGTCGGTTCCGGCACGAAGTGGGCGCGGGCGATCTCCGCGGTGGTCAGGCCGCCGACGGCGCGCAGCGTCAGCGCGACCTGCGAGGCCGGACTCAGCGCCGGGTGGCAGCACAGGAACAGCAGGGTCAGCGTGTCGTCCCGGTTGGCCGGGGTGTCCTCGCCGGGGCCGGGCGATGTCCGCTCCGGCTCCCGGGCGGCCACCGCGTCCTCGCGCCGGCGCCGGGCCTGTTCGCTGCGAATCCGGTCGACCAGGCGGCGGCCGGCGACCGTGGTCAGCCAGCCGTGCGGGTTGTCGGGGACGCCCTCGGTCGGCCAGCGTGTCGCCGCAGCGAGCAGCGCCTCCTGCACGGCGTCCTCGCTCAGGTCGAACTGCCCGTACCGGCGTACCAGCGCGCCGAGGGCCTGTGGCGCGAGCGCGCGCAGCAGGCCCTCGACGGTGGCACGGTCGGTGCTCACGCGGTCGGGCCGCCGGAGAAGATCACCTGGCGGACCTCGATGCCCAGGCCGTTGAACCGGGCGTCCGGGATCATCGAGGCCAGCTCCAGCGCACGGTCCCTGCTCGCGACGTCGACCAGGTAGTAACCGCCCAGGAACTCCTTGGCCTCCAGGTAGGGGCCGTCGGTGACGACCGGCACCCCGTCGCGGACGCGGACCACCGAGCTCTGGGACGGGTCGGCCAGCGCCTCGGTGCTGATCATCTCGCCGGACTCGCGGAGCGTCTTCATGAACTCGCCATGGCCGTCCATGATCTCCTGGCGCTCGGCCTCGGTCAGTTCCTCCATGATGGCCGGGTCGATGTGCATGATCAGCAGGAACTTCATGTCCAACTCCTCACCGTCGTGGCGCCCGGTCGGGCCCCGTCATCGGGTGGTCGTCGCGGGCCCACCGCTCTTGACATGCCGGCGACGGGTTCAGCAGATCAAATGATTCTGCCGGTACCGGTCAAGATCCGTCGATCGGCTCCGACCTCACGGTGAGGATCCAAGTCCCACCACTGTTGTCGCCATCACAGGAGGAGCACGTGGCCCAGCTGCTGAGAGTCCAGAACTTCAACGTCTCGAGTGACGGAATCGGTGCCGGCGAGGACCAGACCCTCGAGAGGCCGTTCGGTCATGTCGAGCCCGAGAGGCTGTTCGCCTGGGCCGGCGCCACGGCGAGCTGGCCCATGCGCACCGACCCCGGGGGCAGCCGGGGTCTCGACGACTACTTCACGCGGGACTACGCCCGCAACATCGGCGCCGAAATCATGGGTCGCAACAAGTTCGGTCCCCAGCGCGGGCCCTGGCACGACCACGAGTGGCGCGGCTGGTGGGGTGACCGGCCCCCGTTCCGCACCCCGGTGTTCGTCATGACTCATCACAAGCGTCCTTCGTTCGTTCTCTCCGACACCACGTTCCACTTCGTCGACGGCGACCCTGCCACGGTCCTCGAACAGGCCCGGGAGGCGGCGCAGGGCAAGGACGTCCGACTCGGCGGTGGGGCCACCACCATCCGGCAGTTCCTCGACGCCGACCTCGTCGACACCCTGCACGTGGCGGTCTCGCCGCTGAAGCTCGGATCCGGAGTACGGCTCTGGGAGTCCCCCGATGAGCTGCTCGACCGGTTCCACCTGGAGGTCGTTCCCAGCCCGAGCGGGGTGACGCATCACCTGTTCTGGCGAAAGTGACCGGTCCTCAGGGCGGCCCCGGCCGGCTGTTCCGCCTCCCGGGGCTGCCCTGAGGCGGGCCGTCGAGCGATGGTCGCTCAGCGTTGCTTGTCGGGTTGCGGCAGCTGTACGAGAACCGGGCCGTGCACCGGGCCCGGAAAGCGACCCGCGCACGACGACCGCCAGCGGTTGACCACCGCAGAACGAGGCGGCCCGGGCTCTGCGGGCCGATTGCCGCTGCAACCTGGATCCGGGCTCGTCCACTGCCACGGTTCGCAGGGGCCGGTGGCCCTGCTCGTCCGGGCCGGAAGCACGAGAGCTCACCAGCACCGAGGCTGTACCACCCAGCGGAGCCCGGGTGGCCGCCAAGTGCGCGTGAGCCTCACGGAGTCGGGGGTTCTTCGGAGTGGTTCCCCATCGCCCGGCTCTCCCCGCTCAAGCACCGCAACCTGAACCTGCTCGGCTGCTGCCGGGTCCATTCGCAGTGCACCGGGCTGAAGGACTCTGCTGAGGAACGCGTGATTCGGGTGGTCAGGCGGTGAGTGTCAGGGCTTCGAGGCGGGAGGCGCGGGTGTCGCCGAGCGGGGTGCCGGTCAGCCATCGGTCGATGCGGATGAGGTTGAGTGCGCGGTGGTGGCGAAGACACGGCCCTCGGGACTGGTGGGCTCGCATGTTCAGGTGTCGCGTATACCTAACCGGAGAACGTCATCAGTCACCCTTAGTGATCACTGCTGAGATTGTCTCGATGTATTGCGAGAGCTGTCTGGTGTGATCTGTCGAAGTCTTCTAGCATCAGAGGACTGATTGAGGGCGTCTCCCCGGGGGGCCCGGACCCCCGCGGTCCGGACCACATCCCGGGGACACACCGTCTCAGCCAACTACCGTTTCCGGTGGTCGGGCTGAGACGTGTGTCTTGGAGCGGCCACCCTTCGTAGAAGGATGTCGGCTTTGCGCTCCGGACTTTCGACGCGAGTCTTGCTCGTCGCCCTGGCAACTGTTCTGTCCCTGCTTGTCGCGGTCATCGCAGGCGTGCTGTCTTGGGCAGCGGACGGAAGCGTGCCTCGCGCAGTGCTCTGCGGCGGCGGGGCCTTCGTCGTATGGATGACCCTTTCCGTCTCCCTGTGCTCGGCTCTGGGCTTGCTGGACAGGAGCATCAGGCGGCCATGATGTGGAGCACAGCCGACTGGCTGTGGCCCTCGTGCTCTTGCCGATGGCTCGGGGGCGTCATCGTGTGTGGTCGCCTGGGGCGTATCGGCTCCAGGTGCCACCGGCTTCGGTGACCAGTCGAGTGGCGGTCTTGTCGTGGTAACCGAGCGCCTTCGCGATGACGGGAGCCGGGGCCTGGAGGACGAGCTGCCGAATGGCGGAGGTCCTGCCGCGCTGCGGCGGGACGCCGATCTCACGCAGATGAACCTGGAGACTGACCGGATTCATCGGCTGTCCGGGCTGACGGCCAGGGAAGAGCCACTGCGAGCTCCTGCTGCTGGCGTAGGGCAGGTGCTGACGGGACTGGATGTAGTCCCGCATCAGAACGGCGACAGGCTCCGGCAGCGGGGACGGCGGGTCGCCCAACTGGACGGTGACGGTCGTCTCGTCGTCGGTGACGTCGTCGATGGTGAGGCGAACGATGCGGCTGACGGGTTGCGCGTAAAGGAGAACGAGGGCGGCGGCGACCCTGGCCCGCAGTGGCAGGGAGTCGTCGTTGAGGACCCGGCGGAGCATCGAGAGGCGGCGGTGCTGGTGCAGCGGTTCCGGGTCCTGGGTGATGACGGCGGGCGGCAGCGCGAGGCGGGGCATCCGGCCGGTCTTCATGCACCACCGCAGAAATGACTGGGACGGGCGGCGGGTGGCCAGGCTCTCGGTGTGCCAGGCGTCGATGTCTGCCTGCTGGCACTGTCCGATGGCGCGTCCTCGGTCGGCGAGCCATGCGAGGAAGGCCCCGGCCTGGGTGATCTCCTGCTTGGTGTGGTTGGTCTGGGAGCGTCCCAGCGGTCCCTTCTCCGCCTTCGCCCGCAGGCGCCTCATCTGGTGCCACGTAGCGAAGTGCCGGAGAAGCTGACGGTGTTCGCGCTCCTCGATGACGGCGAGCCGTTCGGTCAGCCACCGCTGGTAGAGGATGAGCTGCCGGTCAACTCGTGGGAGGACGCCGCTGTCCATCAGCAGGTCACGTAGGTGAGTGACAGTCCGCCAGGGGGTTTCCCGGTGCAGCCCCTCGTGGGTGAGCGGGATGCTGCCGGTGGCCAGGCCCTGGAGGAGACGGACGACGTTGGGGTTGCGAAGCCAGATCAGTCGGCTCTTGGGCTTGCCCATGTCCAGCAGGATCTTGACCAGAGGCAGGAACTCCGGGGCGACACGACCAGTGCCGTCGTCGAGGAGGCGGACGAGCGTGTCGGCGAGGGTGCAGCGTTCGCAGAGACGTCCGCCGAGCAGGAGTCCTTCGAAACCGCAGCGATCACAGAAGAAGTCTCGGGCGATGCCCGCGCAGTCCCGGCAGATCGGTGTGCCAGCGGTGTCTCGCCCCGGCAGCAGTCGGTCGGTGTCGCAACAGGAGCAGAGGCCGCGGACTCGCATCGCCCGTTCGTAGCAGGTCCGGCAGATCGGTCCGTCTGACCATTCGGCAGACTTCGAGGCCCGAAGGCCGCAGCGTGCGCAGTCGCGGATCATCCACCGCTCGTACTCCTCCGGAGTCACCGCTCACCCCTCGGGCGTCAGTCGGACCCGTGTGGGTCGCCGGGCGGCTAGGTTGATCGGAGCTTCTTCGCCGGCGGCTCGGCGGGCCGGGAGAGGTTCTGGGCCGAGGTGGTGATCAGGTCGGTGGGCGTGCAGCCGAGGATGTCGCAAAGGGCGGCCAGCACCGGCAGGGACAGCCGTTCCGGGGTGCCGGAGACCAGGCGGTGGACCTGGGAGGAGGACAGGGTGATGCCGCGTTCGCCCAGGTGCGGCATGAGCTCGCCGACGGTGAACATGCCGCGGGCGGCCATCAGCTCGCGCAGACGCCACCGGTAGCTGATGTGGCGTGGCATCAGGAGGTCCTTCCTGGCCGCAGAGCGGCCTCGATGGTGGCGTCCAGGACACGTCGGAGGGAGCGGGTGCGGAAGTCGGAGGAGACGCACGTGTAGATCGCCGTGGTGGAGGCGTAGTCGTGGCCGACCTGCTGCTGGACGAACAGCGGATCATGACCGTCCTCGATCAGATGCGTGATGTAGGACCTGCGCAGGGAGTGGAACTCCAGCGCGGGGTCCAGGCCAACGGCGTCCCGGTAGGCGGCGAAGCGGGAGTCCAGCCGCTGGACGCCGATTCGCGGGCCTCGCTCGGACGGCCAGAGGGCCCGGCTTGGCGAATGCCGCATCCCGGGCCGCACCTCGCTGATCCATTCCTCGATCGTGCCGGGTGCCCAGTGCCAGACGGTCAGGACGCTGCGGCGCTTCGGTGGCGACCCCTTCTTGGCCTTGCCGTAGCGGACCAGCAGGGTGCCGTACTCACCGAACTCCTGGCCTTCTGGGTTGCGGCCGAAGTCGGTGAGGTCGAGCATCCGGGTCTCGTTGCGTCGCAGGCCGTAGGCGTACGCGACCTTGAACAAGGTGGCGTCCCGGAAGGCCGGCAGCCAGCCCTTGCGGCCCTTGCCGCGAACACGCAGGACCTCCTCGTCGGCGTGGTCGAAGAACGCTTCCAGCTCGGGCCGGGTGAAGGCCCGTCTTTCCGGCTCGCCCTCGGCTTCGTCGGCATGCGTCGCAGCATTCCAGTCGTAGACCACCTGGACTGGGTGAGTACCGAAGTGCCGCAGGCACTCGTCGCTCCAGCCGTAGGCCGGGTTGGTCAGGAAGTCGCAGAACTGACGCACGGAGCCCTGGTAGTTGCGCAAGGTGGAGCGCACGCAGCCGTGCACGGCCCGCAGATCAGCCGACCATTCGTCGACGTGCTGCGGCGTCCACTGCCACGGCATCGCATTGGCATGCCTGGTGAAGGCCCGGACCGTACGTTCCTGGTCATCGACGTATCCCGGCGAGAGGTTCCGGGCGAGCTGCTGGTTGCGCCAGCCGTTGATCATCGCCTCGAAGACCTGCTCGTCCGGCCGCAGCAACGGCAGACCGTCGATCAGGTGCAGCCGAGCAGACCCTGGAACGGGACCATCCCCACCCATCCGCCATCACTCTCCGTCTATCGCATCTGACGCGAGAATTTCGCATCGGATGCGACTCGGGGGCGTCTTCGCAGTTCAATCGCTCGATGGAGTGAGGCCCGCAGATATCTGCCAGCAAGACCGCTACCGTGGCTTCGAGGTCAGAGCCCCCGGTGGGACCGCCTCCATGCGGTCCTGAGCCCACTTCCAGGACGGGTGTCGCCTATTCGCATCAGATGCAATTGGCGTCGGTAGGAACATCGGTACAGCGGTTGGCGCTGAGGACGATCATGGTCGGCTAAGCACACCGGGCCAGGGTATCCCCACGGCCCCGGTCCAGCGCAAGGTCCGCCGAGAGTACGAGAGCCGCGTCAGCGCCCACACGCCGGCCGGACCGTGATCACCGGCTTAGCGATATCCGCTGTACCGATGTTCCCCGAGACCGGGTTCCTGAGCTGCGATTCGCCGGTCATTCAACTTTGCTGCGCAATAAGGTTGTTTGGAGCATCGAGGAGTCTGAGGGGGACAGATATGGCAGACGGGATGGACCTGCCGACTACTGCGGTGGAGGCAGTTGCGCAGGCGGCTGCCGCTGCGGCAGCCATAGAGGGCCGCACGGCAGGCAACATGGCCGCCGATCTGGTGCGCAGCCGATTGAGCAGAGTCGACCAGGGAGCAGAAGCCGTATCGGCGGTGGAACAGGCCCCGGACGATCCCGATGCCCGCTCGCGGCTGCATGAGAAGTTGTCGGAGGTGCTGTCCGAAGATCCGGCGTTCACCGCGTATCTGTCCAGCGTCCTGGCTCCCCCCAGGCCGACCGTCCCCCCCCCCCACCGTGGGCAGCACCGATGCCGACCGCGGCGGCCGGACGGGGGGACAAGGGTCCGACGAGAGCGGCTCAGGGGGTGGCGGCGCGTCGAAGGTTTCGGCGCGGGCAGGTACCTGGCTTGGAATCACGGTTTCATTGCTGGCTGTGCTCGCGTTCTTCGGCATCACCAGCTTCGGTGACTTCGGTCGCTTCGTGACGACAGATAAGGAAGCGAATCGGGAAGCATGTCGGATCGCTGATGCGGCGGCCAAACGTGCGCTGGAGGTAATGCTTGATCACGAGGTCGCCTCTGACTACTCAGAGCAGATGAGCAAGGCAGCAGGAGAGGCTCGGAACGCAGAGCTGAAGGAGATCCTGGCCACCGAGGCTCAGGAGTTCGGCTCAAACGGAGGATGGGCGGACCCGCGAACCAACCCCGAAGACGACCCCTATGTAGAGATCAGCGACGAGTGGGGAAACTATTGCCACCCCGGCCACTGGGGCGTTTGGACGCCTGGTGAAGATCGCTTCTAGGTCCTCCACGGGCACCATCCACTTGAGTGCTTCGCTGCATCAGTCAGAAACTCCACCGGCACGAGGCAGACCGTAGCCAGCGCTGATACCCGCTGGCGATCTTTGCGCGAACCCCCGCAGAATCCCCGAGCGGGGCCGTGATTGTTCTCAGCGCCAACCGCTGTACCGATGTTCCAAGTGGCCGCAATTTCATCGGATGCAACACTGCGGCTGGATCTCACACCGGCGGCAGCTTGCCCCTTCTGTACTGGCCAGCGGCTTGCATGAGCCCGACGAGGAGGACTTGCCGAGCCACTGGAAGGGGGTCGGATGCGTGGCACCACGCGTTCTGAGCTGGGAACTTGCCAGGCGATTACATCTGATGAAAGATTCCTTCGTCTGACGTAGGTGGCGGAGGGTAGTCATTCGTGGGTGGGAACAGGCTCGCGCCGGGGGCTGTCGGGCTGCATCTGGTAGGTGACCTGCCACTGCTGCGGCCGGACGAGCAGGTGTTCACGGCGATGCTGGACGGCTGGCGCAACCAGCAGCTCGCGCGGAACCTGGCGTTCTCCACGATCGAGGGCCGGGAGAAGGTGGTACGCGCCTTCGTCCGGCACGCGGACACGTTCCCCTGGGCCTGGTCGCCGCAGATGGTCGACGAGTGGCTGGGCGACCTGCGGTCGGTGCGGCACCTGCGCCGTTCCACGCTCCGCAATTACCAGGGATCGGTCCGGTCCTTCTGCTCCTTCATCACCGATCCCGCCTACGGATGGGCGGCGACCTGCGAAGAGCGTTTCGGGGCCCACCCGATTCAGATCGTGCACGAGTGGAACACCGCGGTGCACGTGGAGGAAACCGAGGCCGATCCCGGCAAACGGGCCTTTACCCGGCAGGAGTTGCAGGCGTTCTTCGACCACGCCGACGACCAGGTCGGCAGGGTCCGCGGCCGGGGCCGCAAGGGCTGGCTGCCCGCCTTCCGCGACGCGATGCTGTTCAAGACCGCTTACGCCTTCGGCCTGCGCCGCAACGAGACGCGGATGCTGGACGCGGTCGACTTCGGACGCAACCCCGAAGGTCCTGAGTTCGGCGAGTACGGCGTCCTCTACGTTCGCCACGGCAAGGCGAAGAAGGGCTCGCCGCCCAAGCGCCGCAGCGTTCTGACCGTCTTCGACTGGTCGGCGGAGATCCTCCAGCAGTGGAACGAGGAGGTGCGTCCGCTGTTCCCCACTGCCGGCTCCGGAGCCCTGTGGCCCTCGGAGCGCTCGGCCCGGGTCGGCTTCTCCCAGATGAACACCCGCTTCACCACCTATCGGGACGCCCTCGGCCTGGACGACGGACTCGACTTCCACTCCTTCCGCAGGTCCTACGTCACCCACCTGATCGAGAAGGGCATGGACGCCCGGTTCGTCCAGGAACAGGTCGGACACGAACACGCATCCACGACCGCGATCTACACGTGCGTGTCCTCCGACTTCCGCACCCGCACCCTGCGCAGAGCGTTGGACGCGACGATGCAGGCCGCTCTGCGGCCGGCGAGGAGGGCTTGATGAAACGCCAGGTCAGCTACCAGTGGCGACTGCGCGAGGTGATGGCCACCCGCGGCATCTTCGCCGCCTCCGACCTCTCCCCGCTGCTCGCCGAACGTGGCATCGAGCTGTCCTCGGTCCAGGTCTGGCGCCTGGTCACCCAGACTCCGGAACGGCTCTCCCTGCCGGTCCTGGCCGCGCTCTGTGACATCCTCGAAGTCACTCCCACTGACCTGATCGCCACCCGGGCCGAGAACGTCGCCCCGCGCCGCACCGCCGCCTCCGGCGGCGCCGACGTCGTGGACCTGGCCAACACCATCCGACCCAAGCGCGCCCGGATCACCCCCGACTCGTGAGCCCGGCCTACGACAGCCGCGAGAAGTACGAGCGATGGCACATACGCACCTGCGCACGCTGCGGCCGCCGCGCCGCCAAGTCCGCGAACTGGTCGGACGGGCCTATCTGCCGCACCTGCTACGAGCGGGCCACGCGGGACCGAGGCCGCTGCCACAGCTGCGGAACCGAGCGGCTGCTTCCCGGCCGGGACGCGGCGGGAACCGCGATCTGCCGAGACTGCGCAGGCATCAGCCGCGACTTCTTCTGCGGCCGTTGTGGCTTCGAGGGCCTGCTTCTGGGTGGACGGCTCTGCGAACGCTGCACCCTCTCCGACCGGCTCACCGCCCTCCTGGACGACGGCACCGGCCGCATCCACCCGCAGTTGGTCCCGCTGCACGAGCTCTTGGTGAGACTGAACCGTCCGAAGAGTCGACTGATCTGGCTCCGCAACCCGCAAGTCCCGGCCCTGCTGCGAGACCTCGCCACCGGAACAGTGCCGCTCACACACGACGCCATCCAGGCCCTGCCGAACTGGCGGACCGCCGCCTACCTGCGCGACCTGCTCATGGACAGCGGTGTCCTGCCTCACCTCGACCGCCGACTTCTGCTGTTCGAGCGGTGGCTCGCCCAGCGGATCGCCACCACCGCCGACACCGAACACGCACGCATGCTCCAACACTTCGCCACCTGGCACCAACTCCGCAAGCTCCGCGCCAAGGCGGCCAGGAGCCCGCTGGGCACCAGCACGACGCAGGAATCCCGTCAGCAGATCACCCAGGCCGGCGCCTTCCTGGTCTGGCTCGCCGCCCGGCACGTCACGCTGGAGTCCTGCACCCAGACCGATCTCGATGCCTGGCACGCGGAGAAGTACGCCACCCGGCGCCCCGCACAGGCATTCCTGCGCTGGTGCACGGACACCCGCCGGATGCCGCGGCTGACCATCCCGAACCGCCCGACCACCAACCCCCACCCGATGGGCCAACACCAGCGCATCACCGCCCTGCAACGGGTTTTCGCCGACGACAGCACCTCGCCGAGAGTCCGGCTCGCCGCCTGTCTGGTCCTGCTGTTCGCCCAGCCCGTCAGCCGAATCGTGCGCATGACCACCGACGACGTTGTCCACGACGGCCAGCACGTCACACTCCGGCTCGGCGACCCGCCCGCCCCAGTCCCCGAGCCGGTGGCCGCCCTCCTGCTCGACTACCTCCAGGCCCTGCCCGCCAACACACCTGCCATCAACCAGAACTCACCCTGGCTTTTCCCCGGCCGCCGCCCGAGCCAGCCGATGAACCCCGGCACTTTGCGCGACGCGCTGCGGAAACTCGGCGTCCCGGCCGAGAAGGGCCGCACCTCCGCCATCCGCCAACTCGTCCTCCAGGCCCCGGCGCCCGTCATCGCCCAGGCACTGGGCTACCACGACAAGAGCACCACCCGCATCGCCACTGAAGCCGGAGCCCCCTGGAAGAACTACGCACCCGGCGATCACTCTCGTTGAACCCTACGAGCTCACGCTCACACCGACGCGCGTCAAGACCTCGTCGGCCAGTTCCTGGCAGGGGCGCTCGCCGTCCAAGAAGATCGTGCCCGTCGGCAAGGCGTCCGCTGCGGCCACGCATTGCTCAATCTGAGCTTTGCACCACTGACGGGCAGCCTCGTCACGTTCAGGATCGTGCGGCGCGACACTCCGGGCATCGATCCGTCGCGCCAGAACTTCGGACGGAACCTTGAGGAAGAAGTGGTGGATGGCCACCCCCTCGTCCTCCAACGCGCCGAAGATCTCAGCAACGTACTGCGGGTTGGCCAGCGTCATCGGAGCCAGGATCGGACGTTCGTACTCCTCCAGCAGACCCACAGCCATGCTGACCACCTGCCGCCGCCATAGACGCAAGTCCTGAAAGTTCCCGGTCGGCACATCGACGATGTCACGCAATACGTAGCCGATCTGCTCTGGGTCATACACCAAAGCAGCAGGCCAGCGCCGGTGCAACTCGTCGACCAGAGTGGTCTTCCCACTCCCGAACGCGCCGTTCACCCAGATGATCACGCACGTCTCCCGTCTTGGATCAGCGTCACCTGGCTCACAGGCTATGCCAGCGCCAGGAACCACAGGGAGTGACGACAAGGGCTTCCCCTCCACGCAGAAACCTGAGAACTCCGGCTACACGATCAACGACGCCTACCAGTCCCGAGGGCCGACACGGGCCGTCGCGCACCGAGGCGAACGAATCGCTCGGGCGTGGGCTACGCCCGCCGACATGGGCCGACGGGCGTCACTTCTCGTGTGCGCCGGGTTCCGCGCTGATGGATTCCTGGTAGGCATCCGCGTAGGTGGGAGAGTCCTTGATCAGGTCGTCGCAGGACGCGGCGACGTCGGTGCCGATGAGTTCCAAGACTCCCTTGCCCGCGGCGACGCCCTCCTCGAAGAAGTCGACGATTCCAGGGACGAGGGGCCCGTCGGACAGGCTGACCGGTCCGGCCTTGAACCACCGGGGCCCGGTGCGTCAGCAGGTCGGCGTGGTCTACGGCCAGGCCGAGGCCCGCCGGATACCCGGACAATGAGAGCCTGGTCATCGACCCGGTCACCGGCATCCCCTCGCTCAAGGCGCATCGCCCGGAGGGGCGACGCCCGTCGGCGAAGCGGCCGGAGCGCACGCCGATCGGGATCTGCGCCCGGACCGCACACTGGGTGGAACGGTGGCGCCGCTTCGGCCCCCTCGGGCAACGACCCGGAACTTGCCGACCCGTTCGGCCGGTACGTGCTCACCACCTTCGTCAAGAGCACCGACACGACCGTACGAGGCGGCCCGCCGCATCCGCCGCTGAAGGACCGCAGGGGAGTTCGCTCAGTGTGACGGTGCCACCAGCCCCGCTTCGTAAGCGATGATCACGAGTTGCACCCGGTCACGTGCGTCGAGCTTGGCGAGCAGCCGGGTCAGATAGGTCTTGGCGGTGGCAACGCTGATGGAGAGCCGGTCGGCGATTTCGGCATTGGACAGGCCCTTGCCGACCAGGGTGAGCACCTCGAGTTCCCGGT
The DNA here is from genome assembly GCF_002114215.1 of Streptomyces sp. 13-12-16. Lineage (GTDB taxonomy): Bacteria > Actinomycetota > Actinomycetes > Streptomycetales > Streptomycetaceae > Streptomyces. The sequence goes on along the minus strand of NZ_NCTE01000913.1, from coordinate 16,789 downwards.
CTGTGATGCGCTCGAGTCCCGTCCGCCGTGGCGGCGTCGCCGTGGGGCGGTCGGCGAACTCCTTTATCAGTCTGCGGGTGACGCCCGGTGCGATGAGGGCGTCCCCGGCGGCCACGACACGGACTGCGGCGAGGATGTCGTCCAAGGCCATGTCCTTGACCAGGAACCCGGACGCGCCGGCGCGCAGCGCTCCGTAGACGTAGTCGTCGTCATCGAAGGTCGTCAGCACGACAACGCGTGCGGTGCTGGTGCCCGTGGTGATCAGGCGGGTGGCCTCGATGCCGTCCATGCCGGGCATCCGGATATCCATCACCACCACGTCGGGGGTGACCTGTCCAGCCAGCCGGACCGCTTCGGCGCCGTCTCGGGCCTCACCCACGACCTGGACGTCCGCGGTGTCGGTGATGACCATCTGCAGGGCGGCGCGGATCAGGGGCTGATCGTCGGCGAGTACTACGCGAATGGTCATCGGGTTCCAGCCGTCGCTCCGGATCCGGTCCCTGCCACTGCCGGCACCGGTAGCCGGGCGGCAACCCGGAAGCCGCCCCCCGGACGCGGCCCTGCGGTGAAGCGGCCGCCCAGTAAGGCGACCCGCTCACGCATGCCGACCAGGCCGAATCCGGTGTCCGGGTTCTCCGTGTTCGTGCCGCCGCCCTTCCCTCGGTCGACGACCTCGACGACGAGTTCGTCCTCGCGGTATTCGACTTTCACCTGACAGTGATCGGCAGCCGCGTGTCGTACGACGTTGGTCACCGCCTCCTGGACGATCCGGAGTGCCGCGAGATCGATGTCCACCGGGAGCGGGCGGCGTTTGCCCTGCCACCACACTTCCACGCGGACACCGGCGGCCGTGGTCGTTGCGGCGAGCCGTTCCAGATCCGCCAGACCGGCAGCCGGCCGCAGAGGAGCCTGTGTACGCCCCTGGTCGTGACCGGTTGGTTCCCGGTGCCGGGGGGCGGGCTCCTGCTCCTGGTCGGTCTGCCGCAGTGCGCCCAGCATCCGCCGCAGCCCCGCCAGCGTCTCACGCCCTACGTGTTCCACAGTGATCATCGCCTCGCGGGCCCTGGCCGGCTGTGTCTCCACCACTCGGGCTGCGGCTCCGGCTTGCAGGGCGATGATGCCGATGCTGTGGGCGACCGTGTCGTGCATCTCGCGGGCGATGCGGAGCCGTTCGGCGGTGACTGCCTGGGCGGCGGCCCGGGCGTGCAGCTCCGCGGTGTGGGCACGGGCCTGGTGCACCGAGTCGCCGATGAGCCAGGCGATGACGGCCGTCAGGGCGACGAACGGTTCGGAGGCGGTGCCGGATTCCCCTCCCGTGATCCACCGCAGGAGGAGGTATCCGGCGAGCACGCCCAACGTTCCGGCGGTCGCGGTGATCGCGGTGCGCCGGGGCCGGGTGGCCGCGACATAGCAGAGGGCGACATCCACCCCCAGAAACTGCAGCGGCAGAACTTCGTCCTGCCGCCAGGCCACCGCCGAGATGACCGTGCCGACGACCACCAGACCGTACGCCACCACCGTCCGGCGGCGCAGCAGCACGCTGCCGGTCAGGACCACCAGGAAGGCAAGGGCGAGCAACGCCTGAGCCGTGAGCGAGTCGAGGCCGTCCCGGGGGTAGCTGAGGGAGTACTCGTGCCGCGGCGGCATCAGGACGTACTCGACGATGGGCTGCACTGCTGCCACGCCCCACACCAGTGCCGTCCACAGGCCCGGCGGTATGCGCTTGAGCAGCGGCAACGGCGCTGGCGGTGAGACGGGCATGCCGAGATCGTAAGCGCGTGCACGCCATGGGGCATCGGCCTGCGGTCGTACAACCAGGGTCGACACCCGTGCCCGGCGATTGTCAGCACCGGTCCGACGACGAGCGGGGGCGCCGGACGGCACCGTGGGCGCCGTGATCGAAGTCAACGAGCTCACGAAGCGATACGGCGGCACGACAGCTGTCAAGGACCTGACCTTCACCGTGCGCCCCGGTCGGGTGACCGGATTCCTCGGGCCGAACGGCTCCGGCAAGAGCACCACGCTCCGGGTGGTCCTCGGCCTGCACGAGCCCACCAGCGGCACGGTCACCATTGGGGGCCGGCCCTTCCGTGACCGTCCTCGCGGCCTGCGCCATGTCGGCTCCCTCCTCGACGCGCACGACGTGCACGGCGGGCGCAGTGCGGCGGCGCACCTGTCGGCGCTGGCGCGCAGCAACCGCATCCCGCGGCGCCGGGTGGACGAGGTGCTGCGGGAGGTCGGTCTCGCCGAGGTCGCCCGGCGCCGCATCGGTGGATTCTCGCTCGGCATGAAACAACGGCTCGGCATCGCGTCCGCCCTGCTCGGCGACCCGCCGGTGTTGCTCTTTGACGAGCCGCTCAACGGCCTGGACCCAGAGGGGGTGAAGTGGGTGCGTGAGCTGTTCAGGCGGCTCGCCGCCGAGGGCCGTACCGTGTTCGTCTCCAGCCATCTGATGTCGGAGATGGAGCACACCGCCGACCAGCTGATCGTGATCGGCCGCGGCGAGCTGCTCGCGGCGGAGAGCCTCGCGGAGTTCTCGGCCCGCAGCGGCCGGCAGAGCGTCTCCGTGACCACGCCCGCCGCGACAGCCCTGAGGGACCTGCTGACGGCCGCGGGTGCGGCCGTGCGTGTGGAGGGCGAGCAGCTCACCGTGACCGGCCTGACCGCGGTGCGGATCGGCGAGATCGCCCGACGGCACGGTCTCCCGCTGTACGAGCTCAGTACCCGCTCGGCCTCGCTGGAAGAGGCCTTCATGGAGCTCACCGCCGACCGTGTTCAGTTCCCCGGAGGAGGTTTCCGATGACCACGACCACGGAGGTTCCCGGTGGCCGACGCGCCGCCCGCGAACCCCGCGCCCGCTTCCGTGACCTGGTCGCCGCCGAGTGGCTCAAACACCGGTCGCTGCGCTCGACCTGGATCGCCTACGGGGCCACCGCCCTGGCCGTCATCGGCCTCAACACCGGCATCGCCTACGACACGTACAGCCACTGGACGCTGCAGGTGTCCAAAGACCGCGACTCCTTCGCCCACGACGGGATCGCGTTGCAGCAGGCCTTCAGCGCGAACGCTGCACTGCTCATGGCGCTCGCCATCGGCGCCATCGGCGCTCTCACGATCATCGGCGAGTACAGCACGGGCACCATCCGGACGACGTTCGCGGCCGTTCCGTCCCGCCGCTCGGTGATGGCGGCCAAGGCGGTCGTCGTCACTGTGGTCACCACCGTCTTCGGCGCATTCGTCGCAGGGGTCTCGTTCACTGTGACGCAGGCGATCCTCGACGGCCGGGACGCGGGCGTCTCCATCGGCGATCCGGGCGCCTTCCGTGTCGTCCTGGCCTCCGCCCTGCTGGCCCCGGTGTGCGCGCTCGTCGGCTTCGCGTTCGGTGCCGTCATCCGGCACACCGCCTCCGCCGTGATCACCTCGGTGATGGTCATCCTCGTGCTGCCCCTGGTCTTCACCGATGGCCGCCACTGGTCGGCGGTCGTCAGGCACACCCTGCCTTACCCCGCGTGGCTCCGGCTCGTGGAGGTCGGCGATTCCCCGACGCTCTTCCCCTGGACCACCGGCGGAGCCTGGACCGTCTACGCGGTGTGGGCATGCGCCGCATGTGCGATCGCCGTCACCAGCGTCCACCTGCGAGACCAGTGAGTGGTCGAAGGTCGCACCGTGTTGATCGGTCCGGGTCGTCGCCCCCGCCCCTGGGCAGTTCCAGGCGCTTCCGCGGCGTCGGCGCACCTGGGGGTGAGGTGTGTCGGACACCGGCCGGCAGCTCCCGTCGCGCCCGCCTGGCGGTCCGTCAGGATCGTGCCGCAGTGAATGCCGATGTCGCGCACGGTGCCCCTCGGGGCGGTCCAGGGTGGCGGCGGCGATCTTCCCGAGCAGCCCGGATCCGCCGCGGACCCGGGTGAACTCGGCGACGAAGTGGTCGGTGACCTTCTTCCCGGCGCGGGCGTCGACGCGGTGCACGGTGGAGTTCGGCAACTCCACCAGGGTGTCGGTGATCTCTCCTTCGCGGCAGAAGACCAGCGCCGCGAGCAGCACGTGCCGCACCTCGGGGCTGAAGCGCCGCAGGTGGCTGGGCGAAGACGCCGCTCCTCCGGCTCGCCAGGCGCTGATGGCCTGCGGCCCGATCCGCGTGAACGCGTCGGTCGGCACCGCCAGGGCGCGCACCTGCTTGAGCTCGACGACTTCGTCCAGGCCCAGATCCCGCGCCGTCCTCGGTGCTCCCCCCTGCCCTCACGTCAGCCCGTCACCCGGAACCCTGGACGTTCACTCGTTCAGCCCAACGGGGTGCGGGTGCCGCGGCAACGGCCGGTCGGGTCAGCGTGCCCGGGGGTTTCCGCACAGGCGAAGGCGGTCCGGCCGGCGTCACCTATGACTTCGGCCGGACCTTTGTGCAGGGGTGGGGGTCAGTTTCCGTGTGGGACGACGGGGTGTGGGTACGGCTGTAGGGCTTGGTGAAGCAGCCTCCCCGCCCAGTGCCGCCACCGTGATGCCTTTGCTGACCGGCTGCGGCGAGCGGGCGGCACTGGTTCAGCGGGGAGGGGAACCGTGTCCGGCTCGGCCTCTCGCTGCCCCGGGGTCTGCTCCTTCTGCTGCAACTGCCCGGTAGTGGGTGCGGGCAGGCCGCGCTGGTAGGCGTCGACTCGCTCCCACGCCTGCTCCCACAGCCGGGCTTCGGGAGTGCCGGGCTCGACCCCTCCGCACACCCTTACGAAGGTGAGCAGCAGAGTCTTGGAGGGCCTCCGTTGTCCGCCGAGGACTGCTCCTAGTGAGCTGCGCGGCAGGAAGCTGACGCCGTTCTCGGTGGCCGCCGCCTCCAGCTCCCGCAGTGTCTTGTTGCCGTGGGCGAACCGCAGGGCGCGCATGGCGTCCAGCAGTTCGAGCGGCTCGCAGATGTACTGCGGCGGCAGCACGGGGCGACGGCGCTGGGGCCGGGTACCGGGTGGAGCCGTGGCGGCTTCCGCTTTCTTCCATAGCCGCTCGGCATGCCGTTCGTCCCCACCACACACTCGGACATACTCCCGGACGACGGGCCAGGAGGGCAGCCGATCGCCTCGGGCAGCGTGGAAGAACCGCAGGTGAGGGACCGGCTGGTCGGATTGGAGAGTCGCAAGACGAGCCATCTGGCGATAGCTCAAACCCGCGCGCTGGCGCAGTGACCGCAGCCACTGCGCCAGCTCAACCACGGGTACGGGCGTCGCCAGGGCGCGAGTGTCGCACCCCATTACGCTCTCCCTCTATACGCGGTGTGCGGAGAAGATGGCGACGGTCCGGCGGACGAGTTCCACCGCCAGCAGGCCGCCGACGGTGATCGTCGCGATGACGGTCTCCAGGTTCTGCCCCCAGGCCGCCAGGCCGGCGGTCAGGCTCAGCACCACCACGATGATGACGACGGCCGGAACCGGCAGCAGCGGGCTGCCCTTCCTGACCGGTCCCTGCACGCATGATGCGTGCGCGTGCGTGCGCATGTTCATTTGTCTCCTCGGTCGTTGCCACTCGACACGAGGCCCCGTATACGACGATCCCCCGGCCTTGCAGAGCCGGAGGATCCAGAGCCTCATGGGACACCTTCCTGCCCCCGTTTCAACGCGGTAAAGGCCGTTCCGGTGCCCCTGTTTCATCGCGTCCCACGTTGCGGTGACAGACCGTCAGCACAAAGGCCCAGGTCATCCGGCGTACCCGGTACCCGGCGTTTCGCGGCGACCGGCGACAGTCCCGCTTCCGCCCTCCGCGAGGGGTGGCTTGGGACGGATGAAACAACGAAAGTCAGGGGACATCACCGCACAGAGCGACCGGGCCCGCCCCGGCCGCCTGAAGATCTCCAGCCGAGCGAAGGAGGGGCCTGACATGCAGGCAATGGTCGTGGTAGTCGACCTGCAACACTTCTCGTCCATGCGCGACGACCAGGCCCCTGCCTGTGTGGCTGAGCCGGCCGAACGCCTGCGCCCTCCGCGCGGGCGCTCGACGCCGGGCCGTCGCGAGATCGCGCCTTCGCTGCGGGGAACCGCCGGCGGGCTGCCACCCGGGCCGCCACGGCACGGTGCGGACAGCCGACGTGGGGATGGCGCCATCGCCGTCTCCGGGAGACTGTCCCAGCGCCTGGGCAGCGCCAGCAGGCCGCCGCCTGCCCGCGACAGGACTCCGCCTGGCGTAGCAGGCCACTCATGCGCTTCCTGCCGCGCCCTGCGCCGAAGCTCACCCGTTTCGACGGCGCGCCGATGCCGGGCACCCGTATGCCCTCCGGTGGCCTGCCGCGGGGTGAACCGAGCCCGGCCTTCCCGCCGGTCTGCCTGTGTCCCGGGCCTGCGCCGGCTTCTTTCGCGCTCCTGCCCCACCGCCGGATAACAGGCGACAAATCTCCCTCGCTTAGCCCTTGGTCTCAGGCCCGTCCACGATCGATGCGGCACTGGGGGCTATCGACGGTGCACCTCGAAACGTTTCCTCTGCCGTGCTTCTGCCGCGGCCTCTGATCGCGGTCTCCCCGGCCGTTGCCACTCGACACAACAGGGGATCGGACGGTCTTTGTTGCAGCGAAGCCCGTCCATGGCACAACCGGCGGTTTCGCCTTCGGCCTCCGGTAGCCCGTCTGTTCCCGAAGCGGGAGGCGGGCCACCGGAGGCTGGGCTACAGGCGGTCGGGGAGTTCTCGCCAAGGGGCGGACCGGCCAGTGGGCGGATCGTTCGTACGACACCGTCACGTCGCCTGGCATGGACGCGTTGGTCGGCGCGACGCGTGCGCTTGTTCCAGCGCCCTGCCGCGGGACTCGTGTGGGCGGCAGCCCCAACTCCCCTGCCTGGCGTCGGGGCTGCCGTCGTCTCGGGACTTGTCCACGGGCACGCCGGCGGGGTGACCGCGTGGAACGGGTGCGGGCGAGGGATCGCCACCCGCCACGGGAAGACGGCAACCGTCCACCTGGCCGGCCTCCACGGCGCAGGCGTCTTCCTCCGGTCAGCCCGCTGATCCGAGAGGAGTAGTCCGGCGGGCGTCAGTTCCAGGGTTCCCGGTAGGGGTTTTCGCCCAGCAGCTTCGCTGCGGCCACACAGAGATCTTCGCCGAAGAGCTGGTTGCCGCCCCACTCGGAGCCCCACAGATCGGACGCGGCCCGGGCCACGGCGCGCCAGGAGTGGTCCTCGTCGCATCGCCACCTGCGGATCTGAACAGCCATCTCCGGTGTGATCGTCGCCGGGTCGACAGTGCTGCGTGTCATCCCGGCAACCCTAGGGACGTTTCGGAGAAGGTGGCCAACGGGTTGCGCCCTCGCCCGCCCGGCAGACAGGCCCAGGACTTCGCCCTCGGATACCGACAGGCGCACAACTGCGGGGCGCTACAGGCCCCGGGAGCCGGGGAACGCCATCCGGTACACCGCCAAGATCCGAAAGAGAGACCCGCGGCAGCCGGTCCTCGTGGGCGTGAGGGGTCGTGTGGACCGGTTCCGCCGCGCCTCCGGGATGCGGCGCGGCGGAACCGGTGGGGTGGGGCGGGCTCAGTGGGCGGCGGTCGCCGGGGCGTCGAAGTAGTGCCCCTGGGCGAGGTCGTCGACGAGGCCGGGCCGGACGGGCTTCCAGCCGAGGAGGTCCCGGGTCAGCGTGCTCGAGGACGGATTGTCGGCCTGGACGTGGGCGCCGAGGAAGCCGAAGTGGGCGTCGGCCCGCGTCGGCGGGATGCCGGCCACGGGCAGGTCCAGCCCGCGGCCGATGGCCTCGGCGATCCGCCGGAAGGGGATCCCCTCGTCGTCGACGGCGTGCAGCCGTGACCCCGCCGGCGCGGATTCCAGCGCCAGCCGGTACAGGCGCGCCGCGTCGAGCGTGTGCACGGCGGGCCAGCGGTTGGCCCCGTCGCCGACGTAGGCGGCGACGCCCTTCGCCCGGGCGACGGAGACCAGGGCCGGGACGAAGCCGTTGTGGTCGAGCGTGCTGTGCACGGTCGGAGTGAGCCGGACGACGGAGGAGCGGATGCCGCGCTCCGCGAGTGCGACGACCGCGTTCTCGGCGTCGATCCGCGGGCCCGCGCCGAGCGCGTCGGCTTCGGTGAGGGTGCCTTTCAGTCCCGCGAAGGCGAGGGTTCCCGACGTGCCCACCAGAGGCCTGCCGGTGCCGGCCAGGGCGTCTCCGAGCGCCTCGATGACGCGCAGGTCCGCCGCGACCGCGCCCTCGAAGTCGCCGGCGAACATGGCGTCGTGCTTGAAGGCCAGGTGGATGACGCCGTCGGCCGCGGCGGCGGCCGCGGCGAGGCCGGCGAGATCGTCCAGGTCGCCTCGGTGCACCTGGGCACCGGCAGCCGTCAACGCGGCGGCGGACCTGTCCGAGCGGGCCAGGCCGACGACCTGGTGCCCCGCTTCGAGCAGTTCGGGGACGACGGCGGAGCCGACGTGTCCGGAGGCTCCGGTGACGAATACGCGCATGGTGCGCCTTCCTGCTCCAGGCTCCCCCACCAGAGGCGGGGGCCGTGATGTCAGTTGATGACATCACCGTAACACCGACGTCAGTCACTGCCATCACCTTCATGTCAGTGACTGACGTACCTTTGATGTCAGGCTCTGTCATCGACAGGTAGGATCGGGGCATGAGCCGATGGAAACCCGACGCGCGAGGCCGCCTGGAGAAGGCGGCGCTGGAGCTCTACAACCACAAGGGCTTCCACGCCACCACCGTCGCCGAGATCGCCACCCGCGCCGGGCTCACCGAACGGACCTTCTTCCGGCACTTCGCCGACAAACGGGAAGTCCTCTTCCCGGGCGACAGCCCCCTCACCGACCTCCTCACGGACGCCACGGCCGCCGCCCCCGCCACGCTCCCGCCGCTCGAGGTGATCACCCACGCCCTGGCCGAAGCCGCTCCCGTCTTCGAGGAACGCGCGGACCTGGTACGGCAACGCCAGACTGTCATCGCCGCCAACCCCGAACTCCAGGAACGCGAGCTGGCCAAACTCGCCGCACTCGCCTCCACGCTCGCCCACGCGCTGCGCGAACGCGGCCTGGAGACCACCACTGCGGCACTCGCCGCCGACATCGGGATCGCCACCTTCAATGTCGCCTTCGAGCGCTGGATCACCGACCCCGGC
>NZ_NCTE01000913.1:0-7544 GCF_002114215.1 Streptomyces sp. 13-12-16 | reverse complement strand
CGCCGTGATCGTTCCCCGCGGCCGCCGGCACCGCCTGGAACCGGACGTCCCCGGCGACCTGATGCCGATCACCCTCCGCCACGGCACCCGCCTCGGAAAGCGCACCGGTACCCCCTGACCGGAGGCGGCCGGTGAAGGGCCGCCGGGCCACCACGAACCCCGCCCGAAGGCCCGGCGGCTCCGGTCCCGCCGGCACGAGGTGTTCCCCGCCTCCTCGATCACGCGCTCTCTTGCCGAGGGACGGAGAAGGCACCCGCGGCAGCCGCCAGGACTGCCGCCCGCGCGGCCCGTTCCGGGAGTCGCGGGTCCGGATCGGCGCGCAGGAGCACCAGCTGGTGGTAGAGCGGCGCCGTGGCGGCGATCAGCAGGCTCCGCGCGTCCGTGTGCCGTGCGGGGAGTTCACCGCGCTCGACGAGGATCCCGCACTGGGCGTACCGGTCCGCCCACAACCGCGTCTGGGCCCGTGCGGCCCGTTCGGAGTGGAACGAGGCGGCCATCAGGGCGACGGCGAACGACGGCTGTACGACCAGGGATTCCTGGATCTCCTGGTTGAGGACCGTCAGGTCGCCGCGCAGCGAGCCGGTGTCCGGCGGCTGCCAGTCGATCTCGCCGGCGGCGTCGATGACGTCGACGAGCGGGCCGCCGACATCACTGTCCGGTTCCCCGGTGGCGCCATCCGCGTCTCCAACCTCGTGGGCGAGATCGTCCTGGGCCATGCCCGGCATCCGGGTCCGGTTGAGGAGCATCTCCACGAGGCGGCGACGCCCACGAGCCAGGATGCCTCGCCGCGGCTCGGCGACGAGGAGGCCCGGCTCGGTGTCCGGTTCGAGGTCCTGGGCGCCGGACCTCGGTGGCGATCCCACCGGCCGGTCTCCTGCACGTCGCCGTTTGCCGACAGCTCTGCACCGGTGATCCTGACGAGGCAACGGACAAGCCCGCCGGCTCACGCGTACTTGATGTGGGGTGGGTGTCACGAAACCAGTGATGGATGCCGTGTGACGGGCAGGACCGACCCGTCCTCGGCGGTTCGCTCCGCCTGGCTGATCTCGGCCCAGACGGCGTCAAGGGACAGGCCGAGGGTGTCGGCGATCGCTGCGATGGTCGGGAAGGCGGGGGTGGCCACACGGCCGGATTCGATCTTCCGCAGAGTCTCCGGCGAGATGTGCGAAGCGAGCGCCACGTCCAGCATCGAGCGGCAGCCCCGGGCCCGGCGGAGCAGGGCACCGAGGCGCTGTCCGCGTTCTACCTCGGCGGGGGTGAGCGGCAACCTGACCATGGCCCCATTCTAATACCGGTACAGTTAGACCGGGATAGTTATTGGAAGCACACATGAGAGGTCCCCCATGATCGAGATCCTGAATTCCGCGCGGCTCGAGCGGGCGAGGGACACCGGCGCCCTGGTCGGAGACATCCTGCACACGCTGAAGCAGCGCAGCACGGTAGGGACGAACCTGCTGGACATCGACCAGTGGGCCAAGGAGATGATCACCGAGGCGGGAGCGCAGTCCTGCTACGTCGACTACGCGCCTTCCTTCGGGCGCGGCCCGTTCGGGCACTACATCTGCACGGCCGTCAACGACGCAGTGCTCCATGGGCGGCCTCGGAACCACACGCTGGCAGACGGGGACCTGCTGACCCTCGACCTCGCCGTAGCCAGGGGCGGGGTGGCCGCGGACGCCGCGATCAGCTTTCTGGTGGGCCAGGCCAGGCCGACGGAGAGCGTTGCGATGATCGAGACGACCGAACGCGCACTCGCCGCCGGCATCGCCGCCGCCAAGCCCGGGGCGCGCATCGGCGACCTCTCCCACGCCATCGGCACAGTCCTCAGCAAGGCGGGCTACCCGATCAACACCGAGTTCGGAGGGCACGGCATCGGCTCGACCATGCACCAGGACCCACACGTCCCGAACACCGGACGGCCCGGCCGCGGATACAAGCTCCGCCCCGGACTGCTGCTCGCCCTGGAGCCCTGGGTCATGGCCGACACCGCCGCACTCGTCACCGACGCCGACGGCTGGACGCTGCGCAGCGCGACAGGCTGTCGGACCGCGCACAGCGAGCACACCATCGCCATCACCGACAACGGCGCCGAAATCCTCACCCTGCCCACGCAGGCACGACCGTAAGAGGGCGCTGCGACGAGTGGCCCAGCGCGCCGGGTACGAGACTGCCGGACGCGCGGAGGAGATCCTCGGTGTGAACGTCGCGGACCCGGACCTCGCCGGGAGTCGCTGCCTGGCCGAGGCGAAAGGCGCGCGGAGCAGGACCCGCCCCAGGTGACAGCAGACGCTGATCGCGACGCCTGCTACGAGGTGGCGTCGGCCCACAGATCGGTGCTGTGGGCACCGACGAGAGCGCTGATGCGGGTGAGTGCGTCACTGACCGGCCGCGGGTCGAGTCGGCGTCCGTCACGCAAGCGCAGTGCGACGTGATCCTCAGCGGCCTCCTCGGCGCCGATGACGGCCTGGTAGGGAACCAGGCGGGCCTCTCGGATCCGGGCGCCCAGGCTGCCGCGGTCCGGTCCCGCGATCCGGGCGCGCAGCCCGAGACGGGTGCAGCGTTGGGCGAGGGCCGCGGCGTTCGGCAGTTCGGTGCCGGAGACCGGGAGGATCACCAGCTGAGTGGGGGCGAGCCAGGCGGGGAAGGCGCCGCCGTGCTGTTCGATGAGATGGGCGACGGCTCGCTCCACACTGCCGATGATGCTCCGGTGGACCATGACCGGGCGGTGCTTGGCGCCGTCCGCGCCGATGTAGTGCAGGTCGAACTGCTCGGGCTGGTGGAAGTCGACCTGGACGGTGGACAGGGTGGACTCCCGGCCGGCGCCGTCGGTGACCTGGACGTCGATCTTGGGGCCGTAGAACGCGGCTTCTCCCTCGGCTGCCTCGTAGGGCAGGCCGGAGCGGTCGAGGACGTCGGTCAGCAGGGCGGTGGACCGTTGCCACTTCTCAGGTGCGGCAACGTACTTGCCACCGGGCCCCGGGAGGGAGAGCCGGTGACGGGTGGGGGTGATGCCGAGCGCCTCGTACGCCTGGCGGATCATCTCCAGGGCCGCCTGCGCCTCCTCGGCGACCTGGTCCAGGGTGCAGAAGACGTGTGCGTCGTTGAGCTGGATGGCCCGCACGCGGGTCAGTCCGCCGAGCACGCCCGAGAGTTCGGAGCGGTACATGCCGCCCAGTTCGGCCATCCGCAGGGGCAGTTCGCGGTAGCTGTGGGAGCGGGAGCGGTAGATCACCGCGTGATGGGGGCACAGGCTGGGCCGCAGGACGACCTGCTCTGCGCCGAGGTCCATCGGGGGGAACATGTCGTCGCTGTAGTGCGCCCAGTGCCCCGAGATCTCGTACAGCTCCCGCTTGCCGAGGACCGGTGAGTACACGTGCTGGTAGCCCGCCCTCCGCTCGGCGGCACGGATGTACTCCTCCAGGGTGTGCCTCACGGCCGCGCCGTCGGGCAGCCAGTACGGCAGGCCGGCGCCGATCAGCGGATCGGTGTCGAACAGGCCCAGTTCACGGCCGAGCTTGCGGTGGTCGTGCACGGTGGTCATCGCGGTCTCCCTGCTGGTCGCGGAGCAAGTGACCGGGCCCACGACGAAGCCCCGGGGCACTTGCCCCGGGGCTTCGGATCAGATCGTCTGTCAGCGCGCCGGGACACTCTCCGGCGTCGTCGTCATGGCAGCGCGCTTCATGTCACGGACGTTAACAGGACGCAGCGATGTCCACACGGTCATTTCTCCGGCTACTCCTCGGGCTCCCAGGCGATCAGCCGCTCGAACACCTGCCGGTCGCCCTCGATCCTCAGGTCGTTCAGCGTGAGGCGGCCCCAGACGAAGAGGAGAAGCTGCTCGGCCGTGCCCGTGGCCGAAGCGGAGGCGGGCGCGGCGTCGTCGGTGAGGGGTGCGGGCCAGGCGCCGGTGTCGTCCAGCGCGAGGAGCCAGGAGTGGCCCTCGGTGGCGTGGTAGTGGATGGTGGCGGCCTGGTGCGGCCAGGCCGCCGGGGTGGAGTTGCAGGTGTCGAGGAACTCGGCCACGCCGTCGAGCGCGACGTCTGCCGGCATCGGCTGCACGGCGCCCGCGGCGAGCTGGGCGTCGTAGGTGTGCACCAGGATCTCGTGCACCCGGCGCCGGGCGACGCCCCGGGCGTTCGCCGGCGACACGCCGGCGCTCCACCACGTCCAGCACTCGCGCTCGGGGCCGGCCTCGCGCAACGTGCTCAGCAGCAGTTCGTTCGACTCGGCGTACCAGGCCGGCAGTGCCTCGAGTTCGCGCGGCGCCCCCACGGTCTCCTTGGCCGGTGGAGCTTCGGCCGGGCCGGCGGCGACGATCGCGGCCCACCAGCGCTGGCCCGTTCCCAGGTGCCGCACCAGATCGGACAACGTCCACTCGGGGCAGGACGGCACCGGCGCGTCAAGGCCGGGCGCGGCGGCGACCGCCCTCCGGAACGCGGCCGACCGCTCGTCGATCAGTCGCAGCAGGGCGGAATACTCAAGACTCTCCGTCACCTCGCCCACCCAACACCCCGGCTCGACCGAGCACACCCTGTTTTTCCAGGCCGTCGGCTACGGGAGCCGAAGCCACCTGGTGGAAAGCCCGGCCGTGGCCGTACACCGGTTGCCGAGGGGCCGCACGCACGGGCTGCCGGCCCCGGTGACGGGGCGGTACGTCCAGGAGTCCGCCGACCTCACCGCGCCGCATCCCGCACCGCGACCACGCACACCCGGAATCGAGGAAACTGCATAAAGAGTGATTTAATTTGCCATTTACCCGGGTGACCTCTACTCGCGCATCGACCGAAAAATCCGCTCTCGATATCGGTGAAGATTGTCAGTCCGGTGCCTCACATCTATGATCATCCGGTGCTGCACATAAGTGTCGGCGCCGCCTGATTGAAACCGGAGTTCTTGTGAACAAGATATTGTCCCGTACCGCGACCATTTCTGCAGCCGTCGTCGCGATGGGCATGATTCCACTGGCCGGCACCTCCTTCGCCGCCAGCTGCAGTGGGGCGGGCTGTGACAACCAGGGGCCGCGGGCCACGGGCTGCGAGACGGCGAGCGTTTCCACGCAGCGAACCATCGACAACAACAGCCGCAAGGCCGAACTGCGTTGGGCGTCGGGGTGCAGTGCGGCCTGGGTCCGCGTGACGAACAACTCCTCGAACTCGCTCTACAACTCCTACGGCTACATCGAGAAGTACGACTCGGCCGGCAAGCTGATCCGCTCGCTCAGCATCAGGGTCCCGGACACCAAGGGCGGCTCGGACTGGTCGAACATGCTGGGCGGCGCCAGCTACTACTACCGCGTCTGCATCTCCTTCGTCGGTAATGAGTACCCGATGAAGTGCAGCACGAAGTTCTGATACACCGGAATCGGGGGGAGAGAGATGATGCGGGCGTCTTTCTCCGTTCGGTGATCGAGCCGTTTTCAACCTCGTGCTGATGCGTGCTGGAGGACGGGAACGGCCTTCACGATGTCGGTGATGCGGCTTCCGCGGCAGGCCGGCCCACCCGTCCCCGACCTGGCGGGCGAGGTGGTTCGGGCGGGCGCGCGTCGGCATGGCCGCAGTACGTTTGAACGCCGTGCGGATCACGAAGTACACGGCCCTTTTCTCCCGAAGCCACGGCGAGGTGACGAGTGGCTCTCTGTAAATGCCCGGCTTCCGGGCGGAGTGATGATGCGCACCCTGGCCGTGCGACGGTAGGGGTTGTGCAGGGCGCGGACGCCGGTGCCGCGCAGCCAGAACGCGGCGTCGTGTCCGAGGACCGGCCCCGGCTCGCCGTCACGTAGCTCCAGCCGCACCCGGCCACGAGTGACGACGCAGAACGCGTTGTGCCATTCCTCCGCGATCACGGCGATGCGTGCGCCGGCGCGCAGCGCGAGCGTTTGCACCGGGTCTACTCGGTGCCGTCGGCCGGCAGGCGCTCCGGCAGTCCGAGCCGCGGGAACCGGTCGTCGTGGAACGTGGTGATCTCGGTGATCGTCCCGCCGGTGACGCGCAGGACGTCGATCGTCAGCGGCAGGTACGCGCCCTCGGACTGCTGCCAGAGGTAGAAGGCCAGGGCGGGCTGCCGGTTCACCGAGGTGGGAACGGCGCGCAGGCCGGTCATGCCCTCGAAGCCGCTCTCGGTCAAGAAGTCCACCACCGCGTCACGGCCGACGTACAGGCCGGGCGTGGGCGGCATCGAGAAGCGGACGTCGTCCCGCAGCATCGAGGCGAGCGCCTTGACGTCCGTGGCCACGCTGGCCTCGGTGTAGCGGCGCACCAGCTCACGCATGGCGGCGTCCTCCTCTCCGCCGGTCCAGTCCTGCCGCTCCGCGGGCAGGTGCTCCCGCATCCCGGCACGGGCGCGCTGCAGCGCGCTGTTCACGGAGTTGACGGAGTCGCCGAGGAGGTCCGCGACGTCCTTCGCCGGCCAGCCGAGCACGTCCCGCAGGATCAGCACGGCCCGCGGGCGCGGCGCGAGGTGCTGGACCGCGACCAGGTACGCCAGCTCGATCGTCTCCCGCGCGACGGCGACGGTCTCCGGCTCGTCCGCGTCACCTGCGGGCAGTTCGTCGAGCAGCCGGTCCGGGTAGGGCTGCAGCCACCGTACCTCGCCGCCGGTCGCGGGCTCGGGGCGGCGCTTGGCGAGCAGGTCCAGGCAGGCGTTGGTGGCGATCCGGTACAGCCAGGCCCGGAGCGTCGACCGCCCCTGGAAGGTCTCCCGCCGCCGCCAGGCGCGCAGGAACGTCTCCTGCACGGTGTCCTCGGCGTCCTCGAACGACCCGAGCATCCGGTAGCAGTGCACGTGCAGCTCCCGCCGGTGCCGCTCGGCCAGCCCCGGGAACCCCGACTCGTCGGCTTCGCCCGGCCCGCTCGTACCCAGCTCCTCCAGCATGGTGTCCGCGCTCATCACGTCGCCCTTCCGTCTCGCCCTGTCCGGTCGTACATGTGACGGGTGCGGTCGCGGAAACTCATCACCAGGGTCGGTCGGCATGGCTGAGCAGTCGGCGTGCCCCGCCGTCCGGGCCGACGACGTCCGTGCCGTTCGGCCTGTGCCGGGGTCAGCTCTCGCCGGTCTCGGTTCCGCAGAACTGTTCGAGCAGCAGGGGTGTGCCCAGGGCGGTGGCGGTCAGTTTGCGGTGTGCGGCTTCCAGGGTGCGTACGGCGGCGGGCAGGCCTGCGGGGAGTGCGGGTTGTCCGTCGCGGGGGCGGCCGGGTGCGGTGGTGATCCAGAGGTGTTCGACCCGGCCGCCGCTCAGGGCTGTGAGGTGGCCGGTGGTCAGTGCCTGGTGGGTGTTCTTCCAGCGGGTGAGGGCGTTGCGGGAGACGGTGTCCAGGGGGTACCACTCGCCGGCGGCCCGGGCGCGGGGCAGGGGGCGTTCGAGGTCGAGGTCGGTGAGGCGCATGGGGTGGAGTGTGCTGATGCCCTGGCCGGTGCAGACGGCGAGGGCGATGAGTGCGACCGAGCGCTGCCAGGTGGCTTCGAGTGTTCCGGCGGGGTGGTGGCCGGCGAGGAGCCGCAGGGTGCGGTGGGCTTCGGTGGGGGTGAGGCGTGGGGCGAAGTGCGGG
>NZ_NCTE01000912.1 GCF_002114215.1 Streptomyces sp. 13-12-16 | reverse complement strand
GGGGACGGGTTCCGCGCCGTGGGTGAACCCGAGGGCCAGCAGCACGGCCGCGAACGCGGCGAGGGCCGCCGCGGCGGCCCGGGACGGAAGGCGGGCGGAGCGTCCCCGCCGGTCGGCGGTCAAGGCTCGACGAGCCCGGCGCGGATGGCGTAACGGGTCAGTTCGAGGCGGTCCCGCAGCCCCAGCTTGTGCAGCAGGTTCTCGCGGTGCCGCTGGACCGTCTTGACGCTGATGAACAGCAGCTCGGCGATCTCCTTCGACGAGTGTCCCTCGGCGACGAGCTTGAGCACCTCCTCCTCGCGCGGGGTCAGCAACTGCTCCGGCGCCTCCTCGCCGTGCCGCACCCGGTCGAGGTAGTTGCGGATCAGGGCGGTCACCGCACCCGGGTACAGGAACGGCTCGTCCCGCATCGCGGCCCGGCAGGCGGCGACCAGATCCCGGTCCGCGACGGACTTCAGCACGTAGCCGCCGGCCCCGGCCTTGAGCGCCTGGAACAGGTACTGCTCGTTGTCGTGCATCGTCAGCATCAGGATGCGCAGCCCCGGCTTCAGCGCGGTCAGCTCGCGGGCGGCCTGCAGACCGGTCAGCCGCGGCATGGCGATGTCCAGGACGGCCAGGTCGACGTCGTGGGTGCGGGCCATGGCGATCGCCTCCGCGCCGTCACCCGCCTCGGCGACCACTTCCAGGTCCGGCTCCCGGTCGAGGATGAGCCGCACGCCGCGCCGCACCAGCGCGTGGTCGTCGGCGAGCAGGATCCGGATCGTGGTGTCCGTCCGGCGGTCGTCGTGGGTGTCCTGGGTGTCCTGGTGGTTCATGACTGCTTCCTGACGGTGGGCACGGTCAGCCGGACCCGGGTACCGGCCGGTGTCGCGGAGGTCTCGCCGGGGCTCGAGATGTCCAGTCCGGCCCCGATCAGCAGGGCCCGCTCCCGCATCCCGCGGAGCCCGGCGCCCTCGTGGGCGGCCCCGATGCCGCGGCCGTCGTCACCCACCTCCAGGACGACGCACCCGTCGGCGGCGCGCAGGCTCACCTCCACGCACCGCGCCTCGGCGTGCCGTGCGGCGTTGGTCAGGCTCTCCTGCGCCACACGGTAGATCACCAGCTCCGCCTCGTGGTCGAGAGCGGGCAGATCGGAGTCGAAGCGGCGCAGCACGTGCAGCCCGGTGTGCGTGGCGAACTCGGTGGCCAGCGAGGTGACCGCACTGACCAGCCCCAGATCGTCCAGGACGCCCGGACGCAGCCGGCGCACCAGCCGGCGGACCTCGTCGAGGCTCTCCCGGGTGATCTCCTGCGCCTGCTGGAGTTCACCGCGCAGCGGCTGGGACGCCTCGTCGGCCGCCCGCTTCAGCGCCAGCAGCACGGCCGTCATGCTCTGTCCGACCTCGTCGTGCAGCTCCTGGGCGATACGGCGCCGCTCGCCCTCCTGGGCGAGGATGGCGCGGGCGCTGCTCGCGACGCGTTCCCCCTCCAGCCGCTCCAGCATCGAATTGAACGTGCTGACCAGTTCGGCGACCTCGCCGCCGCCGCGCACGGGCAGCCGCTGACCGGGGCGCAGCAGGTCCACGGTGGCCATCAGCCGCGTCACCCGGTCCAGCGGGGCGAGGCCGATGCGCAGCAGGGCCGCGTTGGCGACGAGCATGACGCCGAGGCCGCCCACCAGGATCACCGCCTCGGTCAGCAGCACCGGAACGGACACGGTCACCGGAGCCCACAGCAGCAGCGCGGTGGCACTGCCCAGCACCACCGCGTTGAGCCCGAAGATCCGCCAGTACAGGGACACGGAGGTCACGCCTTCCTCTTTCTCGTCTGCCTCTACTGTCGGTCACCGCGCCGACCTGTGCGGCTGCGGCCCCCATGTCCCGGCGGACACCGGCCAGCCTGCACCAGCGGCGGTCCCCGGTCGATGGGCCCCGCGACCCATTTCCGCCGGCCCGCCCGACCCACACCGGGCGGGGTGGGTCCTCGGACCCCGCTCAGATGGGTACCGCGCCCGATGGGCGCCGGGACGGAAACGGGCGAGGGTGAGGACAACACCCGTACGTCACATCCGTACGCCACCGTCCCCGAGGAGGACCGTCCGTGTCGCTCGACCTGCCCCGCACCGAAACCCGTACCGCCCACCCGGCCGCCGACGAGGTCCGTCAGCGCCTCGAACACGCCCGCACGACCCGGCTCGCGCAGCTCAAGGCCCTCGACGAAACGGGGCAGAGTCCCGGCGACCACCTGATGTCCAACCAGAGGGACGCCATCAAGCGTGTCCTGAAGGAGATCGACGAGGCCTTCACGCGCGTCGACGACGGCACCTACGGCGCCTGTCTGGGCTGTTCCAAGGCCGTACCGCCGGAGCGGCTGGAGATCCTCCCGCACACCCGGTACTGCGTCGCCTGCCAGCGCCGCGCCTAGGTCCCGTCGCCGGATCCCCGCCCGCAGGCGACGCCCGGCACGCACGCCCGGACCGGGCTCGCGCGGGGCGCCCCCGTCGCC
>NZ_NCTE01000911.1 GCF_002114215.1 Streptomyces sp. 13-12-16 | reverse complement strand
GACCAGCCGGGGTTCGCGCCCTGGGCGGCGTACGGCTGCTGCGGCTGGGCCTGCGGCGTGGCGGCCGGAGCCGCGGCGCCGGCGCCTGCGCCTGACAGCGTCACGCGCGGGCCGTCGGTCGCGTTGCCCAGGTTCAGCACCGTGTCGGAGCCGAACTCCAGGTGGTGGATCCGCTGCCCCTGCACGAACGTGCCGTTGGTGCTGCCGTGGTCCTCGATGACCCAACTGCGCCCGTTGAAGCTGATCGTGGCGTGACGCCAGGAGACCCTGGCGTCGTCCAGCACGACGTCCCCCTGCGGATCGCGTCCGAGGGTGTAAGCCCTGGACGGATCGAGCGTCCAGGTCCGTCCGTTTGATTCCAGTACGAGTTCCGGCACTCCATGCCCCACTGAGTTGTCCCCCGAATTTCCCCCGTCGCAGGGAGTCTAGGGATGGCGAACATCGGGGGGAACTATTTCAGGCTCGGCCCTCTGACCGAAAGTCGGGCCTTGTCACGAGCGCGCACCAAGGTGTTCACCGGCTTTCGTCGGCGGGGTTGAAATCGGCCCGGAGAGTGGTAAACCACGCGAGGGGGACATGTGCGGCCGTCACGCCGCGTCGCGGATCGGGGGGTCTGCCATGAGTGCTGCCACGGGCGTCGGAGCAGCGGGGCACGGTACGCGCGTGCCGTGGGGCGATGTGGTGATGTCCGCGGTCGCCGCGGTGAGCTGGGCGCTGATCGGGATGGCGGGGACGGCGGCGCTCGGGCTGCACCTGCTGGACGCGGACGCGGCCGGTTCGCTGGGTCCGATGACCGCCGCGGTGGTGGCACTGGGGGCGGGCGGTTCGGTCACGCCGTCCGGTGACATGTCCGCCTTCGGACTGTCGGGTGCGGAGGCCGGTACGGCCATGGAGGTCACGCCGCTGGGCGTGGGCCTGGTGGGCGCGCTGCTGCTGTCGTACTTCTTCCTGCGGTCCCTGCGGGCGGCGGGAGTTGTGGTCTCCGGCACCGAACTCCTCGCCCGTGCGGGCACGGTGGTCGCGCTGTTCGTGGCGATGACGGGCGGGCTGGCCTGGGCGGGGCACGACGTCATCACCGTCGACGGAGGCTCGCTGGGCCTCGACGACCTGCCGGGGGCGGGTGGCGGCGGGGTCGAGATCCCGGGGCTGGGCGATGTCGGGGGGCTGCTGCCGGACCGGGTGGGCGACCTCGTCGACGCGGAGGCGGCGGTGGGGTTCACCGTCGACACGGCGCCGACGCTGCTCGGGGGCCTCGGCTGGGCGGCCGGCGTCCTGATCGTCGCGCTGCTGGCGTCCCGCCGCACTCCCCTGCCGCGCGGCTGGGACGCCGTGCACCGTGTCGTACGGCCGGCGGTGTCCGCCCTCGTCACGGTGGGGCTGGTGGCGGTGGCGGCGGGACTCGCGGCGGCGGGG
>NZ_NCTE01000092.1 GCF_002114215.1 Streptomyces sp. 13-12-16 | reverse complement strand
CCCGCCGGCACGGGGGGCGCCGGGGTCTGCGGGTCCTCCGCGTCCAGGAGGCGGACCGCGTGGCGGCCGAGCTGGGCGACCAGGGCGCCCGGCAGCCAGGGGTCGCGGGAGCGGCCGCCGGCCACGGTGTCCTCCGCGCCGGTGCGTTCCAGCACCCGGTCGAGGGTGGGCCGTGCCGCCGGGTCCTTCTTCAGGCAGTCGCGTACGAGGTCGGCGATCCCCTCGGGCACACCGGCCAGGTCGGGTTCCTCCTGGGCGATGCGGAACATCAGCGCGTGCACACCGCTGTTGGCGGTGCCGAACGGGAACGTGCCGGTGGCGGCGTAGGCGAGTACCGAGCCGAGGCAGAACACGTCGCAGGCGGGCGTGATGCGGTCGCCGCGCACCTGCTCGGGTGCCATGAAGCCGGGCGAGCCGACGAGCGCGCCGGTGCGGGTGAGCCCGCCGTCGGTCACCGTCTCCAGCGCCCGCGCGATCCCGAAGTCGATGACGCGCGGACCGTCGATGGTGACGAGCACGTTGGACGGCTTGAGGTCCCGGTGGATGATCCCCGCGGCGTGGATGTCCTTCAGCGCGTGCGCGAGACCGGCGGCGAGGATGCGCACCGAACGCTCGGGCAGCGCCCCGTGGTCGTGCCCGACCACCTGCTGGAGGCTGGGCCCGGCCACGTACCCGGTGGCCACCCACGGCACGGGCGCCTCGGTGTCCGCGTCGAGCACCGGGGCCGTCCAGTCGCCGCCGACCTGCCGCGCGGCGTGCACCTCCTGGCGGAAGCGCGCCCGGAACTCCTCCTGCTGGGCCAGCTCCCGGCGGATCAGCTTGACGGCGACGGTGCGTCCCCGGTCGGAGCGGGCGAGGTAGACCTGCCCCATGCCGCCGGCCCCGAGCCTGGCCAGCAGCCGGTACGCCCCGATTCCCGGCGGGTCCCCGGGCCCGAGCTTGTCCATCGCCACGCCGCCTCCCCCCGATGAGCAACATCCCGAGGATAGTGCGGGGCCGGTACCCGGTGAGCTGGGCGATGTCTACGGTTCCGTAACAGGCGGCCCGAGTGTGTCCAGCACCGTGGACAGGCGTTCCAGCGCCTCCACCGCACGGGCGAGTTCCGCCTCCCCGTACGCCGCTCCGTACGCCTGTGCCAGCCGCTCCGCGAAGGCCGCGTGGCCGGGGTCGACACGGCTGATCGCCGTGCGGCCCCGCTCCGTGGGGGCGAGGAGTTTGGCGCGGCGGTGGGCCGGGTTGGGCCGGTACTCGGCGAGTCCGCGCTCCACCAGCAGGTCGGCGATGCGCTGCACGCTCTGCCGGGTGATGCCCATGGCCCTGGCGATCCCGGAGACCGGCAGCGGCTCGCCGAGGACCGCGCCGAGCACCTGCCACCGGGCGGCGGTGAGCCCGGCGGGCCGGGCCAGTTCCTCGGCGACCGCGAGGAACTGGCCGTTCAGCCGGAAGGTGCCGAGCGCGCCCCGGCTGAGCAGGTCCTGGTGTTCCCCGCTCACCGCGCCGTGGCCTTCGCGTACTCGGCGTACGCCTCGGGGTCCGAGTCGTGGAACAGCCGGTACCAGGCGTCGTTCACCGTGTCGTCGTGGACGCCGAGCAGCCGGAGGATCTCGCGGGCGAAGGCGACGGGCTCGGTCGGCCCGGCGGTGACGAGACCGCCGTCGGTGACCGCGTCGGCCTCGACGTACCGGTCGCCGCCCGCGTAGCCGGTCGCGGCGAGGTAGAAGGAGACGGCACTGGTGTGCGCGCGGGTGTCGAGCAGCCCTTCCCTGGCCAGCCCGGCGGTGGCGCCGCAGATCGCGGCGACGGGCACACCGGCGTCGAGGAAGGCGCGGGCGGCGCGGGCGAAGGGGGCGAGGTCGTCGCCCTCGTCCCAGCGGTCGGCGCCGGGGAGGATCAGCAGCGCGCTGTCCTCGGGCCGCAGCTCGTCGAGCGTGAGGTCGGACAGGACGCGGAGTCCGCCGATGCCGGTGACGGGCTCCCCGGCCGGGGTGACCGTACGCACCTCGTAGCCGGCGCGCGCGAGGTGCGCGGTGGCGTGACCGGTCTCCCAGTCGGCGAAGGTGTCGTAGAGGGCGAGATGCACGGGCTTGCGGGTCATGACCGCTCCCTTGTGGGTACGCCAGCAGATGACAGCATCTTGTCATTAGGACAGCATCCTGTCAATCACTCCTGTCGACACCCTGTCGCGGAAAGTCCCCCACCGCAGACAGGCCGCCGATGTCGCGCCCCCGCGGCACCGGCCTACCCTCGCCCGCATGACCCCTCAGCCGAACCCCGAAGCCGGCGCCGCCGTCAAGGCCGCCGACCGTGCGCACGTGTTCCACTCCTGGTCCGCGCAGGAGCTCATCGACCCGCTCGCCGTCGCCGGGGCGCAGGGGTCGTACTTCTGGGACTACGACGGCCGGCGCTACCTCGACTTCACCAGCGGCCTCGTCTACACCAACATCGGTTACCAGCACCCGAAGGTCGTCGCCGCGATCCAGGAACAGGCGGCGCGGATGACGACGTTCGCGCCCGCGTTCGCCGTCGAGGCACGCTCGGAGGCGGCCCGGCTGATCGCCGAGCGGACCCCGGGCGACCTGGACAGGATCTTCTTCACCAACGGCGGCGCCGACGCCGTGGAGCACGCCCTGCGCATGGCGCGGCTGCACACCGGCCGCCCCAAGGTGCTCTCCGCGTACCGCTCGTACCACGGCGGCACCCAGCAGGCGGTCAACGTCACCGGTGACCCGCGCCGCTGGGCCTCCGACAGCGGCACGGCCGGGGTCGTGCACTTCTGGGCGCCGTTCCTGTACCGCTCCCGCTTCTACGCGGAGACGGAGGAGCAGGAGTGCGCGCGGGCGCTGGAGCACCTGGAGACGACGATCGCCTTCGAGGGGCCCTCGACGATCGCCGCGATCGTCCTGGAGACGATCCCGGGGACGGCGGGCATCATGATGCCGCCCGCCGGCTATCTCGCCGGGGTCCGCGAGCTGTGCGACAAGTACGGGATCGTCTTCGTCCTCGACGAGGTCATGGCCGGGTTCGGACGGACCGGGACGTGGTTCGCGGCGGACCTGTACGACGTCGTCCCGGACCTGATGACCTTCGCGAAGGGCGTGAACTCCGGGTACGTGCCGCTGGGCGGTGTCGCGATCTCCGGGGCGATCGCCGACACGTTCGGGAAGCGGCCCTACCCGGGCGGCCTGACGTACTCGGGGCACCCGCTGGCCTGCGCCGCCGCCGTCGCGACGATCCGTGTGATGGAGGAGGAGGGCGTCGTCGAGAACGCCGCCTCCCTCGGCGCGTCCGTCGTCGGCCCCGGGCTGCGGGAGCTGGCCGAGCGGCACCCGAGCGTGGGCGAGGTGCGCGGGACCGGCATGTTCTGGGCGCTGGAGCTGGTGCGGAACCGGGAGACCCGCGAGCCGCTGGTGCCGTACAACGCGGCCGGCGAGGCGAACGCCCCGATGGCGGCCTTCGCCGCCGCCGCGAAGGAGGCCGGGATCTGGCCCTTCGTGAACATGAACCGCACGCATGTGGTGCCGCCGTGCAACGCGGGCGAGGCGGAGCTGAAGGAGGGTCTCG
This sequence comes from Streptomyces sp. 13-12-16, assembly GCF_002114215.1. Taxonomy (GTDB): domain Bacteria; phylum Actinomycetota; class Actinomycetes; order Streptomycetales; family Streptomycetaceae; genus Streptomyces. The sequence goes on along the minus strand of NZ_NCTE01000092.1, from coordinate 3,912 downwards.
CGGCGCTGGACGCGGCCCTGTCGGTGGCGGACGGCTACGTGGAGTGACCGCCCCGCGAGGTCGGCACGGACGGGCGCGAGGGGGGCCTCCCCCGCGCCCGTTCGAACACCCCGGGGCCCGTCCGAACGCGTAAGGTGGCGTGCTCGCGGACATCCGCGTGCACGCCACTCGAACGCGACGAGGGAGACGCCCCGACCATGCCCGGCTTCAGCGGCGGCGGCGCCGTGACCCGCAGCACCCTGCGGCAGCAGATCGCGGACGCGCTCCGTGACGAGGTGCTGGCCGGGCGGCTCCAGCCGGGGCAGGAGTTCACCGTCAAGGAGATCGCCGACCAGTACGGCGTGTCCGCGACCCCCGTCCGGGAGGCGCTGGTCGACCTGTCGGCGCAGGGGCTGCTCGACGCCGACCAGCACCGGGGCTTCCGGGTGCACGAGTACTCCGCCGACGACTTCCGGGGCATGATCGAGGCCCGCACCCTGGTGACCGACGGGATGTTCCGCGCGCTGACCGGCGGCCACCTGGCGCACCTGCGGCCGGAGGAGCCCCGGGTGGCCGCCGCCCTCGCCGGGGTGCGCAGGCGTGGCGAGGAGGCGCAGCGCGCGGCCCTCGCCGGGGAGGTCACCGTGCTGATCGGCTACGACCTGCGCTTCTGGCGCGAACTCGGGTCGGTGTTCGGCAACCCGTACCTCACCGACTTCCTGCACCGGCTGCGCGTGCGGACCTGGGTGTGTGTGGTGCAGCGTCTGCGGCGGCTGCCCGACCTGCGCGGGCACCTGTGGGCCGCGCACACCGATCTGGTCGACGCGCTGTCGCGCCGTGACACCGACGCGGCCCGCGCGATCGTCGCGTCGTACGACACGCACGCGCTCTCCCTCGTGGAAGGGCTGACGGGCGGTGGGATGGGTAAGGGACCTGCACAAGGGCCGGCACGGGGGGAGCAGCCCGCGCCGGGCGCCGATACGCTTCCCTGACCACGACGACCGTCCCGACGACCGTGCTGTGTGAGGAGCCTTCCTTTGGCCTGTGACCTGTGGCTGGTACCGCTCGTCGACGTGTTGTGCCACACGCCCGACAACCCGTTCGCCGAGGAACTCGCGCAGTACAACGCGGTGCTCGCCGAGTCCGGCCTGCCACCGGTGCCGGTGTACCAGTACATGCCGGGACTGACCGGCGAGGTGGCCCCGGTCGCGGGTTTCGACTACGACGCGCTGCACTTCCTGCGGCGGGTGTACCTGCTCCAGGTGTGCGGGCTGCCGGTCACCCCGGTGGACGAACTGGGTGGCGACTACGAGCAGTTGCTGGAGATGTTCGAGACGACGGCCCAGCAGTCCCACCTGGTCTGGCACTACGACCACGCGGGCGCGTACGTCCCCGTCGACTTCCCGCACCCCCTCGCCAACGACGAACTCCTGGCGGGCGGCGGCCCCTTGGGCTCGTCCCACGCGCTGCTGCGGGAGCTGGAGCTGGTCGCCCCGTCCATCGGCATCGACCCGGCGAACCCCCCGGCCGCGCCCGAACCCCCGCGCGGCCCGACCGAGTTGGAGGAGCCGGCCGTGCCCGCCCCGTACGACCCCAGCCCCTTCGCCCGTGAACGCCACGTCTGGCTGGGTCTGCACGCGGCGGCGACCCGGAGCCTGGCGCAGGGGTCGATGATCGTGTTCAGCTGACGGCAGGGGTCAGCCCAGTTGCGAGAGTCCCTTCTGGAGGTCCTCCGCGTTCATGACCGGGCACATCTCCACCTGGGCGTTCATGTGAGTGAAGAACGGCTCGCCCACCGGGGGCACCTCCGAGCTGTCCTGCATGTGGAGGACCAGCACCATCGTCCGCCGCCCGCCGATCGGACCGAAGTAGGCCGCCTCCGGCTGCAGCCGGTCGAGGATCCCCTTGACCTGCTCGGCCATCTTCCCGCTGCGGAGCAGCTCGTTCGCCTTCTCGGTGTCCAGCGTCGCCTTGAGCATCACGCGCATCGCACTCACCTTCTTCCGCGTCGATGCACGCTCTGATGTCAGGGTATGCCCGATACGACGAAGCCACCGGCGCCCCTCGTCGAGGGGCGCCGGTGGCCGGCCGGAACGGGTGCTCCTACAGGAACGAGTTGATCTCGATCGTCTCGGTACGGCCCGGGCCCACGCCGATCGCGGAGATCGGGGCGCCGGACATCTCCTCCAGGGCCTTGACGTAGGCCTGGGCGTTCTTCGGCAGGTCGGAGAACGACTTGGCGCCGGTGATGTCCTCGGACCAGCCCGGCAGCATCTCGTAGACCGGCTTCGCGTGGTGGAAGTCCGTCTGCGAGTACGGCAGCTCCTCGACGCGCTTGCCGTCGATCTCGTACGCCACGCAGACCGGGATCTGCTCCCAGCCGGTGAGGACGTCGAGCTTGGTGAGGAAGAAGTCGGTGAGGCCGTTGACGCGGGTGGCGTAGCGGGCGATCACCGCGTCGAACCAGCCGCAGCGGCGGTCACGGCCGGTGGTGACACCGCGCTCGCCGCCGATGCGGCGCAGCGCCTCGCCGTCCTCGTCGAACAGCTCGGTCGGGAACGGGCCGGCGCCGACGCGGGTCGTGTACGCCTTCAGGATGCCGATGACCCGGCTGATCTTCGTCGGGCCCACGCCGGCGCCCGTGCAGGCACCGCCCGCGGTCGGGTTCGACGAGGTGACGAAGGGGTACGTGCCGTGGTCGATGTCGAGCAGCGTGCCCTGGCCGCCCTCGAAGAGGACCACCTTGTCCTGCTCCAGCGCCTGGTTCAGCACCAGCACCGTGTCGGCGACGTACGGGGCGAGCTTGTCCGCGTAGCCCAGCAGCTCCTCGACCACCTGGTCGACGGCGATCGCGCGCCGGTTGTAGAACTTGGTGAGCATCTGGTTCTTGACGTCGAGGGCCGCTTCGACCTTCTGGGTGAGGATCGACTCGTCGTACAGGTCCTGGACGCGGATGCCGACGCGGTTGATCTTGTCGGCGTAGGTCGGGCCGATGCCCCGGCCCGTGGTGCCGATCTTGCGCTTGCCGAGGAAGCGCTCGGTCACCTTGTCCACCGTCACGTTGTAGGGCGTGATGATGTGAGCGTTTCCGCTGATCAGGAGCTTCGACGTGTCGACGCCGCGCTCGTTCAGCCCGCTCAGCTCGGAGAACAGGACCGACGGGTCGACGACGACGCCGTTGCCGATGACCGGCGTGCAGCCGGGAGACAGGATTCCGGAAGGGAGCAGGTGGAGGGCGTACTTCTGGTCACCCACGACTACCGTGTGGCCGGCGTTGTTGCCGCCCTGGTAGCGCACCACATAGTCGACGGAACCACCGAGCAGGTCCGTCGCCTTTCCCTTGCCTTCGTCACCCCACTGAGCACCGAGCAGCACAAGTGCGGGCACGCGCGTACACCCCTTCCGGGCGGGGCATGTCCAAGGTCAAGGGCGCACACGGAGGATCACCGCCGCGTGCACCGCCGCGACCACCGTTGGCCGCCAACCGTCGGACCGGATGCCCCGGAATAGACGAAGCCCCTGGCGCAATAGCGCAAGGGGCTCTTGCACAAAGATGCTACCCGAGGAAGCGAGGCATGGCCGAGGTGGCGACTTCCAGGACCTTCTCCGCGACGTCCGATCAGCTCCTGGTGGTCGTCGACCCGGTCGCCCGACGGGCGGACGGCGAGTCCGTCCGGATCGCGAAGGACGTGCTCAGCGCGGGTGCGGCGGGCACGAAGGTGTGCCTGCCGGACGGTCCGGAGGAGTTCGCGCGGATGCTGGCGCGGCGCGGGTCGCGGCGGCCGGTGGTGGTGGGCGACGACCGGGCCCTGGTGCGGGCGGTGACGCTGCTGCACCGGCGGCGGGAGCTGGCCGACTGCGCGCTGTCGCTGGTGCCGGTGGGGGGCGCGGTCTCCCTCGCCCGGTCGCTGGGGGTGCCGGCGGGTGCGGTGG
>NZ_NCTE01000910.1:15772-17775 GCF_002114215.1 Streptomyces sp. 13-12-16 | reverse complement strand
CCCCCGCGCTCCCCCCGGCGGCGGGCCACGCGGCACCGCTCCCCGCACCGGCGGCCGCACCCGGCACGGAAGCCCCCGCGCCGGAATCCGCGCCCGAAGGACCGGCAGCCGCACCCGGAGCGGAACCCGCGGACGGGGCCGGAGCCGCACCACCGGCGCCCGAAGTCCAGCTCGCGTCCGGAGCCGCGGACGACCCCGGAGCGGGAACCGAATCCGAGACCGCGGACGAACCGGAACCCGGAACCGGACCCGACACCGGCTCCGCGGACGAGTCCGCACCCGGTCCCGATCCCGGTCCCGAAGCCGACGCCGACGCCACAGACGAACCCGGACCCGCGGAGGACCCCGAACCCTCCCCCCGCCGATCCGGAATCCCCAGCCGGTCCGCCGCCTCCTGCAACCACTCCGGCGGACTCAGCAGGAACGACGTCTGGTTCAGATCCACCCGCGCCGCCGGCGCCGGCGCCGGCTCGGGCGCCGAATCGTCACGGCCGTACTCCTCCTCGTACCGGCGGATCACCTCACCCACCGGCAGCGCCGGCCACAGCGTCGCCTCACCACTGTCACGGGCGATCACCAGCCGCTGCGCGCCCCCGTCCGAACGGGGACCGTCCGCACGGTCCTCCGCCCACACCACGAACCCGAGGCCGAACTCCCGCACCCGCACCTCACGGTGCTGGTACGACGGAACGTCCCCGTTGACCCACTCCTCCGCGCGCTCCTGCGCCTGCGCGAACGTCACCATCGCCGAAGCTCACTCCCCCGCGGAAGAAACCGGAACGGCACGCGCGAACCCACCGTCCACCATCAGATTCGCCACCGTGTCCAGCTCCGGCGGAGACCCCGCCAGCCGGGACAGGAACGCATCGAAGTCGTCCCCGCACGACAGCAGCAGCCGCTCCACCCGCTCGGCCGGCGACCACGAAGGATCCACGTCCCGCGCGTCGTCGTACGCGCAGAACCACACCGAACCCTGCCGCTCGCCCCGCACCTTCACCGCCAGCAGACCACCCTGCACGAAACCGACGCACAGGTAGTCCTTGGTCAGGTGGTCCCGCAAGCACTTGTTGACGTACACGAGGTCATTGACCGCCGCCTCGTCCCGCACCGTGAAGAACGGCTGGTCCACCAGCAGCCCCAGCCCCGCGTCCAACGCCGTCCCCACCGGCGCGCAACCGCCCGCCGCCTTCAGGAACGACCGGTACGCGCCCGGCAACCGGTACCCGAGCTCCTCCTCGACCCCCAGCACCTGCGACTCCGTCACCGCCACACCCGACTTCGGCAGCCCGAAGTGCGCCGGACGCGTCTCCTGCAACGGCCGCGTGCCCCGCTTGTCGTGGTCCACCGCCGACGTCACCACACCACCGTGATGCCGCAGCAGCGCCTTCACCTCGACCGGCACCAACTCCAGCCGCCGCGACCCCACCACGTGGTGCCACGTCCAGCCGTGCGGCGTCGCCACCGCCGGCACCGTGTCCCACAACTCGTGACCGCTCGCCGCCAGCGCCGCGTTCGCCGACACGTAATCCGTCAGCCGCAACTCGTCCACGCCGAAACCCTCCGGCGGCTCCGCCACCTCCGCGGCCGCACGCGCGTAGGGCGAGAAGTCGGGATAACCCCGCTCGTCCACCCGCACCCCCCTCGGGTGACGGGCCGCCCGCACCGGGTCCGGGAAGTGCACGACCTGCCCCGCATAGGCCGCGTTCGGCGGCGCGGCCTTCTGCCCGAGCCGACCTGTCGTCATGGCGGTTGCCCCCTGCGGCACTCTGTACGCCCCGCACCGCCCACCTTCGGACCACTACGGAACGTATTCGACTGTCACGTCTGTCTCGACTACTTACCGCCACGACCCCCACGGCGCCCGCACACACCCTCGCGCGGAACACCGCACGGATCGCGGTGCCGACAGCCTATGCGGTACGACCCCACCGGTCACCGGCACCGGTCATCCGCCCTTCCGCTTCCGTGACCAGCCGTCACCCTCCCGTGACGGTCCGCCCAAA
>NZ_NCTE01000910.1:8590-15501 GCF_002114215.1 Streptomyces sp. 13-12-16 | reverse complement strand
CCCACCCTCCACCACCGCCGCGACGGCATCCTCCCCACCATCGCCGCCGCCCTCTCCGTCCGCGGCGCCACCCTCACCGGCACCGCCGCACGCGGCGACACACCCCCCGCCCTGCACCCCCTCGTCCAGGACTTCCTCGACACCCTCACCAGCGACCAACGCGACCGCTTCACCGGCCGCTGCGCCGAGACCATCCTCATCTCCCGGCACATCACCACCGCCGACGCCGCACGCAGCAAACGCGCCGCACGCAGACCCATGACCAACGGCGAAGCCCGCAAAACCCTCAAACACGCCAAACTCACCACCCGCCGCATCCGCGAGGACGGCGACCCCCTCCACGGCGCCTACGCCACCCCCTGCCGCGCCTGCACCGCCCTCATCGCCCACTTCGGCGTCCGCATGGTCGACCCCGCCACCAACGGCTGACCCCAGCCCCCCGCACCACCCACGACCTCGACGAACGAAGGCAGATGCACACCGACCGCACCTCCACCACCCGCTTCGCCGTCCCCGTCGACGCAGCCCTGCGCGCCGCCGGCTGGCAACCCGGACGCTGGAACATCAAACAAGCCGAAATCTGGGCCGACACCCTCCGCGACCACACCTCACCCGCCGGACACCGCCACACCGTCTTCCCCGCCGCCGTCGAAGCCTGGGCCGAATTCGGCGGACTCCACATCACCCCCACCGGACCCGGCCGCCAGATCGCCCCCACGACCCTCCACCTCGACCCCCTCCACGGCCTCCACCAGGCCCGCACCCTCGGCGACCTCGGCCGCGCCCTCGACACCGAGGTCTGCCCCCTCGGCACCGAGACCGACACCCAGGCACTCCTCGCCATCGACGCACAGGGCCGCACCTACGCCCTCGACCACACCGGCGACTGGTACCTCGGACCCGACATCGACCACGCCCTCGCCACCCTCGTCTCCGGCATCCAGCCCGCACGCCTCACCGCCGGCTGAACACACACGACCACCGGACCACCCGACCACGACGCCGGACCACCCGACCACGACGCCGGACCACCCGACTACGACGCCGGAATCACCGCCGACACCCGAAAACCCCCCGCGTCCGTCGGCCCCGACACGAACACCCCGCCCAACGCCGACACCCGCTCCCTCATCCCCACCAGACCGTTACCACCCGACGGCAACCCCGCCGACGCCCCCACCCCCGACGGCGGCTCGTTCTCCACCTGCATCGCGATCTCCGACACCCGGTACGCCAGACGCACATACGTCTTCGCACCCGCCGCATGCTTGTGCACGTTCGTCAACGCCTCCTGCACCACCCGGTACGCCGTCGACTCCACCTCACGCGCACACGACCGCGACTCCCCCTCCACCGACAGATCGACCACCATCCCCGCAGCCGCCGACTGCCCCACCAACTCCTCGATCTCCGACAGACACGGCCCCTCCCCCTCATCCACCGCCCGCGACGCCGCAGCCGCCGCAGCCGCCCCCACCGCCGCCAACGGCACCGACGCCCGCTCCCGCCGCTGCCCCCCGTCCCCACCCGAACGCAGCACCCCGAGCATCTCCCGCAACTCCGTCAACGCCTGCCGCCCCATGTCCCCCACCAGAGCGGCGTTCCTCACGGCCTTCTCGGGATCCTTCCGCGCCACCGCCTGCAACGCCGCCGCGTGCACCACCATCAGACTCACCCGGTGCGCCACCACGTCGTGCATCTCCCGCGCGATCCGCGTCCGCTCCTCGCCCCGAGCCCACTCCGCCCGCTCCTCGGCCCGCTCCGCGAGCAACTGGAGCTCCCGCTCCAGACTGTCCGCCCGCTCCCGCAGACTCTCCATCAACCGCCGCCGCGCCCCCACGTACAACCCCAGCAACAACGGCGGCGCCGTCACCCCGATCGCCATCGTGATCGACGCGAACGGCACGATCCAGTCCCCGACGTCCAGCTCCCCCCGCGCCAGGTTCTGCCGCATCCGCACGAACATCACGATGAGCACGCCCACCGACTGCATCCCGGCCAGCGACGCGATGATCCGGCGCGGCACCTCTGACGCGGCCAGCGAGTACAGGCCGACGACTCCCATCAGGAAACCCATCGCGGCCGGCGTCACCGCGATCGCCACCAGCACCACCGCGATCGGCCACCGCCTCCGCACCAGCAGCACCGAACCGGCCAGCACGCCGAACACGACCCCCACGGCCGCCGGAACCCCCGCCTCCCGCGCGAACGGGACCCCCTCCAGCCCGCACTCCAGCGCGGACGCCACCGCGAGGCCCACGTCGAACACGGCACTGCGCCGCCTGTCCCACCACCACGGCCCTCCCCGGGCCGTCACCAGCTCTTCCCCCGTCGTGGTCATGTGTCCAGCCTACGGGCGGGAAGCTCCGCTTTTCCGGCGAGTTTCCACGTCCGGACCACACCACACCGGGTGACCGTTCGGACGCGGTACGGCCCGAAATCCCTCGAACTGCTGAATCGGACACCGTTCGAGAGGGGAACCGACCATTCCGCCCGGACGGTATGCGTGTGACACATGCACCCAGCAAATACGACGACTTCGAGAAGTTGCGGGAACAGGCGGTGGCTCTGCGACGAGCCGGACTCAGTCGACGCCAGATCCGCGACCGGCTCCACGTCGACAACAACGACATCCTCAACCGCCTCCTCCAGGGCGAGCCGGCCCCGGAATGGACGAAACGACCGAACGCCAAGGACGACCTACGGGAGAAGGCGAGGGAGCTCCGGCTCCAAGGCCGGACGTACGACCAGATCCAGGTCGAACTGGGCTGCTCCAAGGGCTCGATCTCGCTGTGGGTACGGGATCTGCCGAAACCGGAGCGGAAACGAAGCCGTGAGGAGGCTTCGGCGATCGCGAGGCGAGGCTGGGAAGCCACGCTCCGACTGCGCGAGGAGGAACGGCAGCGGACCAAGGCGGCCGCCGCGAGCGAGATCGGCACACTGTCCGACCGCGAACTCTTCATCGCCGGCGTGGCCCTCTACTGGGCCGAGGGCTCCAAGGACAAGCCGTACGCCAGGCGCGAGAACGTGCAGTTCGTCAACAGCGACCCCGGCGTGATCCACGTCTACCTAGCCTGGCTGGACTTGCTGGGAGTGGAGCGCAGTCGTTTGCGCTCCAGGGTCATGATCCACGAGACGGCTGACATTGAGGGCGCCGAGAGCTACTGGGCCCATCTATTGGGCGTTGACGTCTCACTCCTCCAGAAAACGACCGTCAAGAAGCACAACCCCAAAACCGTCCGCAAGAACGTCGGCGACGGCTATCGAGGCTGCCTCGCGATCACCGTCCTGCAAGGTGCCGAGCTGTACCGTCGCATCGAAGGCTGGTGGTACGGCATAGTAGGGGCTGCCACCGCAGCCGATCTAGCAAATCGGACATAGCGGTAATCCCGGGTCGTCTAAGGGCAAGACGTCAGATTTTGGCTCTGATCATGGGGGTTCGAGTCCTCCCCCGGGAGCACATGCTCAAGTTCGGGTCCTGACCGGTCACCGGTCAGGACCCGCTCTCATGTCGGCCCCGAAACCACCCCGGTATCCTGCGGATGTCACCCCCTCCCCCATCACAGCCGAAGGGCATCCCGTGAGCACCAGTCGCCCGGCAGCCGTCGTCGTTCTCGCAGCGGGTGAGGGCACCCGTATGAAGTCGGCCACACCGAAGGTCCTGCACGACATCTGTGGCCGTTCCCTGGTGGGCCACGTGCTCGCCGCGGCCGGTGAGCTCCAGCCGGAGAACCTGGTCGTCGTCGTGGGTCACGCCCGCGAGAAGGTGACCGCGCATCTCGCCGAGGTCGCCCCTCAGGTGCGTACCGCCGTGCAGGCGGAGCAGAACGGCACGGGTCACGCCGTGCGGATGGGGCTGGAGGAGCTGGGGGGCTCCGTGGACGGGACCGTGGTCGTCGTGTGCGGGGACACCCCGTTGCTGACGGGTGAGACGCTGCGGCGGTTGTCGGCCACGCACACCGCCGACGGGAACGCGGTGACCGTGCTGACGGCCGAGGTGCCGGACGCGACCGGTTACGGGCGGATCGTGCGGGACGAGGGCGGTGCCGTCACGGCGATCGTGGAGCACAAGGACGCGTCGGCCGCGCAGCGGGCGATCCGGGAGATCAACTCGGGTGTGTTCGCGTTCGACGGGGCGTTGCTGGCGGACGCGTTGAAGAGGGTGCGGACGGACAACAGTCAGGGTGAGGAGTATCTGACGGACGTGCTCGGGATCCTGCGTGAGGCGGGGCACCGGGTGGGTGCGTCGGTGGCGGGGGATCATCGTGAGATCGCGGGGATCAACAACCGGGTGCAGTTGTCCGAGGCGCGGCGGATCCTCAATGACCGGTTGCTGACGGCGGCCATGCTGTCGGGGGTGACGGTGGTGGATCCGGCGACGACGTGGGTGGATGTGTCGGTGACGTTCGAGCAGGACGTGGTGGTCCATCCGGGGACGCAGTTGCACGGGGTGACGCATCTCGCCGAGGGGTGTGAGGTGGGGCCGAACTCGCGGTTGACGGACACGCGTGTGGGTGCGGGGGCGCGGGTGGACAACACGGTGGCGGTGGGTTCCGAGGTGGGTCCCGAGGCGAGTGTGGGGCCGTACGCGTATCTGCGTCCGGGGTCGCGGTTGGCGCGTAAGGCGAAGATCGGTACGTACGTGGAGACGAAGAACGCGTCGATCGGTGAGGGGACGAAGGTTCCGCATCTGTCGTATGTGGGTGATGCGACGATCGGTGAGTTCTCGAACATCGGTGCGGCGAGCGTGTTCGTCAATTACGACGGGCAGGACAAACATCACACGACGGTCGGGTCGCACTGCAAGACGGGTTCGGACAACATGTTTGTGGCGCCTGTCACGATCGGGGACGGTGCTTACACGGCTGCCGGGTCGGTGATCACGAAGGATGTGCCGCCGGGTTCGTTGGCCGTGGCCCGTGGCCAGCAGCGGAATATCGAGGGTTGGGTGGCTCGTAAGCGTCCGGGGAGTGCTGCCGCGAAGGCGGCGGAGGCGGCTTCGCGGGAGCCGGCCGCCGAGGACTGACCGGATTCGGCCCTCTCGAACAGGGCGTACCGTGATAAGTGCACTTCCGCACCGCCATCAGCTGTGACACCTCTGAGGAGATTGTGCTGTGACCGGGATCAAGACGACCGGCGAGAAGAAGATGATGTTCTTCTCCGGCCGCGCCCACCCCGAGCTTGCCGAGGAGGTCGCCCAACAGCTGGATGTGGGGGTCGTCCCGACGAAGGCCTTCGATTTCGCCAATGGTGAGATCTATGTGCGGTATCAGGAGTCGGCTCGTGGTGCCGACTGTTTCCTGATCCAGAGCCACACCGCTCCGATCAACAAGTGGATCATGGAGCAGTTGATCATGATCGACGCGTTGAAGCGTGCGTCGGCCAGGTCCATCACGGTGATCGTGCCGTTCTACGGTTACGCGCGGCAGGACAAGAAGCACCGGGGTCGTGAACCGATCTCGGCGCGTCTGATCGCGGACCTGATGAAGACGGCGGGTGCCGACCGGCTGCTGGCCGTGGATCTGCACACGGATCAGATCCAGGGGTTCTTCGACGGGCCCGTGGACCATCTCTTCGCGCTGCCGCTGCTGGCGGACTACGTGGGTGCGAAGGTGGACCGTTCGAAGCTGACGGTGGTGTCTCCGGACGCGGGCCGGGTGCGGGTGGCGGACCGTTGGTGCGACCGGCTGGGTGCGCCGCTGGCGATCGTGCACAAGCGCCGGGACAAGGACGTGGCGAACCAGGTCACGGTGCACGAGGTCGTGGGTGACGTGGAGGGGCGCATCTGCGTCCTGGTGGACGACATGATCGACACGGGTGGCACGATCTGCGCCGCGGCGGACGCGTTGTTCGCGCACGGTGCGGAGGACGTGATCGTGACGGCGACGCACGGTGTGCTGTCGGGTCCGGCGGCGGACCGGCTGAAGAACTCGCGGGTGAGCGAGTTCGTGTTCACGAACACGCTGCCGACGCCGGGTGAGTTGAGCGAGTCCCTCGACAAGATCAAGGTGTTGTCGATCGCGCCGACGATCGCGCGTGCGGCGCGTGAGGTGTTCCAGGACGGCTCGGTGACGAGCCTGTTCGACGAGCAGTAAGAGCGGGTGAGAGCCGTGCGGTCCGTGCAGTAAGGGTTCTGCACCGGGCCCTCCGGTGATCGTTTTGGGTGCGGCCTCCTGGTCCGAGTAGACTGTCCGAGTTGCTCGGCGAGGGAGGCCGTTCCGCTTTTCACGAGGCGGGTTCGGCTGTCCGTTATCGACGCGCTCTTCGTAGCAGGCCGTTCGTGGCCGGGTGACCACGTCCGTTTCTGACTTCGAGGAGTGACCATGTCCGAGGTGAAGATCTCCGTCGCGACGCGCACCGAGTTCGGCAAGGGTGCCGCGCGCCGTATCCGCCGTGACAACAAGGTTCCGGGTGTGCTGTACGGGCACGGTTCGGACCCGCTGCACCTGACCCTTCCGGGCCACGAGCTGCTGCTCGCGCTGCGTACGCCGAACGTGCTGATCGCGCTGGACATCGACGGCAAGTCGAACGAGCTGGCGATCCCGAAGGCCGTGCAGCGTGACCCGCTGAAGGGCTTCCTGGAGCACGTCGACCTGCAGCTGGTGAAGCGCGGCGAGACCGTCCAGGTCGAGATCCCGGTGCAGACCGAGGGTGAGCTGGCCCCGGGTGGCTACCTGCTGGAGCACGTGCTGGCCGCGCTGCCGGTCGAGGCCGAGGCCACGCACATCCCGGAGAGCGTGACCGTCTCCGTCGAGGGCCTGGAGGCCGGTGCCTCCATCCTCGCCAAGGACGTCACCCTCCCGAAGGGCACCAAGCTGGCCGTCGAGGACGACGCCGTCGTCATCCAGGTGCTGGCCGCGCAGGCCGAGGAGGCGCCCGCCGAGGGTGCCGAGGGCGAAGAGGCCGCCGAG
>NZ_NCTE01000910.1:0-8317 GCF_002114215.1 Streptomyces sp. 13-12-16 | reverse complement strand
GGTGGCGGATCTGCTGGCGGAGCGGATGGGTGGCCGGTTCAAGCGGGCCGGCAGGGCTCAGGCGCAGGTCGTCGAGGGCCGGATCGGTCCTCCGGGTCCGGCGAACCGGCGGGTGGTCCTGGTGAAGCCGATGTCGTACATGAATCTGTCCGGCGGGCCGGTGAACGCGCTGCGGGAGTTCTACAAGGTGCCGGCGGAGCGGGTGCTCGCGGTCCATGACGAGCTGGACATCGACTACGGGACGCTGCGGCTGAAGCTGGGCGGCGGGGACAACGGTCACAACGGGCTGAAGTCGCTGACGAAGGCGTTCGGGCGGGAGTACCACCGGGCGCGGTTCGGGATCGGACGGCCGCCGGGGCGGATGCAGGTGGCGGACTTCGTGCTGAAGGACTTCTCGCCGGCGGAGCGCAAGGAGCTGGACTACTTCGTGGACCGGGCGGCGGACGCGGTGGAGTGTCTGGTGATCGAGGGGCTGGAGCGGGCGCAGAGCACGTACAACTCGTGACGTGCTGATGGGTACATCGGTGGACTTGTCTCCCTGTGGGAGGGCGCCGGAGCCCACCCGGAGTTGACCGACCGCAAGGTCATGGCCAAGGATCTCGGCCATGTCTCCCGCTGTCCGCTCCTCCCGCGGCTCCTCCGCCCTGCGGTTCGGCCGGTTCGCGGCGATGGGCACGGTCGCCGCGCTGATCCTGATCGCGGGTGTGTGGGCGTCGTGGGGGACGGCGCAGCACGCGATGCTGACGAAGGGGCGTGAGCGCGGCACGGTGGAAGTGACGCGGTGCGGCGCGAAGACGTGCACGGGGCCGTACACGCCGCTGTCGCAGGGGTCGCAGCCGCGTGCGGAGGTCGTGCTGGAGAACTCGGTGGCCGTGGCGGAGGGGCGGACGTACGCGGTGGTGCTGAAGCCGGGCGGTACGGACGCCGTCCGTGCGGGTCCCGCCGGGATCCTCTACGCGTGGGTCCCGCTGGGCGGCGCGCTGCTGCTGACGTCGGTCGTGGTGGCCGGTGGTCTGCTGCGCACGCGGGCGGCGTGGGTGCTGGCGCTGTCGGGGACGGCGCTGCTGACGGCGGCCTTCCTGGCCGTGTAGGGCGGAGCCTTGCGGGACAGAGCCGCACAGGACGAAGCCGGGCGGGACGAAGCCGCACAGGACGAAGGGGTGCCCCCGGCCGTACGAGGCCGGGGGCACCCCTTTCCTCCCGGCGGGTCAGCCGGTGTTGCGCAGGCCGGCCGCGACACCGTTGACGGTGAGCAGCAGGGCGCGGGAGAGCAGCGGGTCGGGCTCCTGGCCGGCGCCGACGGCGTCGCGCTGGCGCTTGAGGAGGGCCACCTGGAGGTAGGAGATCGGGTCCAGGTAGGCGTCGCGGATGGTGAAGGTCTGCTTGAGGACCGGGTCGGCGTCCAGGAGTTCCCGTTCGCCGGTGACGCGCAGCACTTCGGTGACGGTCAGCTCGTGTTCGGCCTTGATGGCGTCGAAGACGTGCTTGAGCTCGTCGGGGACGAGGGTGTCGACGTAGTGCTGGGCGATGCGCAGGTCGGTCTTGGCGAGGGTCATCTCCACGTTGGAGATGAAGTTGCGGAAGAAGTGCCACTGCTGGTGCATCTCGTCGAGCACGGTGTCCAGTCCCGCCTCGCGCAGCGCCTTGAGGCCGGAGCCGACGCCGTACCAGCCGGGGACGATCTGCCGGGACTGGGTCCAGCCGAACACCCACGGGATGGCGCGCAGTCCGTCGAGTGAGACGCCGGAGCCGGGGCGGCGGGAGGGCCGCGAGCCCAGGTGCAGGTCGGCGAGCTGGTCGACGGGTGTGGAGGCCAGGAAGTACGTCGGCAGGTCGGGGTCCTCGACGAGCTTGCGGTAGGCCGTGTGGGCGGCGTCGGAGACGACGTCCATGGCGGCGTCCCAGCGGGCGAGGGCCTCGACGGACTGGCGGGGCGCGGTGTGCAGGGCGGACGCCTGGAGGGTGGCGGCGACGGACAGTTCCAGGTTCTCGCGGGCGAGGGCCGGGATGAGGTACTTGTCGGAGATGACCTCGCCCTGTTCGGTGACCTTGATCTCGCCTTCGAGGGTGCCCCAGGGCTGGGCGAGGATGGCGTCGTGGGTGGGGCCGCCGCCGCGGCCGACGGTGCCGCCGCGGCCGTGGAAGAGGCGGAGCCGTACGCCGTAGCGGTGGGCGACGTCGCGCAGGCGCCGCTGGGCGCGGTGGATCTCCCACTGGCTGGTGGTGATGCCGCCGAACTTGGAGGAGTCGGAGTAGCCGAGCATGACCTCCTGGACGTCGCCCCGGAGCGCGACGAGGCGCCGGTAGGAGGGGTCGGCGAGCATGTCCTCGAGGATGGTGTCGGCGGCCTTGAGCTCGTCGGTGGTCTCCAGCAGCGGGACGATGCCGATCTTCGCCCAGCCGGCGTGCAGGTCGATGAGTCCGGCCTCGCGCGCCAGCACGGCGGCGGCGAAGACGTCGTCGGCGCCCTGGCACATGGAGATGATGTACGACTCGACGACCTCGGGTCCGAAGACCTCCAGGGCCCGCCTGACGGTCTGGAAGACGCCGAGGGTCTTCTCGCCGGCGGCGTCGACGGGTGCCGGGGTGGGGGCGAGCGGGCGGCGTGACCTGAGCTCCTTGGCGAGGAGCTTGGAGCGGTACTCGCGGGGCATGTCGGCGTAGCGCCACGATTCCTCGCCGAGCCGGTCGAAGAGCTGGCCGAGGGCGTGGTGGTGGGCGTCGGCGTGTTCGCGTACGTCCATGGTGGCGAGCTGGAGGCCGAAGGCGGCCAGCGTGCGGATCGTACGGGCGAGGCGGCCGTCGGCGAAGAGGCCGCCGCGGTGTTCGCGCAGGGAGGCCTGGATGATGCGCAGGTCGGCGAGGAGTTCGCCGGTGCCGAGGTAGTCGCGGCCGGTCTCGTGGGGGGTGCCCTTGGCGAGGCGGAGCTTGGTGTTCTCCAGCTTCTGCCGGATGCAGGTGGCCTTGAGCCGGTAGGGCTCCTCGGCGTTGAGCCGCTTGTAGCGGGGGCTGATCTCGGGCAGGGCGTCGAGGTCGGCCCGGAGGGAGGCCAGCAGCTCCTCCGTCGCACCCGCGTAGCGGATGGAGTTGGAGAGGAAGCCGCGCAGTTCGTCGATCATCTCCAGGGCGTCGTTGATGCCGTGTTCGTGCTGGAGGATGAGGACGTCCCAGGTGACCTGGGGGGTGACGTTGGGGTTGCCGTCGCGGTCGCCGCCGATCCAGGTGCCGAAGGTGAGGGGGCGGGTGTCGTCGGGGAGGTGGACGCCGACGCGCTCCAGCTCCGCCGTGAGGTCCTCCAGGACGTCGCCGACCGCGCCGGCGTGCAGTTCGTCGAGGTAGTAGACGGCGTTGCGGGCCTCGTCGGCGGGCTCGGGGCGGACCACGCGCAGTTCGTCGGTCTGCCAGACGAGGTCGATGTTCTCGGCGAGCCGGGTGTCCAGGCGGCGCCGGTCGGAGGCGATGACCGGGGTGTCGAGGAGGGCGGCGATCCGGCGGAGCTTGTTGAGGACGGAGCGGCGGGCGGCCTCGGTGGGGTGGGCGGTGAAGACGGGCCGGATGTTGAGGTTGCGGACCGTCTCGCGCAGGTGCTCGGGGTCGGCGTCCTTGAGGCGGTCGGCGGTGCGGGAGAGCAGTCCGCCCTCGGCGGCGCGGCGGGCGCGCAGTTCGCGGCTGCGGTGCACCTGCTCGGTGACGTTGGCGAGGTGGAAGTAGGTGGAGAACGCGCGGACCAGCTTGGCCGCGGTCTGCAGTTCGGTGCCCCGCAGCAGCTCGGCGGCGGCCTCACCGTCCTCACGGGTGAGTCGGCGCACCTTCTCGACGAGGTCGAGCAGCTCCGGGCCCTCCTGCCGTACCAGGGTCTCGCCCAGGAGATCACCCAGTCGGCGGATGTCGGCACGCAGCTCGCTGCTCGTCGTGGTGGTCTGGTCGTCGGCACTGCTCACAGGTGCGGCTCCTTGCAGTGTTGAAGCTCGTCTGGGAGGGAACCCGGGCGAACGTCTCGCGCGGCGTGTGCCGCCTCGGGCCGGACGTCCGGGAAGAAATCAGAGCGGACCGCGCTGTCCGACCGACTTCAAGGATAGGTCTCGACCCGGACGCGCAGGCCGACGGGCCCTTGCCGACGGGCTACGCACTGTCATACTTACGTTGCCGTAGGTTACGGAAGCGTAGGAACGCAGTGTGTTTCCGGCGGCCCGGCACCCACCCTCAGTCCACATACCCCACAGGGGACACGCATGACCTCAGGCTCCGACGTGCTGCACGAAGCTCCGAAACAACCCGGGTCCGACGACGCCGCGCCCTCCGCCACGCTGGGTGGTGAGCGCAAGCGCTCCATCGAGCAGATCACGCTGCTGCTCTTCATCACCGTCCCCTTCCTGGCGCTGGTGGCGGCGGTGCCGCTGGCGTGGGGGTGGGGGGTGAGCTGGCTGGACCTCGGTCTGCTGGTCTTCTTCTACTACCTCGGTTGCCACGGCATCACCATCGGCTTCCACCGTCACTTCACGCACGGTTCGTTCAAGGCGAAGCGGCCGTTGAGGATCGCGCTGGCGATCGCCGGGTCGATGGCGGTGGAGGGCCCGCTGGTGCGGTGGGTGGCCGACCACCGCAAGCACCACAAGTTCTCCGACGCCGAGGGCGACCCGCATTCGCCGTGGCGGTACGGGGAGACGGTCCCGGCGCTGATGAAGGGCCTGTGGTGGGCGCACATCGGCTGGATGTTCGACGAGGAGCAGACTCCGCAGGAGAAGTACGCGCCGGATCTGGTCAAGGACCGGACCCTGCGGGCGATCTCCCGGCAGTTCGTCCTGTGGACGGCGTTGTCGCTGGCGCTGCCCGCGCTGATCGGCGGTCTGGTCACCATGTCCTGGTGGGGCGCGTTCACCGGCTTCTTCTGGGGGTCGCTCGTCCGGGTGGCGCTGCTGCACCATGTGACGTGGTCGATCAACTCGATCTGCCACGCGGTCGGCAAGCGTCCGTTCAAGTCGCGGGACCGTTCGGGCAATGTGTGGTGGCTGGCGGTCCTGTCCTGCGGTGAGTCGTGGCACAACCTGCACCACGCCGATCCGACGTCCGCGCGGCACGGTGTGGAGCGCTGGCAGCTCGATTCCTCCGCGCGTCTGATCCGCTGGTTCGAGCAGCTGGGCTGGGCCTTCGACGTGCGGTGGCCGTCACGCTCGCGTATCGATTCGCGCCGCAGCACCTCGGAAGGCGGCGCCCGGCGCGGGAAGGGACCTGTCGAGGCGGCATGATGGTCGCCGTGGCGACCGACTCCAGCAGCACCCCAGGCAACGAGAAACCGCGGCGCACCCGTCGCACCCGGATGACCGGTGCGGAGCGCCGCCAGCAGTTGCTGGAGATCGGCCGCACGCTGTTCGCGGAGAAGGGCTTCGAAGGCACGTCGGTGGAGGAGATCGCGGCGAAGGCCGGGGTCTCCAAGCCGGTGGTGTACGAGCACTTCGGCGGCAAGGAGGGCCTGTACGCGGTGGTGGTGGACCGCGAGATGCGGCGCCTGCTGGACATGGTGACCGGCTCGCTGACGGCCGGTCATCCCCGTGAGCTGTGCGAGCAGGCGGCGTTCGCGCTCCTCGACTACATCGAGGAGTACACGGACGGCTTCCGCATCCTGGTCCGCGACTCCCCCATCCCCCAGTCGACGGGCACCTTCGCCTCGCTGATCTCGGACATCGCCACCCAGGTGGAGGACATCCTGGGCCGCGAGTTCAAGAGCCGCGGCTTCGACCCCAAGCTGGCCCCGCTGTACGCGCAGGCCCTGGTCGGGATGGTGGCGCTGACGGGCCAGTGGTGGCTGGACGTCCGCAAGCCGAAAAAGGCGGAGGTGGCGGCCCACCTGGTCAACCTGGCCTGGCACGGCCTGGACGGCCTGGAGCCGAGGCCTCGGCTGATAGGTCACCGGAAGTCCTAGCGGGGCTCCAGGAACTCCAGGCGGTTGCCCACCGGGTCGTCGGAGTAGAAGCGCCGGTGGCCCGGGAGGTCGTCGTCCCAGGTGACGGATGCTCCGTGGGCGGTCAGGCGGGCGGCGTACGCCTCGATGCCGGTCACCCGCAGGCCGGGGTGGGCTTTCCTCGCGGGCCGGAAGTCCTGCTCGATGCCCAGGTGGAGGTGTACGTCCCCGGCCTCGAACCAGCAGCCGCCGCGGGCGGCCAGGACCGGTGGCTTGGGCACTTCGGTCATGCCGAGGACATCGGCGTAGTACGCGCGCAGCCGTTCCTCGGAGCCGGGCGGGGCGGCGAGCTGCACATGGTCGACGGCGGTGAGCATCAGGCCTCCTTGACGGCGACCGCGAAGACGCGGCGGAACGGGAACGGGGTGCCGTGGGGGCCGGCCGGGTAGGCCGCTCGCAGGGCGGACCGGTACGCGTCGACGAACGCGTCGCGGGCCTCGGGGTCGTCCGCCAGGGCGGTCAGGACGGGACGCAGGCCCGTGCCCTTGACCCAGTCGAGGACCGGGTCCTGCCCGGTCAGCAGGTGGACGTAGGTCGTCTCCCAGGCGTCGGTCGTGCAGCCGAGGGCGGTCAGGTGCTCCAGGTAGCCCTCCGGCCGCAGTACGGCGTCGTCGTGGCGCAGGACGCCGGCCAGACGGTCCCGCCAGCGCGGGGAGGCGGCGAGTTCGCGCAGCAGGGTGTGGCTGGGGGCGTCGAAGTTGCCGGGCACCTGGAAGGCGAGGGTGCCGCCGGGGGTGAGCCCTCGGACCCAGTCACGGAACCGCTCCACGTGCCCCGGGACCCACTGCAGCGTGGCGTTGCTGACGATCAGGTCGTACGGCCCGTCCGGCACCCAGGTGCGGACGTCGGCGTGGGCGAAGCGGAGGCTGCCGCCCCCGTGGTCGGCGCGGGCCTTGTCGAGCATCTCGGGCGAGTTGTCGTAGCCGGTGATGCGGGCGGCGGGCCAGCGGCCGGCGAGCAGGGCCGTGACGTTCCCGGCGCCGCAGCCGAGGTCGGCGATGCGGGGCGGGTCCCCCGGAAGTTCCGGGACGCGGGCGAGCAGGTCGGTGAAGGGCCGGGTGCGGTGACCGGCGTGGCGCAGGTACTGGGCCGGGTCCCAGACGGGGGTCGCTGCGGACATGGGGCCTCCCGATGGCTGACGGACGGGTATCCAGCGTCACCCACCATTCATCTCGACGTCAAGAGACTCGACATCAAGAGACTTCACATCGACACAACCACTACACTGATCGTCATGGAGGACGAGGTCGATCGGCTGGTCGCAGCGTGGCGCCGGGAGCGCCCGGACCTCGACGTGGAACCGCTCGAGGTGCTCAGCCGGGTGAGCAGACTGGCCCGGCACCTGGACCGGGCGCGCCGGCTCGCCTTCACCGAGCACGGGCTGGAGTCCTGGGAGTTCGACGTCCTGACCGCGCTGCGCCGCGCGGGCACCCCGTACCAGCTCTCGCCGGGCCAGCTCCTCACACAGACGCTGGTCACGTCGGGCACGATGACCAACCGCATCGACCGCCTCACCAAGAAGGGCCTGGTGGAGCGGCTGCCCGACCCCAGTGACCGGCGCGGTGTCCTGGTCCGGCTCACGGACGAGGGCCGCGACCGCGCCGACCAGGCACTGGCCGGGCTGCTGGCGCAGGAGCGGGCGATCCTCGGGGAGCTCACCCGCGCCCAGCGCAACGAACTGGCCGGGCTGCTACGCCAGTTGACCGCCCCGTTCGACAACATCCCCGGTTAGGTCGACGGGCCCGACACCCGCCCGCCGGGCGAGGGCCACCGCGGCGAGGGTGGAGTGCACCCCCAACTTCCCCAGGACGTTCTGCATGTGGGTCCGTACGGTGTGCGGGGACAGATACAGACGCTCGGCGACCGCCTTGCGCCCCAGCCCCGCGACCATGCACCGCAGCACCTCCCGCTCGCGCGGCGTCAGGGACTCCACGAGCCGTTCGCTCTCCGTGCGGTGCCGCCGGGCGGCGGTCAACTCCCGCAGCACGCCGGTGAGCAGCGCGGGCGGCAGATGCGTCTCGTCGCGCAGCACCCCCCGTATGACGGTGAGCAGCCGGTTCAGCGAGCAGTCCTTGGCCACCCACCCGGAGGCTCCGGCCTGGAGGGCGAGCGCGGCCCGGGCCGGGTCGTCCTTCTCCGCGAGCACGACGATCCGTACCTGCGGCTGCGCCGAACGCACCCCGGTGACCAGCGCCATCCCGTCGACGAGCCCGTCCTCGTCACCGGCCTGCACGGGCACGGCCGGCCGGCCGCCCGGCACCTTGCCGCCCAGGTCGGCGTCGACGAGCAGCACGTCGAACCGCCGTCCCTCGGCGGCCGCCCGCTCCAGGCAGCGCAGCGCGGCCGGGCCGCTGCCCG
>NZ_NCTE01000909.1 GCF_002114215.1 Streptomyces sp. 13-12-16 | reverse complement strand
GGTCCCGCCGTCCGTCTTGCCCTCGCCGGAAGCCGTGGTGCCGCCGCCGGGCGCGGTGTCGCCCCCGGGCGCGGTGTCGCCCTCGGGCGCGGTGTCGCCCCCGGGCGCGGTGTCGCCCCCGGGCGCGGTGGTGGTCAGCCCCAGGTCCCGGTACATGGGCAGCGACCCGTACAGCAGCACCACCGGGCGGTCGTCGACACGCAGCAGCGTGTCGCCGCGCTTCGCCGTGGTCCCCGCCTCGGGCAGCCCGGTCACGGTCCCGGTCGCCTTGACCGGCAGGGGTATCTCCGTGCCGTACCCCAACTGGCCGTCCACCTGCGTGCGTTCGGTCAGCGTGGCCCGGACCACCTCGACCAGCGAGCCGGTCCGGGGCGGTGCGTCCGCGCCCTCGTCCCCGCCACCGCCGAGGCCCAGGGCGCCCACCACGGCGACCGCCGCCACGACGACCACGGCCAGGGCGATCAACGCCGTACGCCGTCCCCGTCCGCCGCGTGGCGGTTCGGACGCCGCCTCGGGCCCGTCATCGATCCGTGTCACCGTATCCGCCACGGTCAGCCCTTGCCGGGGCCCGGGTTCTCCGGAACACCCACGATCGGCCCGCAGATCCGGATGGCCCGCTTCGCACCGGCGGAGCTCTGGTCCCAGTCCCCCTGTCCGAGGCCGTCGGGGCCCGGGTCGGGGAAGTCGGCGGCGCCGTTCTCCTGCATGCACTTCGCGTACTGCTGCTTCACCTTGATCTGCTCGGCGGTGAGCTTGGACTGGTTGCCCTTCTCGATGCTCTCGGGCACGGCCGCCAGGTACTCGGCGCACTTCTCCGTGGCCGCCCGGAACTTCGCGTCCTTCTTCAGGTCCAGGTTGTCACCGAAGTCGACGTTCCCCTTCTCGTCCGGGTCCGGGGCGTCGACCCCGTTCTCCCGCAGGCACTTCACGTACGTGCGCTGCGCCTGCACATAGGCGGCCACGTCGTCCCCGCCGCCCTGCGCGTCCGAGCCGGCGGACGGCGTGGCCGCGCCGCCGCTCGCGGCCGTCGGGATGTCCGAGTCGCCCT
>NZ_NCTE01000908.1:11681-15840 GCF_002114215.1 Streptomyces sp. 13-12-16 | reverse complement strand
GGTGAGGGAGCCGAGGCGGGTGACCACGCCCGCCAGGCCGTCGAAGGTGGCCGCGTAGGCGGCGTTGAAGGGCCAGTTGCCGCAGCCCTCGTACTGGTGGTCGAAGGTGTGGCGGGCCGCGTGGCAGATCTGCGGGTCGGCGTAGGACGGGTCGACCCAGGAGAGCTGCTCCTCGGTGAGCCGGCCGCCCCAGTACTCGATGATCATCTGCGAGGAGGTGGGGCTGCACCAGGCCTCACCGCCGTTGTCGTACTCCGGGTACTGGCCCTTGTGGATCTCCTGCGAGTAGCGCGGGACGATCAGCTCCCCGGCGAGACCGGGCACGGAGGCGGGGACGGTGAACCGGTCGGGGATGTCGGAGCCCATCGCGCCGAGCCGCCACACGGTCGGGGTGAGCCGGGTGCCGGGACGGCGGTGGAGGGTCAGTCGCAGCCGGTACGAGACGACGCGCAGGCCCGAGGCCGCGTCGTCCACGGAGAGCGTGTCCGTCCAGACGGTGCTCTTCCCGTCGCTCTGGTCGTCCACCGAGGTGCGCCGGATGTCCTGGTCGCCGGCGGCCCAGCGGCCCATGACGTACCAGGGGGTGTCCGTGCCGTCGGAGTACGTGCCCTTCAGCTCGGTCTGGAGCCAGGTGCCCGCGGGGGTGTGCGCGTTCCAGGAGGCGATGACCTCCGTGGCCGGAACCCTGAGCCGGTGCACGGGCGAGGTCCAGGTCGCGTACTCCCAGGCGGCCGTGCGGCCGGTGTGCGGGTCGGTGTAGTCCGTGGTGCCGACGGGCCTCGCGATCAGAAGGCCGGGACGGACACCGACGACGGCACGGGTCCCGACGGCGGTACCGCCGCGCCAGTCGGTGTACGAGGTCCAGGACCGGTTGTCGACGGGGCGGGCGGCGGTCCGGCCGGCGGTGTCGGTGGCGTGTCCGGTCGGGGTACCGGCCGTCGGGGTTCCGGCGGACGCCGGGCCCGCGCTCCCGGCGACGGCGGTGACGACCGCCGCGGCCAGGAGGGATCTGCGGGACGGCAGTTCGGCTCTGCTCATGGGTGGAGGACCCCCAGGTGTCGGAGTCGGGACAGGACCAAAGCACGGCCGGCCGGACGGTGTGCGTCCGCCGGGTGGAGCGGTGTGCGCCAACTATGAACGCAGCCGGGCGGATCCTGCCAGCACCCCGGCCGTACCGCGCCCGACCAACATGGGACTCGACCAATGGCGGGACCCCCGGTGGACCCGTCCGGCCGAGGGCCGGTCCGTCCGGGGCTCGGCCGTCCGGGGCCTAGAGTGCTCCGGTAGGCCCTCTCCCTCCCCCGCCCCCAGGAACCAGCCATTCACGATCTCGCCTCCCGCATCCGCCGGCTCGCCCCCTCGTGCGGCCCGGTCCGGCTCGTCGGCGTCGACGGGCACGCCGGCTCGGGGAAGTCGACGTTCGCCGTACGGCTGGCCGAGGCACTGGACGGCGCTCCGGTGCTGCGGCTCGACGACATCGCCAGCCACACCGAACTGTTCGACTGGACCGGACGGCTGCTGAGCCAGGTGATCGAGCCGCTCGGCCGAGGCGAGACCGCGCGCTACTCCCCCTACGACTGGCGGACCCGCCGCTTCGGACCGCCCCGCCCGCTGCCGCCCGCCCCCGTGGTCGTCGTGGAGGGCGTCGGCGCGGGGCGCCGGGCCCTGCGCCCGTATCTGGCGCTGCTGCTGTGGATGGACCTCCCCCGGGAGGAGTCCTGGTCGCGGGGGCGGGCCCGCGACGGCGCGGAGCAGCGGGAGTTCTGGGACGGCTGGATCCGCGCGGAACGCGAGCACTTCGCGGGCGACCCCTCACGCCCCTTCGCGGGGCTTCTGGTGCGGCAGCGCCCGAAGGGGTACGAGCTGCTTCCCGGGTCCGCCGAGGCGGGTGAATCACCCCCTCCGCTCACACAGGGTGACGGGCCACCCGCATTGTGGTGAACCCGTGAAGAGCGGTCCCGGACAAGTTGCCGGAGTACCCCAACTCGGCTTGACCGGGGGCGCGTACAGGTCTTACGTTCTCAATGTGCGGCCCTTCGGGAGCCGCCGGCAGACGCGAAGCCCCCGGTTGTTCCCCCGTGATCGGGGGCTTCGTTCTGCCCTCTTCGCGTTTTTCGGGCGCCCAGTGGCATATGACGATCACCCTGGGTCACCACACGTGGTCCGCGCTCCCCCCTCCCACCTCGCCCTTCGGCGGGTACGGCACCCTACGGACGTACCGCCGCCGCGGGTACGATGCCCTCGGTGCGACCTACGGACGCTACTTCGCGCACCTTCCAACTCCGGTCCGCGGCACAGCGGTTCGACCAACGGGAGCCGACGGACGAGGGCCGGCCGGCACACCTACGGGGGCACGGTTCGTGGGGGACGTGATGGACTTCGGCACGCAGGGCCCGCAGGCCCCGGCCGACCTCGCCTGGCTGCGGGGCGTGGACGCCTACACGATGGGCGCCTATCCGCAGGCGGAGGAGGAGTTCCGGGTCGCGGTGCGGATCGACCCGGGGATGGCCGACGGCTGGCTCGGGCTGCACGCGCTGCGCGTCGACACGACGACCGCGCTGCTCAGGATGTTCCGGCACCGGGAGCGCTTCGGCGAGCAGCGCGCCCGGCACCGCCGCACCCTCAACTCCTGGTACTGGCTCGGCTGGTGGGTGCAGCCGGTGCTGGAGAGCCCCCGCGATCTGCTGCTGGCGCACGCCTCCCACTGGCTGGACGGGCGCCATGTCCCCGAGCTGGACCGGGCGCTCGCCGGGCTGCCCCCGGTGGACACCGATCCGCAGGTCCGCTTCCTGCACGCCTGCCGCGCCTACCTGGTCAAGGACTGGGAGCAGCTGGTCCGGCACACGGACTCCCTCGTCGAGGACCCGCTGCTGGGCATCGAGGCCGGCCTGTTCGGCGGCATGGCCCGGGTGCGGCTGGAGATGTACGGGCAGGCCGAACCGCTGCTGTCGGCGGCGCTGATGCGGTGCCGCAGCGAACAGCCGCAGCGCAAGGAGCTGCGCTACTGGCTGGCCCGCGCCCACGAGGGGACCGGCCGCAGCGCCGCCGCGCTCCCCCTGTACCGGGCCGTGCACCGGGTCGATCCGGCCTTCATGGACACCTCCGCCCGGCTCGCCGCGATCGCCGAGGGCGACGGGTACGACGACTCCGCCGACCTCGCCTCGATCACGCTCACCGGGGCCGGGCAGGACGTCATGGACGGCCCCGACATGCTCGATCCGCTGTTCGGCACCGAGGGGCGTGACCTGCGGCTGTCCGAGCCCGAGCCCGTACCGGGTCCGCTGCCGCCGGTCGCCGCTCCGGGTGTGCGGGAGCGGACGGGATCCGGGGTGTCCCCGCTGCCCACCGGGCCCACGGACCCCGCGTTACTGGAGGAGGCGCTCGCCGAACTGGAGCGCATGGTGGGCCTGGAGCCGGTGAAGCGGCAGGTCAAGGCGTTGTCGGCGCAGCTGAACATGGCGCGGCTGCGGGCCGGACAGGGGTTGCCGGTGCAGCCGCCGAAACGCCACTTCGTCTTCTCCGGGCCGTCCGGGACGGGGAAGACGACGGTGGCCCGCATCCTCGGCCGTGTGTTCTACGCCCTCGGGCTGCTCGGTGGTGACCATCTGGTGGAGGCCCAGCGGGCGGATCTGGTCGGTGAGTACCTGGGGCAGACCGCGGTGAAGGCCAACGAGCTGATCGACTCCGCGCTGGGCGGGGTGCTGTTCGTGGACGAGGCGTACTCGCTGTCCAACTCCGGGTACGGCAAGGGGGACGCGTACGGGGACGAGGCGCTGCAGGTGCTGTTGAAGCGGGCGGAGGACAACCGGGACCATCTGGTGGTGATCCTCGCCGGGTATCCGGAGGGGATGGACCGGCTGCTCGCCGCGAATCCCGGGCTGTCGTCGCGGTTCACGACCCGGGTGGACTTCCCCTCGTACCGGCCGCTGGAGCTGACCTCGATCGGGGAGGTGCTGGCGGGGGAGAACGGGGATGTGTGGGACGAGGAGGCGTTGGACGAGCTGCGGTCGATCGCCGGACACGTGGTGGATCAGGGGTGGATCGACGAGCTGGGGAACGGGCGGTTCCTGCGGACGCTGTACGAGAAGAGCTGTGCGTACCGGGATCTGCGGTTGTCCGTGTATCCAGGGGTGCTGACCCGGGATGATCTGGCCACGCT
>NZ_NCTE01000908.1:1293-11530 GCF_002114215.1 Streptomyces sp. 13-12-16 | reverse complement strand
GGGCGGGGGCCGACGGACCCACCGGGGCTGTGAAACCCCGGTGGGGTGGCCGGCGGGGGGTGGGTGGTTTGCGCTCGCCCCGCAGCCACGGCGTTCCCGCGACCACCCGTGCCGCCCCGGGGGGTACCTCCCCACAGGCCCTTGAGGCACTGGGGGGAGGCACGATCGCGGCTGGGGCTGCTACGTCGCCAGGGCCTCCTCCGGAGTTCCGCTTGCTCTCTGGGGAGTGACCGTCACCTCTCGGTGGGCCGGGTCGCGTACTTCGCCCACCAGGAGTTCCAGGACGTCTTCCAGGGCCACCAGGCCCAGGACCCTGCCCGAGGGGTCGGAGACCTGGGCCAGGTGGGTCGCCGCGCGGCGCATCACCGTGAGGGCGTCGTCCAGGGGGAGTTCGGGGCGGAGGGTCGTCATCGGGCGCCACAGGTGCTGCGGGACGGCGCGGTCGGAGTCCTCCAGGTCCAGTACGTCCTTGACGTGCAGGTAGCCCATGAAGGCACCGCTGTCCGCGGCCACCGGGAACCGGGAGTACCCGGTGCGGGCGGTGAGCTCCACGATCTGCCCGGGGGTGACCGCGGGCGTGACCGTCACCAGTGACTCGCGGTCCAGCAGGACGTCCGTCACCGGGCGGGAGCCCAGTTCCAGCGCGTCCTCCAGGCGCTCGGCCTCCTCGGGGTCGAGGAGGCCCGCCTGGCCGGAGTCCTCCACCAGCCGGTTGAGCTGTTCGCTGGTGAAGACGGCCTCGACCTCGTCCTTCGGTTCGACGCGGAACAGCCGCAGGACGGCCTCGGCGCAGGCGCCGAGCGCGATCGTGACCGGCCTGCACAGGCGGGCGAACCAGACCAGGCCGGGGCTCAGCCACAGCGCGGCCTTCTCGGGGGCCGCCATCGCCAGGTTCTTCGGGACCATCTCACCGATGACGAGGTGGAAGAAGACCACCGCGGCGAGCGCGATGACATAGCCGAGCGGGTGGATCATGCCGTGCGGCATGTGCATCCACTCGAAGACCGGCTCCAGCAGACGGGCGACCGTCGGTTCGGCGACCGCGCCCAGGGTCAGCGAGCAGACGGTGATGCCGAACTGGGCCGCCGCCATCATCTGCGGCAGGTGTTCCAGGCCGTACAGCACCCGGCGGGCGCGGGCCGTGCCGAGCGGTTCGATCTGGCTGCGGCGGACCGAGACCAGCGCGAACTCGGCACCGACGAAGAAGCCGTTGGCGAGCACGAGCAGCGCGGCGAAGAGGAGTTGCAGCACGCTCATCCGGCCACCTCCACCAGCGGCAGCGGGGCCGTTCTGACCAGACGGACGCGTTCGGCGCGGTAGTGGCCGACCCTGCGTACCGAAAGCCGCCAGCCGGGCAGTTCCGCGCGGTCGCCGACGGCCGGGATCCGGCCGAGCAGATCGGCGACCAGGCCGGCCACCGTCTCGTACGGGCCCTCGGGCACCTCCAGGCCTATGCGCCGCAGGATGTCGACCCGGACGCCGCCGTCCACGTCCCAGGCGGGGTTGCCGTCCTCGGGCGGGACGGGGGCGAGTTCGGGGACGTCCTGCCCGTCGTGCTCGTCGCGCACCTCGCCGACGATCTCCTCGACGATGTCCTCCAGCGTGACGACGCCGGCCGTGCCGCCGTACTCGTCGACGACGACCGCGATGGGCTGCTCGCTGCGCAGCCGCGTGAGCAGCGGCCGTACGGGCAGGGTCTCGGGGACGAGCAGCGCCGGGCGGGCGATGCGGCCCACGGGGGTGCGCAGCCGGTCGTGCACGGACACCGCGAGGGCGTCCTT
Source organism: Streptomyces sp. 13-12-16 (assembly GCF_002114215.1). Lineage (GTDB taxonomy): Bacteria > Actinomycetota > Actinomycetes > Streptomycetales > Streptomycetaceae > Streptomyces. The sequence continues at coordinate 9,749 of NZ_NCTE01000908.1, read as the reverse complement.
GAGGTGCACCATGCCGACGATCTCGTCGATCCGCTCCCGGTAGACGGGGAAGCGGGACAGACCGGTGGCCCGGGTCAGGTTGACCACGTCCTCGGCGGTCGCCGAGGACTGCAGGGCGCTGACCCTCACGCGCGGTGTCATGACGTGCTGTGCGGTCAGTTCGCCGAGGGACAGGGTGCGGACGAAGAGGTCCGCCGTGTCCTGTTCCAGGGCGCCGGCCCGGGCGGAGTGCCGGGCCAGGGAGACGAGTTCGCCGGGGGTGCGGGCGGAGGCCAGTTCCTCGGTGGGCTCGATGCCCAGGGCCCGCACCAGGCGGTTGGCCACGGCGTTCAGCCCGGCGATGACCGGGCGGAAGATCCGGGCGAACACGTGCTGCGGGCCGGCCACGAAGCGGGCGACCTGCAGGGGGCGGGACACGGCCCAGTTCTTCGGCACGAGTTCGCCGATCACCATCTGCACCGCGGAGGCCAGCAGCATGCCGACGACGACGGAGACACCGGAGACCGCGCCCTCGGGCACACCGATGCCGGTGAAGGGGCCGTGCAGCAGTCCGGCGAGCGCCGGTTCGGCCAGCATGCCGACGACGAGGGAGGTGATGGTGATGCCGAGCTGGGTGCCGGAGAGCTGGAAGGAGAGTTCCCTGAGCGACTCGACGACCCGGCGGGCACGCCGGTCGCCGCCCGCGGCGGCCTCCTCGGCGTCCGGTCGCTCGACGGTGACCAGGCCGAACTCGGCGGCCACGAAGAATCCGTTGGCCAGGATCAGCAGGAAAGCGGCTGCGAGAAGCAGCAAGGAGGTGGTCATGATGCCGCCGCCTCCGCATGCGCGCGGACCTCGTGGAACGGGTCCGCGCTATGTCGGCAGGGGGCGGCGCAGGTACTACAGGACGATCCGTCCATCGCCGGAGAGGGTCACTCCTCGGATAGCTGGAGCCCCTGTGCACCGGGCGGGGCGGCAGGGGCGGAGGCGCGGTCGTCGCGCCTCCGCCCACCAGATTAATCAAGACATGGGCGACCGCGGCAGGTGGACGTCCCCGACGCTTCCCGGAACCGGGCCCCGGGCCGTCCCCGGGGGACGGCCCCGGGTCAGCTCCGGGGTGCCTCGGGTCCGGCCGTGGAGCGGACCTCGGTGAGCGCCCGCAGGGCCCGCGCGTCGGCGACGGCCCGCTGTCTGGCGATGCCCGGCTGGATGCCGAGCGCGGGCAGGCTGGTGCCGTCGCTGAGGTCGAGGAAGACCCAGGGATCACCGGAACGGAGGTTCACCTGGAGGATCTCCGCCCATTCCAGGCGGCGCCGGCTCACGATGTTGACGACGGTGACGCCCGTCTCGTCGGCGACGACCTTCGGCCGGGCCAGCAGGAACAGCACGCCGGCCAGCAGCGCGGCGGTGAACACGAAACTGATCCGCTCCCCCGGGCTGAGCTGCTCCAGCAGCAGCGCGATCAGGGTGATGACCACGAAGAGCGCGGTACCGGCCGTGAGCAGCACCACGCGGGTGCGGCCCGGGCGGAAGGTGACGGGCAGGTCGGGCAGCCGGCCCGCGGTCGTGTCGGACATGGTGGTGCTCCGGACCCGGTCAGAGGCGGCAGGCGTGGATGGCCGTGGTGAGGATGGCGCGGGCGCCGATGTCGTACAGGTCGTCCATGATCCGCTGTGCCTCCTTGGAGGGGACCATCGCGCGGACGGCGACCCAGCCCTCGTTGTGCAGCGGGGACACGGTGGGGGACTCCAGGCCCGGGGTGAGGGCGACGGCCTTCTCGAGCTGTTCGACGCGGCAGTCGTAGTCCATCATCACGTACGTCCGGGCGACCAGGACGCCCTGGAGGCGGCGCAGGAACTGCTGCACCTTGGGCTCCTCGCCGTCCGCGCCGGTGGTGGGGGTCCCCCCGGGCGAGTGTGTTCGAGCCCGGGGGAGGATGACGACGGCCTCGGACTTCATGATCGGTTCGCCGGCGATCTCCAGGCCGGCGTTGCGCAGCGAGGTGCCCGTCTCGACGACATCCGCGATGACCTGGGCGACACCGAGCTGGATGGCGGTCTCGACGGCGCCGTCGAGGTGGACGACGGAGGCGTCGATGCCGTGGTCGGCGAGGTGTCCCGCGACGATGCCCTCGTAGGAGGTGGCGATCGTCTTGCCCTTCAGGTCCGCCAGGCCGCCGATGGTGCCCGGCTTGGTGGCGTAGTGGAAGGTGGAGCGGGCGAAGCCGAGGGGGAGGATCTCCTCGGCGTCGGCGCCGGAGTCGATCAGCAGGTCGCGGCCGGTGATGCCGATGTCGAGCTGTCCGGAGGCGACGTAGATGGCGATGTCGCGCGGGCGGAGGTAGAAGAACTCGACCTCGTTCGCCGGGTCGACGATCCGCAGTTCCTTGGACTCGCGGCGCTGCCGGTAGCCGGCCTCATGCAGCATCTCCCCCGCGGGGCCTGACAGGGAACCCTTGTTGGGGACGGCGATGCGCAGCATGAGGTCGGCTTCCTTCGTGTGAGGGGATGTGTCGTGGACGTGAGGGTTTACAGGTGGGCGTAGACGTCGTCGAGGGAGATGCCGCGGGCGACCATCATCACCTGGACGTGGTAGAGCAGCTGCGAGATCTCCTCGGCGGCCGCCTCCTTGCCCTCGTACTCGGCGGCCATCCAGACTTCGGCGGCCTCCTCGACGACCTTCTTGCCGATGGCATGGACGCCCTTGTCGACCAGCTCGGCGGTGCGGGAGGTGGCGGGGTCGCCGTGGGCGGCCTTCTGCTGGAGCTCGGTGAACAGCTCCTCGAACGTCTTCTTGGACATGGTGGTCCTTACCCTACGCGGTGACGGGGGCTGCTCACCGCCAGGGTTCGGATACCGAACGCAAGCAGGCCGCGGTGGCCACCGCGGCGGTGACCGCCTCGTGCCCCTTGTCCTCGCTGGAGCCGGGCAGTCCGGCGCGGTCCAGGGCCTGCTCCTCGTCGTCACAGGTGAGCAGGCCGAAGCCGACGGGGACACCGGTGTCGACCGAGACCTGGGTGAGGCCCTGGGTGACGCCCTGGCACACGTAGTCGAAGTGGGGCGTGCCGCCCCGGATGACGACGCCGAGGGCGACGACCGCGTCGTAGCCGCGGCCGGCCAGGACCTTGGCGACGACGGGGAGTTCCCAGCTTCCGGGGACCCGGAGCAGGGTCGGCTCGTCGATGCCGAGGTCGTGCAGGGCGCGCAGGGCGCCGTCCACCAGTCCGTCCATCACCTTCTCGTGCCACTGCGCGGCGATGACGGCGACCCGCAGGTCCCCCACGTCGCGTACGGACAGTTCCGGTGCACCCTTGCCGCTCACGTCTCTCCTCGTGTTTCTCGTTACTGGTTGCCGCAGGCGGGCACGGTCGGCGTGTCCAGCCAGGGCAGGTCGTGGCCCATCCGGTCCCGCTTGGTGCGCAGGTAGCGGAGGTTGTGCTCGCTCGCGGTGACGGGCATCGGCTCGCGTCCGGTGACCTCGATGCCGTGGCGGGTGAGCGCGTCGGACTTGTCGGGGTTGTTGGTCATCAGGCGGACGCGGCGGACGCCGAGGTCGGCGAGGATCTGCGCGCCGGCGCCGTAGTCGCGGGCGTCGGCGGGCAGGCCGAGTTCGAGGTTGGCGTCGAGGGTGTCCCGGCCGCGCTCCTGGAGTTCGTAGGCGCGCAGCTTGGACATCAGGCCGATGCCGCGTCCCTCGTGTCCGCGCAGGTAGACCACGACTCCGCGGCCCTCGGCCTGGATGCGGTCCAGGGAGGCGTCGAGCTGGGGGCCGCAGTCGCAGCGCCGGGAGCCGAAGACGTCGCCGGTGAGGCATTCGGAGTGGAGGCGGACGAGGACGTCCTCGCCGTCGCCGATGTCGCCGTGGACGAGGGCGACGTGTTCGACGCCGTCGACGGTGGAGCGGTAGCCGTACGCGGTGAAGGTGCCGTGGGAGGTGGGCAGAGCGACCTCGGCCTCGCGGCGGACGGTGGGTTCGGCGGAGCGGCGGTAGGCGATCAGGTCCTCGATGGAGATGATCGTCAGGCCGTGCTTGCGGGCGAAGGGGATCAGCTCGGGCAGCCGGAGCATGACGCCGTCCTCGCCGGCGATCTCGACGATGGCGCCGGCCGGGCGCAGTCCGGCGAGGCGGGCGAGGTCGACGGCGGCCTCGGTGTGGCCGTTGCGCACCAGTACGCCGCCGGGGCGGGCGCGCAGCGGGAAGATGTGACCGGGGCGGACGAAGTCGTCGGCCTGCGCGGTGCCGCTCGCCAGCAGCCGGAGCGTGGTCGCGCGGTCCGCGGCGGAGATGCCGGTGGTCACGCCGTGGGCGCCCGAGCCGTCCACGGTGACGGTGAACGCGGTCCGCATGGACTCGGTGTTGTTCTCCACCATCAGCGGGATGCCGAGCCTGTCCAGCTCCTCGCCCTCCATGGGGGCGCAGATCATGCCGCGGCACTCGCTCATCATGAAGGCGACGATCTCGGGGGTGATCTTCTCGGCGGCGACGACGAGGTCGCCCTCGTTCTCGCGGTCCTCGTCGTCGACGACCACGACCGGGCAGCCGGCCGCGATGTCGGCGAGGGCCTGCTCGACGGGGTCGAGCATGAGGTCGTCGAAGCCGTCGGTGCTGTACAGGATCGGTGCCGTGCTCATGCGGGCGCTCCTTCCAGAGTGGGCCGCGCGTCGCGGGAGCGCAGCCACCAGTCGCGCAGTCCCCACAGGACGAGCGCGCCGTAGATGACGTAGACGAAGCCGGAGAAGGCGAAGCCGTTGGCGAAGTTCAGGGGGACGCCGACGAGGTCGACGAGCAGCCAGGCGAACCAGAACTCGACCATGCCGCGGGCCTGCGCGTACATGGCGACGATCGTGCCGACGAAGATGTAGGCGTCCGGCCAGGGGTCCCAGGACAGGGACGGGTAGAGGGTGAACAGCCCGCCGACGGCGAGGGTGCCGACGGCCGCGGCACCCACGAGGAGAAGCCGTTCGAGGTTGGTCGCGAACCGTACGGCGATGGTGCCGTCCTGCGCCTGCCGCCGGCCGCGGTTCCACTGCCAGAAGCCCCAGGCGGCGACCAGCATGACGACGATCTGCTTGCCGGCGCTGCCCGAGAGGTGGGCGGTGGCGAAGGCCGTGAAGAGGATCAGGCCGGAGACGAACTGGGCGGGCCAGGTCCAGATGGAGCGGCGCCAGCCGAGGGCGAGGGCGATCAGACCGATCACGTTGCCGATCATGTCCGACCATTTGATGTGCTGGTCGAAGAGGGTGAAGGCATCGGAGTTGAGCCAGTTCACCGGGCCGCCCCCTCACCGATGACGCGGTCGCCGAGCATCCGCTCGACGTACTTGGCGATGACGTCCACCTCGAGGTTGACCGGGTCGCCGGGCTGCTTGATGCCGAGCGTGGTCAGGGCGAGCGTGGTGGGGATCAGGCTGACGGTGAAGAAGTCGGGCCCGGCGTCGACGACGGTGAGGCTGATGCCGTCGACGGTGATGGAGCCCTTCTCCACGACGTAGCGGGAGAGGCCGGCGGGGAGGGAGATCCTCACGATCTCCCAGTTCTCCGACGGCTCGCGCCCGAGGATCTCGCCGGTGCCGTCGACGTGCCCCTGGACGATGTGGCCGCCGAGGCGGGAGCCGACGGCCGTGGGGCGTTCGAGGTTGACGCGGGAGCCGACGGCGAGGACGCCGAGGCTGGAGCGCTTCAGGGTCTCCGCCATGACGTCGGCGGTGAACTCGTCGCCCTCGTGCTCGACGACCGTGAGGCAGACACCGTTGACGGCGATGGAGTCGCCGTGCTTCGCGCCTTCGGTGACGACGGGGCCGCGCAGCCGGAAGCGACAGGCGTCGTCGAGGGTCTCGACGGCGGTGATCTCGCCCAGCTCTTCGACGATTCCGGTGAACACTTCCCGGGTCCTCCTGCCTCTTCGGGCACGGACTCCGGGGCTGTCGATGACGACAGAAACCGCGGACGAGGACACCAGGGGCGACGCCGGACAGGGTCCGCCCGAATGGCGAACCGGTACGGCGGCGCGCATGGATGCCCGCCCGCCGCGCACTGCCTCCCATCCGGACTTTAACCGTCGGTCCAGGAATTTCACCTGGTCAACCGATCGCTGGAGGCGACCGGGTCGCGGACTGTAACCGCCGGTTCGGACTTTCACCGACCCCGGAGTGCGCTGCTACTGGTACAGGGCCAGTCTGCCACGGCCGGACGCACTCCATGCGGGCGAGGAATGTGGAGTGGCTCACAGGAAGTGACGCGGAGACCGCCGAGGGTCGCGCGAGGACGCAACTCCCCCTTCGGGGGACCTCCTTGACGGCCCGCCAAATTGGTCCATACCTATTGACGCTTTGGTCTAGTCCTCTTAGGGTCCGAGCCAACTTCCCCGGAGAGGAACCCACTGTGCCGTCCCCCTCACGCCCCGGAGCGAGACCCGCGCTGCTCGCCTCCGCCGCCGCCGTCGGCGGCCTGCTGCTCGCCGCCCTCCCGGCCACCGTCTCGCACGCCGCCGACCAGGAGTCCTGTCGCCCCGACGGGCTGTACTCGACGCCGGGCGTCGATGTCCCGTACTGCTCGGTCTACGACTCGGCCGGCCGGGAGGAGATGGGCGCCGACCACCAGCGCCGGGTGATCGGCTACTTCACCGGCTGGCGCACCGGCAAGGACGGGAAGCCCGCCTACCTCGCGTCCGACATCCCGTGGGACAAGATCACCCACATCAACTACGCGTTCGCGCACATCGACAAGGGCAACAGGATCTCGGTCGGCCCGGACACCGCCGCCAACCCGGCGACGGGCATGACGTGGCCCGGCGTGGCCGGCGCGGAGATGGACCCGCAACTGCCCTACAAGGGCCACTTCAACCTGCTCAACAAGTTCAAGAAGCAGCACCCGGACGTCAAGACGCTGATCTCGGTGGGCGGTTGGGCCGAGACCGGCGGCTACATCGACGACGGCGGGAACCGCGTGGACTCCGGCGGTTTCTACTCGATGGCCACCAACGCCGACGGCTCGGTCAACCAGGCCGGCATCGACACCTTCGCCGACTCGGCGGTCGACTTCATCCGGACGTACGGCTTCAACGGCGTCGACATCGACTACGAGTACCCGACGACGATGAAGGACGCGGGCAACCCGCTCGACTGGTCCTTCGCCAACGCCCGCCGGGCCGGGCTGGTCAAGGGCTACGCGGCGCTGATGAAGACGCTGCGCGAGAAGCTGGACCGCGCGGGCGCGGCGGACGGCAGGCACTACATGCTCACCGTGGCCGCCCCCTCGTCCGGCTATCTGCTGCGCGGCATGGAGACCTTCCAGGTCCAGAAGTACCTGGACTACGTCAACATCATGTCGTACGACCTGCACGGCGCCTGGAACGAGTACGTCGGCCCGAACGCCTCCCTGTTCGACGACGGCAAGGACGCCGAGCTGGCCGCCGCGAACGTCTACGGCAGCGCCCAGTACGGCGGCGTCGGCTACCTCAACACCGACTGGGCCTACCACTACTTCCGCGGCTCCATGCCGGCCGGCCGCATCAACATCGGCCTGCCGTACTACACCCGCGGCCACAAGAACGTCCAGGGCGGGACCGACGGCCTGTGGGGCAAGGCGTCCGCCTCCTCCTGCCCGGCGGGCTCCGGCCTGACCAAGTGCGGTGACGGCGCCGTCGGCATCGACAACCTCTGGCACGACCTCGACACCGACGGCAAGGAGTCCCCGGCGGGCTCCAACCCGATGTGGCACGCCAAGAACCTCGAGAAGGGGATCGTCGGCGACTACGTCACCGACTACGGATTCCCGGCGGACACGAAGCTGACGGGCACGTACGCCCGCAGGTACGACCCGACGCTGGTCGCCCCCTGGCTGTGGAACGCCGAGAAGAAGGTCTTCCTCTCCACCGAGGACGAGCAGTCGGTCGGGGCCAAGGCCGACTACGTCGTGGACCGCGGCATCGGCGGCACCATGATCTGGGAGCTGGCCGGCGACTACGACTGGAACGCCGCCGAGGGCCAGTACGAGACGGGCGACACGCTCACCTCGCTGATGTACGACAAGTTCAAGGCGGCCGCGCCGTACGGCGCGAGGAAGTCGAACGCGGACCTGCCGACGGAGGCCGTGAACGTGGACGTGGAGTTCACGGACTTCAAGCTGGGTGACTCCAACTACCCGATCACGCCCAGGCTGCGGATCACGAACAACACGAAGACCGCGCTGCCGGGCGGTACGGAGTTCCGGTTCGACTACGCGACCTCGGCCCCGGGGAACGCCTCCGACCAGTCCGGTTTCGGCACCGAGGTCATCAGCAGCGACCACACGGGCGGCAACGTGGGCGGCCTGAGGGGCGACTTCCACCGGGTGTCGCTGAAGCTGCCGGCGTGGCAGTCGCTGGCGCCGGGCGCGACCGTCGACCTGTCGTTCAACTACTACCTGCCCGTGTCGACCCCGTCGAACTGGACGGTGACGATCGGCGGCAAGGCTTACGCCCTCGCCGGGGACCTGGCG
>NZ_NCTE01000908.1:0-998 GCF_002114215.1 Streptomyces sp. 13-12-16 | reverse complement strand
GCGGGACCAGGGAGCCTGCTGACCCTCACGGACCGGCCCGGCGGCGGTGACGACGGCCCTTGCCCGCCGCCGGGCCTCACCACGCCCGGATGCGCCCGGTGCCGGACCCGGAGAAGCTGGACCCCGTACGGGGGCGGGTCCCCGGACCGATGTCACATCCGGCGGTGGGCGGTCCGTCCCGGCAGACGCGGGGCGCTCCGTCGGGGAGCGCCGGGTGCCCGGAGGGACGGAACAGCATGAGCACGATCCTGGTGACCGGCGGTACCGGAACGCTCGGCCGGCACGTCGTCGCGCGGCTGCGGGCGGGCGGGCACGAGGTGCGGGGGCTCAGCCGGCACGCTCAGCCGTACGCCGTCGACCTGCGCGAGGGCGGGCCGGCGCTGGACGAGGCCGTCACGGGCGTGGACACGGTCGTGCACTGCGCGACGTCCGCGCGCGGTGGCGACGAGAAGGCCGCGCGGAACCTGATCGCGGCGGCCCGGCGGGCCGGGGTCGGACACCTCGTGTACATCTCGATCGTCGGTGTCGACCGGGTGCCGTTCGGCTACTACAGGTCCAAGCTGGCCGTGGAGCGGCTGGTCGAGGAGTCGGGGCCGGGCTGGACGGTGCTGCGCGCCACCCAGTTCCACGACCTGGTGTTCACGGTCCTCCAGGGCATGGCCAGGCTTCCGGTCCTGCTGCTGCCGGCCCGGGTGAAGGACCAGCCGGTCGACGTCACGGAGGTCGCGGACCGCCTGGCCGAGCTGGCCCAGGGCGCACCGGCGGGCCGCGTCGACGACATGGGCGGGCCGGAGATCCGGACGTTCGACTCCCTGGCCCGCGCGTATCTGAAGGCCACGGGCCGCCGCCGCGCGGTGGTGAAGGTCCCGCTGCGCGGCGCGTCCTACGACGCCTTCCGCGCGGGCGGCCACCTCGCCCCGGAGCGGGCGGTCGGCAGGGGCACGTTCGACGAGTACCTGACGAAACGATTCGGAGCCCGCGTCGCCCGCCGGTGAGCG
>NZ_NCTE01000907.1:555-6176 GCF_002114215.1 Streptomyces sp. 13-12-16 | reverse complement strand
CCCGCTGCCCGGGCCCCGCCCGGCGCCCGAGCAGCCCCCGCACCGGGGCCCGCACCCGCGCTGACCGGCGGCGGGCCCGGGGCGGATGGCCGTATTCCGTCCTGCGGGCCCGTCGCACGCGGGTTAGTTTGTCGGTGATCGCCGGAACGCCGGTTTCCTGGAACCCGTCCTTCAGAGCGCAGGGCCCGTGGAACCCGGGACCCGATGACACGCGGGAATGAGGAACGGACGATGACCGACGGCACCGGTGCCCTTCTCACCGGCATGCGCAAGCGCGGGCAGCGGGCCGGACCGGGCCCGTCACCGCGCGGCGGCACCCGCCCGCTCGCGGTGCTCGCCGCCGTCTTCACCCTCGCCCAACTCGTCCTGGTCCGCCCCGTGCTGGGCCTCGGCTGGGACGAGATCGTCTACACCAGCCAGGTCACCTCCCACCACCCGGCCGCCTTCTTCAGCGCCCCCCGCTCCCGCGGGGTGTCCCTGCTGGTGGCGCCCGTCGCGTCCTGGTCCGAGTCCACCGCGCTGCTGCGCGTCCACCTCGCCCTGCTCTCCGGCCTCGCCCTCTTCCTGGCCCTGCGCTCCTGGCGCGGACTGTTCCCCACCCGGGTCCTGGTCACCGCCGGCGCCTTCTTCGCCTCCCTGTGGATCACGCTCTTCTACGGCCCCCAGGCCATGCCCAACTACTGGGTCGCCGTCGGCGCGCTGACCGCCGTCGGCTGCTTCCTGCGCCACCGCGCGGACCCCTCGTCCGGCGGCCCCCTGTGGGGAGTGGCGGCGGGGGCCGCGCTCATGACCTGGATGCGCCCCACCGACGCCGTCTGGGCGACGGTCCCGCTCCTCGTCCTCGCCCTGGCCGGCCGGCACGGGCGGTCCCTGCTCGCCCTCGCCGGCGGCCTGCTGGCGGGAGCGGTCCCCTGGGTGGTCGAGGCGTACACCGCGTTCGGCGGCCTGCGGGAGCGGCTCGCCGAGGCCTCCCGCATCCAGGGCGGGCTCGGCCTGAACTTCGCCGTCGACGACCAGCTGCGCAGCCTGGGCGGGCGCGCCCTGTGCCGTCCGTGCACGGGCTCGATGCCCCACCCGGTGATCACCCTGTGGTGGTTCGTGCTGCCGCTGCTCGCCGTCCTCGGACTGGTCGTCGCCGTGCGGGCCCGCCGCACCCTGCGCACCGTGGTGCCGCTGGCCTGCGCCGCGACCGTCGCCCTGCCCTACCTGTTCATGATCGAGTACGCGGCGCCCCGCTTCCTCCAGCCCGCCTACGCCCTGCTCGCGATCCCGGTCGCCGACGCGCTGTGGCACCTGGTCACGGCACCGCGCGGAAAGTGGCGGCGGGCAGCCGGAGCCCTGGTCGCACTCGGCCTGGCCGGTCACCTCACGGTGCAGCTGACCGTCCTCGTGCACACCGTGGACCGCAACGTCGACAGCCGCCGGGACTGGGCCCGCACGGCCGAGGACCTGCACCGGCTCGGTGTCCGCCCGCCCTGTCTGATCACCGGCCACGAGGCGATCCCCATCGGCTACTACACCGGCTGCTCCTCCGGCGCGACCGCCGGGAACAACGAGAACACCACGGCCGCCGAGATCCTGCGCACCGCGGACCGCGTCCCGGTCGCCACCCTCACCGGGCCCGGCGGCACACCGCCCGGGTACGCCCGCTCCTGGCCCGTCCACCGGATCGGCGACCTCGAGGCCCGTGTCGCCCCGGCGCCCGGCTCCGGCTGACGGCGCCGGGTTTCCCGCGCACCCGGTCCAGGTAGGAGTCGGTTGTCGGTGCGTGAAGGAGCGACGAGGGGGGAACGGCATGGCGGAGAGCGGGCACGAAGGGCGGCTGGGGGAGGAGTTCTTCACTCCGGGCTCTTCGTCCTTCACCGAGTTCCTGGCGGCCCACCGCCCCGAACTGCTGGGCACGCGCACCCCGCCCGAGGGCGTCCGCGCCGCGGAGGTCCCGCACGGCACCACGATCCTCGCCCTCACCTACGCCGACGGCGTGCTGGTCGCCGGTGACCGCAGGGCCACCATGGGCAACCTGATCGCCCAGCGGGATCTGGAGAAGGTACTGCCCGCCGACGACCACACCGCCGTCGCGATCGCCGGTTCCGTGGGGACCGCCCTCGACATGGTGCGGCTCTACCAGGTCGAACTCGCCCACTTCGAGAAGATCGAGGGCGTCCCGATGACCCTCGGCGCCAAGGCGACCCGGCTCGCCACCCTGATCCGCCAGAACCTCGCCCAGGCCATGCGGGGCCTCGCCGTCGTCCCGCTGCTCGCCGGCTACGACACCACCGCGCCCCGGGGAGGGCGGGGCCGGATCTTCTCCTACGACGCCGCCGGCGGCCGCTACGAGAAGTACGGCTTCCACACGGAGGGGTCCGGATCCCCGTACGCCAGGGGCGCCCTCAAGAAGCTCCACCGGCCCGGCATGTCCCGCGAGGAGGCCGCCCTGGCCGCCCTGGAGGCCCTCTACGACGCCGCCGAGGACGACTCGGCGACCGGCGGCCCCGATCTCTCCCGCCGCATCTTCCCGGTCGTGTCGGTCATCACCGAGGACGGCTACGAACGGCTCGGCGAGACCGGGATCCGACGGCTGAGCCTCGACGTGGTCGACCGGCGCCGCTCCCGCCCGGACGGCCCGAACGCGCCCGTCTGATCCTCGAGGGCCCTCTCCGTCACCGGACGCACCGGGGTTAGAGACCGCGTCACGGGAAACGCGGATCTGACACCGAGGCGAACGAGCCGACGCAGCGTGACAGGGAGGAAACCATGGGCACCGAGCCGATGGGGGACGACGCCTACCAGCCCACCGGGAGCAACGAGGAGCAGGAGGACGCCGCGCCGCTCGACATGCAGGACGCACTCGACGAACGGACCTACGACGACACCCTCGACGAGGGCTACTCCCCGCCGGAGAAACCGCTCGGCGTGACCAAGTACGGCACCACGGCCGCGGAGCAGCACGAGGGGGAGAGCCTCGACCAGCGGCTGGCCCAGGAGGTGCCGGACGCGTCCGTGCCCGCCGGGGACGCGGTGGGCGACCTTCCCGGCGGCGAGGGCGAGCCGGTCGACCCGGAGGCGGGCACCGACCGCGCCGGACGCCTGGTCGCCCCGGACGAGGGGGCCCACCCCGACACCACCAAGGAGTCCGTCGCCGAGGACGTCGGCATCGACGCGGGGGCGGCCGGCGCGGAGGAGGCCGCGATGCACGTGGTGGAGGACGGGACGGCGCTCCCGGAGGACCGGGACAGAACCTGACCCCGGCACGCCGCCGGCCCGGTGCGATCGCACCGGGCCGGCGGCGCGGTCCTGTCCGCGAACGGGTGTGTGCGGGGTCAGGGCAGCATCTTGTCCAGGGCGGCGGGCCCCTCCTCGTCCAGCTTCCGCCTGGCCCACTCGAGGTTGTGCGGGGTGAGGTCCTTGCCCGAGGCAAGGACGATGTCCTCCGGCGACACATCGGTGCCGGTGCGGGCGTGGAGCAGGCTGTCCGGGGTGGCGCGGTCCGCGGACCGCCGGGACGCTTCGGGCTGGGACGCGTCGGGCTGGGACGTCGACATCTTCTGGCTCCTCGGGTCCGGATCGTTGGAGCGGCCCCGGTGCTGTCATCGGGTCCTATGCCCCACCATTCAACGCGGGAGCCCGCCGTGCATCCGGAACGCTCGCGGCACCGCGGTGAAGAGCCGCTCCTCCTGGCTGCCGGGGTACCTTCCCCGGCCCGGGGGAAACCTGCTCCGCGAGCCGTCTAGAAGGCCGTGAGCGTCAGCCGCAGGCCCGTGGGTGCCGTGTCCTGGATGTACGAGGCGAAGTCGGCCACGTCGTCGAAGGCGAAGCCGTACGCCCTGCCGTCCTCGGTGGCCGTGTGGACCGCCTTGGAGTAGTGGTTGGTGAGCTCGGTCCGGTAGAAGACCGAGGCGTCGGCCGTCGGCTGGTCCGGGTGGCTGAGCAGCGTCGAGCGGTTGAAGCCGGCGCCCAGCACGGCGGCGACCGGGCCGGTCGTGCCGTCGTTGGGGGCGGCGAGGGCGCCGTCGCAGAAGAGGACGTCCCGCGTGGAGGGCTTGCCGAAGGAGACCTGGGCGGGTCCGTCGAAGGTGAACCGCTCGCCGCGCACCCGGCCGGTGAAGGTGCCGGCGTTGGTGGTGACCTCGAGGTCCCGGCCGGTGTAGGTGCTCCACACCTCGTCGATGTACGGGGCGAAGTAGTCCTTCGCGAACAGGCCGGCGTCCAGACCGTGGCCGGGGGCGATGATCCGGGTGTCGTCCACGACGAGCCGGGAGAACGCCTCCACCCGCTTGACGGCGGCGAACGCCGCCGCGCGCCCGCCCTCGCGCACGGTGCCCGTCGTCTGGTCCTTGGCGCCGGTGAGCCGGATGCCCATCGGCACGCTGAACATGTCGACCATGGTCGTGTTGCAGAACATGCCCGAGGAGTTGTACGTGAACTCGGCACAGTCGTGCAGCACGCCGTAGTTGGGGTCGGAGGTGACCCAGCCGGCCGGGTACTGCAGCGCCGCGTTGCCGTTGCCGTCCGTGACGACCTTGAACTTGAGCTTCGCGCCGAGGGACACGTAGATCCGGCCGGACATGTACGGCAGGGACAGCTTGGTCTCGCCGCTGCCGGCCAGGCCGATCGCGTAGTCGGTGAAGCCGTCGGGGCCGTTGTCGGAGGCGGCGACGGGGGCGACGGTGCCCTCCGGGGTGACCCTGACCTGACGGCCGTCCACGTTGCCCACGATGTAGAGGTGCACGTTCGCGTTGTCGAAGGAACCGCTGTTGTTGACGATCGTCAGCGGCAGGGCCCCCGCCGCTGCCGTGCCGGCCTTCCGCTCGCCGGACTGGTCCGCGAGGGCGTGCGGAGCGATCGCCGCCGCCGCGGGAATGGCCACGGCGGCTCCGCCGAGGGTGAAGAGGACCTTGCGGCGGCCGAGGTTGCGCTGGTGACGGGGGGTCATGTGGGGGATCTCCAGGAGTACTCGTGCGGATTCCTGACCGCGCCGGCCGGCCGATGGGGGAGGAGAACCGCAGAGAGCGCTCTCAAAGCGGTACGTCGGGACCGGCGCGCGACATCGATGCTAGGGGCGGCCGTGTCCCCCGCCAACGGTCCGACTTGTCCGCGACACCGCTCCGACCTGCGACTCTTTGAAGAAACAGCCAAGATCCGGCGATCGCTTAACCGGGCTTTAAGGGCCGCTTAAGCCGGTCCGGCCCGGTGACCACGGAGCGCGTCGGGGGTGCTTCGTTCCGCAGTCGCCGGGTGAGGCCGTCAGCACGTTCGGCCGTCCAGCCGCGCCTCCGCCGCGGCCAGGATCTCCGTCACCCGGAGCGCGAACGCCGCGTCGCAGGGATGGGGGGTGCCGGCACCGGCCGCGGTGAGGAGGGCGTCCGCGGCCCGGGTGAGCGCCGGGACCGCGCCCTCGGAGGCCTCCGGGAGGGAGGTGACGCCCGCCGTGCCGCGGAGCTCGACCACGGCGCCGGCCGCCGCCGGGGGAGCGGTCAGGCTCAGGGTGAGGCTGCTCGACGCGCCGCCCTCGTGGTCGAGGACGAGGTGGACGGTGTCGCCGGGGCCGTACGCCGCCGCCGTCACCCGCCGCGGTTCGCCGAGCACCGGGAGCAGGACGGACAGGGCGTGCGGGCCGACGT
>NZ_NCTE01000907.1:0-415 GCF_002114215.1 Streptomyces sp. 13-12-16 | reverse complement strand
TTCCCCCGCCGCCACTCAGAGGCGGCGAAGGGATTGCCGTCGGAGGTGAACACCGCCCCGAGCCACTGCGCGCGCCCGGTGAACCAGCCGCCCACGCGCGCCTGCTCGGTGATCCACGCCTCCGGCCCCGGCTGGAAGCGGGTGGTGAAGAAGACCACGGACGCGACCCCCGCCTCCTCGGCCGCCTCGACCACCGCGCGCCCCTGCGCGACGGTCGGCGCGAGCGGCTTGTCGAGCAGCAGATGGCATCCGGCCCGTGCCGCGCGCACCGCCAGTTCCGCCTGCACCGCGGGCGGCAGCGCGACGGCGACGGCGTCCACGTCGGCGAAGAGCGCGTCGACGTCGGCGTACGCCCGGGTGCCGTGCAGACCGGCCAGATGCTCGGCGGCGTCGGGCCGGCGGCCCCACACGCCGA
>NZ_NCTE01000906.1 GCF_002114215.1 Streptomyces sp. 13-12-16 | reverse complement strand
CGCGCCGCATCGCGTCGGCGAGCACGTCGGCCACGTGGGCGGGCGGGGCGGCGACGATCGCCAGGTCGACCGGCCCGTCGGGGGCCTCGTCCGTGCCGGCGCCGAGCGCGGCGGCCGTACGGGCCTGCTCCGGATCGTGGTCGGTGAGGTGGACGACGACGCCCCGCCGGTTCAGGGCGAGCGCGGCGGACGTGCCGATCAGTCCGGTGCCGATGACGAGTGCGGTTCTCACTGGGCGATGTCCTTGCGCAGGGCGGCCGCCGCGCCGAGGTAGACGTGCGCGACGTCCGCGCGGGGCTTGTCGCACTCGATGTGCGCGAGGACCCGGACGACGCGGGGCATGGCGCCCTCGATGTCCAGTTCCTGGGCGCAGATCAGGGGGACGTCGACGATGCCGAGCTTGCGGGCGGCGGCGGCCGGGAAGTCGCTGTGCAGGTCGGGCGTGGCCGTGAACCAGAGGCTGATCAGGTCGTCGGTGTGCAGGCCGTTGCGCTCCAGGATCGCGGTGAGCAGCGCGCCGACCCGCTCCTCCATGTGACCGGCCTCGTCCCGCTCCAGCTGGACGGCCCCCCGGACCGCGCGTACCGCCACGACGATGCTCCTTGCTGACGTGCCTGTCTGCTGTTCGGTCATCCAGCGTAGTCAGCCCGCGCGGGGGCGGCGCCCGGCGCCCGCCCGCTGAGACGGACGGTGTGCACGTTTCATCATGTTTTGTCGCGAGTTGCTTCTTGTTCGGCGGATTCGGTGTCAGAATGCGGGAACCGCGAACTCCGGGAGTGACGACATGACGCCTCGTGCAACACGCCGCACGGTTCTGCTCGCGACGGGTGCGGCGGCACTGGCCGCGGGCTGCGGCCCGGACGGCGGGAACGACGGAGACGGCAGGGACGGCGGCGGGGGCGCCACCTCGTCGGACGCCGCCGGTGAGGAGCTGATCCCGACCGCCGACGTCCCGGTGGGCGGGGGCACGGTCCTCGCGGACGAGAAGATCGTGGTCACCCAGCCGCAGGAGGGCGACTTCAAGGCCTTCTCGGCGATCTGCACCCACCAGAGCTGCGTCGTGGCCGACGTCGCGGACGGCACCGTCAACTGCGCCTGCCACGGCAGCCGCTTCAGGATCACCGACGGCTCGGTGGAGCGGGGTCCCGCGACCCGGCCACTGCCCGAGGAGCCGATCACGGTGGAGGGAAATTCGATCCGCCGGGCGTGATCCACCGCGTACGCTCCCGGGCATGCGCCCCGAGACCCTGGTCGGCGACCACACGATCTACGCCTGTGTCATGGGTTCGCGCGCCTTCGGTCTGGCCACCGAGGGCAGCGACACCGACCGCCGGGGCGTCTTCCTCGCGCCCACTCCCCTGTTCTGGCGCTTCGAGAAGCCGCCGACGCATGTCGAGGGCCCGGCCGAGGAGCAGTTCAGCTGGGAGCTGGAACGCTTCTGCGAGCTGGCCCTGCGCGCCAACCCCAACATCCTGGAGTGCCTGCACTCACCGCTCGTGGAGTACGCCGACGCCACCGGCCGCGAGCTGCTCTCCCTGCGCGGGGCGTTCCTCTCCCGCAGGGTCCACGAGACGTTCACGCGGTACGCCCACGGCCAGCTCCGCAAGCTGGAGGCGGACGTCCGCGCGCACGGCGCCCCGCGCTGGAAGCACGCGATGCACCTGCTCCGCCTGCTGATCAGCGCCCGCGACCTGCTCCGTACGGGCACCCTCACGATCGACGTGGGCGAGGAGCGCGGGCCGCTGCTCGCGGTGAAGCGGGGCGAGGTGTCCTGGCCCGAGTGCGAGGCGTGGATGGCCCGCCTGGCGCGGGAGGCCGAGCAGGCCGCCCACCGCAGCCCGCTCCCCGCGGAACCGGACCGCCGGCGCGTGGAGGACTTCCTCGTCCGCACCCGCCGTGCCTCAGCCCTCCAGGCGGGTCCGTACGACGAGGTCGTGCAGGGCGTCGTACCCGGTGGGGGCGTCGGGCAGGGCTGACGCCGCCTGCGCCTCGTCCAGTACGCCGTGCAGCCGCTCCACGTCGGCCCGCACGCGTGCGTGGTCGACGGCGGCGTCCCCGTGCTCGCGCTCCGCCTTGGCGGCGATCAGCTCCGGCAGGTGGTCCGGGGCGGCGTCGACCTCCCCGGCGAGGGTGGGCAGATGGGGCTGCACCTCACCGGAGCGCATCAGGTGGATGCCGGTGAGCAGCACCCGGAAGGTGTAGAGCAGCGGTTTGAGTCCGCCGGTCCTCTCGAACAGCCGCCACTGGGTCCGGGCGAACCCCCGGTAGTGGTGGGCGTGGTGGCTGGTGAGGACGTCCGGGGCGAGCGCGGCCAGTTCGCGGTGGGTGTCGGTGGTGTGCACGACCAGCGGGGACAGCAGCTGCTCCAGGACGTAGCCGTTGCGCCGCAGCATCAGGCGGACGAACTTGCGCAGGTCGTGCGTGACCAGGTCCATCTCGACGCCGTCCCGGACCCACATCCTGGACCGGGTCTCGTCCGGCTCGCGCAGCCCGACGAGGTCGGCGGCCGGCAGCAGGTGCACGCCCCGCAGGTCCACGTCGGAGTCGCGGGACGGGAAGCCGTACAGGTGCGCGCCGGAGACGGTGGCGAACAGCACCGGGTCGGGCTGTTCGGCGATCACCGGGCTCAGGTCGAGGTCCAGGGCGTCGGTCATCGCTCAAGCGTCCCAGAGCGTTCCCAGCGCCAGCAGCTCGCCCCGGTACTCGATGCGGTCGGCCCACTCCGCCGGCCAGGCGTCCGCACCCAGGTACGCGCCGGCGAAGGCGCCCGTGAGGCAGGCGATGGAGTCGGAGTCGCCCGCGGTGCAGGCGGCGCGGCGCAGGGCGGTGAGGGGCTCGTCGACGAAGAGGAGGAAGCAGAGCAGGCCGGTCGCCAGGGCCTCTTCGGCGATCCAGCCCTCGCCCGTGGCCAGGCAGGGGTCGGTCTCGGGCGAGACGGTGCGCACGGCGCCCTGGAGGCGTTCCAGGATGCCCAGGCACTCGTCCCAGCCGCGCGCGATGAAGTGCTCGGGCGTGGGGTCCTGGTCGCGGGTCCACAGGTCGCCGAGCCAGAACTCGTGGTAGCGGGTGCGGTTGTCGTAGGCGTAGGAGCGCAGCAGTCCGATCAGGCCGGTCGGCTCGGCGCCCTCAGCCAGCAGTCGTACGGCGTGCGCGGTGAGGTCGGAGGCGGCCAGCGCGGTGGGGTGACCGTGGGTGAGGGCCGACTGCAACTGGGCGGCGCCCGCGCGCTGTTCGTCGGTCAGGCCGGGGGCCAGGCCTATGGGCGCGACGCGCATGTTGGCACCGCAGCCCTTGGAGTGGATCTGGCTGGCGTCCTGCCAGCGCCGGTCCTCACGGGCCAGCAGGTGGCAGGCCTTGAGGCAGGTGTTGCCGGGGGCGCGGTTGTTCTCGGGCGACCGCCACCACTCCACGAACTCCTCGCGCACCGGCCGCTCCAGTCTCTTCGGGGTGAGCAGTCCCCGGTCCATGGCCGTGCGCAGCCCTCTGCCGAGAGCGAGGGTCATCTGGGTGTCGTCGGTGACGATCGCCGGCCTGGGCAGGTCCATCCCCCGCCAGGGTCCGGACTTCGCGAGGATCGACGGCACGTCGTTGAACTCGGTCGGGAACCCCAGCGCGTCCCCCAGGGCGAGTCCGGTGAGCGCTCCCGTGGCGGCGCGCTTGGTGACGGTGGTCGTGGTCATGCGGGGCGTCCTTCCGGAGTGGGCCGGAGCAGGGGCGGGTGGAGGGCGGTGGCGGTGCCCGCGCGGTAGAGCGCGGCGGGTTTGCCCCGGCCGCCGGTGAGGCGCGCGGCGCCGGGGACGGCTTCGACGAAGCCCGGGGTGGCGAGTACCTTGCGCCGGAAGTTGGGCCGGTCCAGGGCGGTGCCCCAGACGGTCTCGTAGACCTGTTGCAGCTCCCCGAGGGTGAACTCGGGCGGGCAGAAGGCGGTGGCGAGGCAGGTGTACTCGAGCTTGGCGCCGACGCGTTCCCGCGCGTCGGCCAGGATCCGGCCGTGGTCGAAGGCGAGCTCCCGCGCGGAGCCGTACGGCGTCCAGCGGGCCTGGGCCGCGTCGCTGCCGCCGTGCGCCTCGGGCGCGTCGGGCAGCAGTGCGGCGAAGGCGACGGACACGACCCGCATCCGGGGGTCGCGGTCGGGTTCGCTGTAGGTCCGCAGCTGCTCCAGGTGCAGTCCGGACACGTCCGTCAGCCCGGTCTCCTCGCCCAGTTCGCGCCGCGCGGCGCTCTCGGCGGACTCGTCCGGCTGGACGAAGCCGCCGGGCAGCGCCCACCGTCCGGCGTACGGCTCCTGGCCGCGCTCGACGAGCAGCACGTGCAGCGCGCCCGCGCGGAGGGTGAACACGGCGAGGTCGACGGTGACGGCGAAGGGTTCGAAGGCGTACTTGTCGTAGCCGTCCATGACCCGCACCCCCTTTAATAGTCGCAATGACCATTAAAGGGGGTGCGGGCCGGGCGCACAAGCCCTGAAGGCCGACGGCCCCTGGAGGCCGACGGTCCTTGCTCGAAGGCCGACAGCCCTTAGAGGTCGACCTCCTGCATCAGCATCCCGACCTCGGTGTTCGACAGCCGCCGCAGCCAGCCCGACTTCTGGTCGCCCAGGGTGATCGGCCCGAAGGCGGTGCGCACCAGCTTGTCGACCGGGAAGCCGGCCTCGGCGAGCATGCGGCGCACGATGTGCTTGCGGCCCTCGTGCAGGGTCACCTCGACGAGGTAGTTCTTGCCGGTCTGCTCCACGACCCGGAAGTGGTCCGCGCGCGCGTAACCGTCCTCGAGCTGGATGCCGTCCTTGAGCCTCTTGCCCAGGTCGCGCGGGATCGGGCCCACGATGGCCGCCAGGTACGTCTTCTTCACGCCGTACTTGGGGTGGGTCAGCCGGTGCGCCAGCTCGCCGTGGTTGGTGAGCAGGATGACGCCCTCGGTCTCGGTGTCGAGCCGGCCGACGTGGAAGAGGCGGGTCTCGCGGTTGGTGACGTAGTCACCGAGGCACTGCCGGCCCTCCGGGTCCTCCATGGTGGAGACGACACCGGCGGGCTTGTTCAGCGAGAAGAACTGGTACGACTGGGTCGCCACGGTCAGGCCGTCGACCTTGACCTCGTCCTTCTCCGGGTCGACCCGCTTGCCCTGCTCCAGGACGATCTCGCCGTTGACCTCGACGCGTGCCTGCTCGATCAGCTCCTCGCAGGCACGCCGGGAGCCGTAGCCCGCGCGGGCGAGCACCTTCTGCAGCCGCTCGCCCTCCTGCTCGGCGCCGGGGAAGGTCTTGGGCAGCTTGACGTCCTTCTTGCCCGCGTACCGCTCGCGGTTGCGCTCCTCGGCCCGCGTCTCGTACTCACGGGACGTGGCCGGGACCGAGCGCCCCCGCTGCAGGGGCTTCTTCGGCCCGCCCTTGGCGCCGCCACGGGCCGTGGGCCCACGGCCCGACTTGGGGCCCTCCTGGGTGGCGCCGGGGCCCACGTCGTAGCGCCGCTCCTCCGGGCGCGGCTTCTTCGGACGACCGCCCTGCCGGTCGTCGCGGTTGTTGCCGGCGCCGCGGTGACCACCTCGGCCACCGCCGCTCCCGCCGCGGCCGCCGCTGTTGCCACCACGGCTCCCGCCGTTGTTTCCGCTGCTGTTCCTGCCGCTGCTGCTTCGCATCAAAGTTCCGTCTTGTCGTCTGCGTCCTCGGAATCCGGGGCGTCCGGATCGAACGACGGGACCGCTTCCAGCGTCTCGGCCTCGATCGCCTCCGCCTCCGGGAGGAAGGGCGCGAGCTCCGGGAGCTCGTCCAGACCGCGCAGGCCCATCCGCTCCAGGAAGTAGTTCGTCGTCCTGTACAGGATCGCACCTGTTTCGGGTTCCGTGCCCGCCTCCTCGATCAGACCGCGCTGCAGGAGGGTGCGCATCACGCCGTCGCAGTTGACTCCGCGCACGGCGGAGACGCGGCTGCGGCTGACCGGCTGCCGGTAGGCGACGACCGCGAGGGTCTCCAGGGCGGCCTGGGTGAGCCGGGCCTGCTGGCCGTCCAGGACGAAGCCCTCGACGGCGGCGGCGTACTCGGGGCGGGTGTAGAAGCGCCAGCCGCCCGCGACCAGGCGCAGCTCGAAGCCGCGGCCCTGGACGGTGTACTCGTCGGCGAGCGCGCGCAGCGCGTCCGCGACCTGCTGCCTGGGACGCTCCAGTATCTTCGCCAGGTGCTCCTCGGTCGCGGGCTCGTCCACGACCATGAGGACCGCCTCCAGGGCGGGCCTGAGGTCGAGCTCCGCGACGGTGCGCGGCCCGGCGGGGGTGTGGGTCGTCTCCTCGTTCACGGCTTCCTCTCCTCCTCGGGCTGCTCCGGCGGCCGGTCGAACTCGTCGGTGACCGTCGGCGAGGCGTCCCCGTCCCCGCCGGTCCAGCGCACGGTCAGCTCGCCGAGCGCGGCCTCCTGGTCGAGGGCGACGGCCTTCTCGCGGTACAGCTCCAGCAGGGCGAGGAAGCGGGCGACGACGGTCAGGGTGTCGTCCGTGTCCTCGACGAGGGCCCGGAAGCTCGCCTCGCCGAGTTCCCTCAGCCGCGTGACGACGATCCCGGCCTGTTCCTGCACGCTGACCAGTGGGGCGTGGATGTGGTCGACGTACACCTGCGGCTTGGGCCTGGGCTGCATCGCCTTGACCGCGAGCCGGGCGAAGCCCTCGGCGCCGATGCTGATGACGACCTCGGGCAGCAGCTCGGCGTGGTGCGGTTCGAGTCCGACGGTACGGGGAAAGCGGCGGCCTTCGTCGTCGAGGCGCCCGCTGAAGATCTCGGCGATCCGTTTGTACGCGCGGTACTGCAGCAGCCTCGCGAACAGCAGGTCCCGGGCCTCCAGGAGGGCGAGGTCGGCCTCGTCCTCCACCTCGGCGGCGGGCAGCAGCCGGGCCGCCTTGAGATCGAGCAGCGTGGCCGCCACGACCAGGAACTCGGTCGTCTCGTCCAGGTCCCAGTCGGGCCCCAGGGCCCGGATGTACGCCATGAACTCGTCGGTCACCCTGGACAGCGCGACCTCGGTGACGTCCAGCCTGTGCTTCGAGATCAACTGCAGCAGCAGGTCGAACGGCCCCTCGAAGTTCACCAGCCGGACCGTGAACCGCCCGTCCCCGTCCTCGGCGCCGCCCGCTCCCGAAGCCCCGTCCCCGGAGCCACCGGACGCGGCGGCCCCCGCCCGGACGACGCCGGTCGCACCGGTCCCGGATCCGGACGTCTGCGCGGATTCCGGTCCCCCGGACGCGCTCACCGTCCCGCCGGCGGCCGGGGCGTCCGGTCC
>NZ_NCTE01000905.1 GCF_002114215.1 Streptomyces sp. 13-12-16 | reverse complement strand
TTCGCCTGCCTGCCCGGCGACCCCGCCGCCGCGCTGTCCGGCGCCCGCGTGGTGCCCGACGAGGAGGCGCTGCGCGCGGCGGTGCGCGAGGCGGTCGCCCAGCACCTCGAACCCGTGCTGACCGGTTTCGGCCCCCGGATGCGGCGTCGCGGCCGGGCCCTGTGGGGCATGGCGACCGACGAGATCGTCGAGAGCCTGCGGTACGTCTCCCAGCTGCTCGGCGAGGAGGAGCGGGGGCTGCGGGAGCTGGAGCTGCTTCTGCCGGGCACGACCAAGCCGTACGTCGGCGCGGCGGCCTTCCGCCGGCCGACCGGGCCCGACGGGGAGCCGGCGCCCGTCACCCGGGACCGGGTGAGCTGCTGCATGTTCTACACCCTGCGCCCCGCGGACATCTGCGCCACCTGCCCGCGCACCTGCGCCACCGGGGGGACCGGGAAGCGGGCCTCCGAGCTGGTCGCACAGGCGAGTTGACGCCGCGTCGGTCACCGGCACCCCCGCCCGGCGCGTAAGATCATCCGGCCGGCGGGCCGCGGAGGTCACAGGGGATTCACAATTCCCTCACCCGTCACGGGAACTATCCGCGGAACCACCCGTACGGGTAGTCTTATTCGAACTCAACTCCTGCCCGTCACGCGGCAGTTCGAGCGGACGCCGCCCTGGGCACCCCCCACGCACCCCCTTGGCGGCCTCTTGCCCCGAAACCCCCTGAGGGCCACTGGAGTTGGGCCACTATGGCGGGCGTTGCACGCCCTATCCCAATGCAAGGGACCCCTTAGATGAGACTGACCGACATATCGCTGAACTGGCTGCTTCCGGGCGCCGTGCTGCTCCTGGGCATGCTGGCGGCGGTGGCGGTGCTGGCGCGCGGGAAGCGCTCCTCGGTCAAGAGCACGAGCGCGGACGACTCGTGGGAGCGCAGCGAGGAGCGCCGCAGGCGCAAGGAGGCCCTCTACGGCACCGTCTCCTACGTCCTGCTGTTCTGCTGTGCGGCGGTGGCCGCCGCGCTCTCCTTCCACGGCCTGGTCGGCTTCGGCGAACAGAACCTCGGCCTGTCCGGCGGCTGGCAGTACCTCGTCCCCTTCGGCCTGGACGGCGCGGCGATGTTCTGCTCGGTGCTCGCCGTGCGCGAGGCCAGCCACGGTGACGCGGCCCTCGGCTCGCGGATACTCGTGTGGACGTTCGCCTTCGCCGCGGCCTGGTTCAACTGGGTGCACGCTCCCCGGGGCCTCGGCCACGCGGGCGCCCCGCACTTCTTCGCGGGCATGTCCCTGTCGGCGGCGGTCCTGTTCGACCGCGCGCTGAAGCAGACCCGCCGGGCCGCCCTGCGCGAACAGGGCCTGGTGCCGCGCCCGTTGCCGCAGATCCGTATCGTCCGCTGGCTGCGCGCCCCCCGGGAGACCTACCGCGCCTGGTCGCTGATGCTGCTGGAGAACGTGCGCAGCCTCGACGAGGCGGTCGAGGAAGTGCGCGAGGACAAGATCCGCAAGGACGAGGCCAAGCAGCGCAGGCGGGACCAGCAGCGCATGGAGCGGGCCCGGCTGAAGGCGATCAGCCGTGGCCACCGCGGTTTCGCGGGCCGGGGCGGCGGGCGCGAGCTGGAGGCGCCGACGGTGGAGCGCGACTCCGACGTGGTCTCCGCGGAGCCTGCCATACCGGCGCCGGAGGCCCTGCCCGTCCGCGCGCGTCCCTCCCTGCAGCCGGTGCGCACCGGCGCTGACCCGAAGACCGTCGACCTCACCGCCGAGGACGACACCCAGGCCCTGCCGCGCCTGGACTCCCTGGAGCGCAAGCTCAAGGACCTGGAGCAGCAGTTCGGCTGACGCCCCGTCGCGGCCTGAGAGGGGGCGGACCGCCCCCTCTCAGGCCGCGTCCGCGTCGAGTTCGAACCAGACGGACTTGCCCACCCGGTGCTTCCTGACGCCCCAGCCGTCGGCGAGGGACTCGACCAGCACCAGGCCCCTCCCGTGCGTGCCGTCGTCGACGCTCGGTGCCCGCGGCCGGAGCTCCCGGTCCACGAAGTCCCGTACCTCCACCCGTAGTCCACGCGGCCCGACGGTGACCGTGAGGACCGCCTCGCGGCCGGTGTGGACGAGCGCGTTGGTGACGAGCTCGCTGGTGAGCAGTTCCGCGACCTCGGAGCGCTCCGGCGTCCCCCAGTGTCTGAGCAGTTCCCGTAACGCCCTGCGGGACTCGGGCACCGCCCGCAGATCCGCACGCCCCAGTGTGCGCCTCAGCCGATCCGCCGAAGCCTGACTCTTCATGGCCCCCGCCCGCGTGCCGATGTCGATTCCCCCTGTGCTCGAACACCTTCACGGGAATCCTTGCCCGGTCAACCACGTGCCAGTCATGCCGGACGGTCACGAACGGTGGTTGGCCGAAGTGCGATGGCCACACAGATGGCGGCACGAACGCGCGGGGCCGTCCTCCCGACCCCCGTGGCGAGAGGACGACCCCGGCTTCCCATGGTGGTCGCGGCGGCCGTACGGCCTCAGTACAGCTTGTCGACGGCCTTCTTCGTCGTCTTCTTGAACGCGCCCACCGGGGCGTCGTCGAAGTCGCCCAACTGCCCCCAGCCGACGACGGTCACGGTCCTCCCGTCGCGTCCCACGGAGAGCAGGTGGATGTCCGTGGCGCCCCAGGAGGTCTCGGTGTGCAGCCCGTGCACCTGCGCGCCCTCCTCGACCGGCAGCGAACCGTAGTACCGGCCCTCGGCCTCGACGTCCGGGGAGGACCGCTCGATCCGGCCGGCGCAGGAACGGATCTCCTTGTTCAGCAGGGCGGCCAGCGCCTTGCCCTTGGCGGCGGAGCCGGTGACGACGGTGGTCTGTACGGCGCCGGTGTCCAGATCGGTGCGGAAGACGCGGTGCCGGTAGTCGTACGCCGGCACGCCCTCGCCGAGACAGTGGGCGAGCTCCACCGGGAAGCCGTCGGTGACCGGGCCCGCGGTCCAGGTGGACGACGGGTGCGGGGGCAGCTCGGAGGCCGCGAGGAACCTGGGCGGTGCGGCCTCCTGGGGCGCGGCGCCGGCCGGCGCGGTGAGCGCCGTACCGGCGGCGAGGGCGGCGACGGTGAGCGCCGCGAGGGTGG
>NZ_NCTE01000904.1:3204-18579 GCF_002114215.1 Streptomyces sp. 13-12-16 | reverse complement strand
CCGCCGGCCGTGCGGACCGGCCCCCGCTCCGGATCACGGACCGGGGCGCCGAGCCGGCCGCGCGGCCGGCCCGGCACGGCCGGCGGCCTACAGGTACTTCTTCAGCTCCCGGCGCGCCAGCGACCGCTGGTGCACCTCGTCCGGGCCGTCGGCGATCATCAGCGTGCGGGCCCCGGCGTACAGCTCGGCCAGCGGGAAGTCCTGGCTGACCCCGCCCGCGCCGTAGAGCTGGATCGCCCGGTCGAGGACGCCGACGACCGTGCGCGGGGTGGCGATCTTGATGGCCTGGATCTCCGTGTGGGCGCCCCGGTTGCCGACGGTGTCCATCATCCAGGCCGTCTTCAGCACCAGCAGCCGAAGCTGCTCGACCGCCACGCGCGCGTCGGCGATCCAGTTCTGCACCACGCCCTGCCGTGCCAGCGACTTGCCGAAGGCGTCCCGCGACACCGCGCGGCGGCACATCAGCTCGATGGCCCGCTCGGCCATGCCGATCAGCCGCATGCAGTGGTGGATCCGGCCGGGACCGAGCCGGGCCTGCGCGATGGCGAAGCCGCCGCCCTCCTCACCGATCAGGTTCGACACCGGCACGCGCGCGTGGTCGAAGACCACCTCGGCGTGCCCGCCGTGGTAGTGGTCCTCGTAACCGAACACCTGCATGGCGCGCTTGACCGTGACACCCGGCGTGTCGCGCGGGACGAGCACCATGGACTGCTGCCGGCGGATGTCCGCCCCGTCCGGGTCGGTCTTCCCCATCACGATGAAGATGTTGCAGTCCGGGTGCATCGCCCCGGAGATGTACCACTTGCGCCCCGTGACGACGTACTCGTCGCCGTCCCGCTCGATGTGCGTGGTGATGTTGGTGGCGTCCGAGGAGGCCACCTCCGGCTCGGTCATCGCGAACGCCGAGCGGATCTCACCGGCCAGCAGCGGCTGGAGCCACTGCTTCTTCTGCGCCTCGTCGCCGAACTGCGCCAGCACCTCCATGTTCCCGGTGTCGGGCGCCGCGCAGTTGGTGACGGTCGGCGCGATCTGCGGGGAGCGGCCCATGATCTCGGCGAGCGGCGCGTACTGGAGATTGGTGAGCCCGGCACCGTGCTCGGAGTCGGGCAGGAACAGGTTCCACAGCCCCTGCCGGCGGGCCTCGGCCTTCAGCTCCTCCACCACGGGGACGTTCTCCCACGGCGAGTCCAGCCCGGCCCGCTGCTCGTGGGCGACCGCCTCGGCCGGGTAGACGTACTCGTCCATGAAGGCGAGCAGCCTGGCGCGCAGCTCCTCGGTGCGCGCGTCGAACGCGAAGTCCATGGTTCGTCAGCCTTCCTGCAGAGTGGTCAGTCCGTGCCGGATGAAGACCGGGACCAGGTCACCGATGCGGTCGAAGCCGCGCCCGACCGTCCGGCCCAGGGTGTAGCGGTAGTGGATGCCCTCCAGGATCACGGCGAGCTTGAACCAGGCGAACGCCGTGTACCAGGACACCGCGGAGACGTCGCGCCCCGACCGCGCGGCGTACCGCTCGATCAGCTCGGCCGGCGTGGGGTGCCCGGGCGCCTCGGCGGTCGTGGAGACGGGGGAGTCCGGCGTGCCCAGCGGCATGCTGTACATCACCAGCAGCCCCAGGTCCGTCAGCGGATCGCCGAGCGTGGACATCTCCCAGTCGAGGACGGCCTTGATCGCGTCGTCCTCCCCGATCAGCACGTTGTCGAGGCGGTAGTCGCCGTGCACCACGGCCGGCGCGGGGGAGACGGGCAGCTCGCGGCCGAGCGCCGCGTGCAGCTCGTCGATCCCGGCCAGCTCCCGGTTGCGGGAGGCGTCGAGCTGCTTGCCCCAGCGCCGCAGCTGCCGGTCCAGGAACCCCTCGGGCCGGCCGAAGTCCGCCAGGCCCACCTCGCCGGGATCGACGGCGTGCAGCTCGACCAGCGTGTCGACCAGGTTCAGCACGACGCCCCGGGTGCGCTCGGTGCCCAGCGGGGCGAGTTGGCCGGCCGTCCGGTACGGGGTGCCCTCGACGAAGTCCATGACGTAGAACGGCGCCCCGAGCACCTCCTCGTCCTCGCACAGCAGCACGGTGCGCGGCACCGGCACGGCGGTCGGGTGCAGCGCGCTGATCACCCGGTGCTCGCGCTTCATGTCGTGCGCGGTGGCCAGCACATGGCCGAGCGGGGGGCGCCGTACGACCCACTTCGAGGTGCCGTCGGAGACCGCGTAGGTGAGGTTCGACCTGCCGCCCTCGATCAGCCGGCCGGTGAGCGGGCCGTTCACCAGGCCGGTCCGCTCCCGTTCGAGCAGGCCGCGCAGCCGGTCGAGATCGAGTCCGGGCGGGTGGTCGGGGCTCATCGTCGCTCCTACGGGCAGGAAACAGTACCCGCCTTATGATGCCGACCGGTCGGTATGTCGTCCAGAGCGGCGACCGAACGTGATCGGGGCCACGATAGGCGCTCGTCGCGCCCGGGTCCCGTCCGGCCGCCACGCGAATGGCGTATATCGGGCCATTCGGCTTGCACGGCGCGCGCGGACACCGGAGGGTCGGACCCATGAAGGCGATCAGCTACTCACGGTACGGCGGCCCCGAAGTGCTCGGACTCGGGGAGGTCGACGACCCCAGGGTCGGCCCCGACTCGGTACTGGTGCGGGTGCGGGCGGCGGCCGTCAACCCGGTCGACTGGAAGTGCCGCGAGGGCTATCTCGACCCGATCCTCCAGCCGGTGTTCCCGGTGATCCCCGGCTGGGACGTCTCGGGTGTGGTCGTCCGGCCCGGTCCCGCCGTACCGGAGTTCGCCGTCGGCGACGAGGTCATCGGCTACGTGCGCGAGGACGTCCTCTCGCGCGGCACCTTCGCCGAGTACGTGGCCGCCCCGGCGCGCACCCTCGCGCGCAAGCCGCGCGCCCTGTCCTTCGAGGAGGCGGCCGGCCTCCCGCTCGCGGGGCTCACCGCGTACCAGGTGCTGCACCGCGTCCTCGAGGTCAAGCGGGGCGAGACCGTCCTGGTGCACGCCGCGGCCGGCGGCGTCGGGTCCGTCGCCGTCCAGCTCGCCGCCCACCTCGGCGCCCGGGTCATCGGTACGGCGAGCGAGCGCAACCACGACTTCGTGCGCGGACTGGGCGGGGAGCCGGTGAGCCACGGCGAGGGCCTGGCCGAACGGGTACGGGGACTGGCGCCCGAGGGCGTGGACGCGGTGTTCGACTCGGTGGGCGGCGACGCCCTCAAGGCCTCCGCGAACCTGCTGGCCCCCGAGGGCCGCCTGGCCTCGATCACCGACCCCGAGGTGGTGGGCTACGGCGGCCGCTACTGGTTCGTCCGCCCCGACCCCCAGGACCTCCAGCACCTCTCCGACCTGGCGGACCAGGGCACGGTCACCATCCACGTCTCGGAAACCTTCCCCCTGGACCGCGCGGCGGACGCCCACCGCCTGAGCCAGGAGGGCCGCACCAGGGGCAAGATCGTGGTGACGGTGAGCGAGTAGCACCGCCCGGCATTGAACAACCCGTCCGGGGACACCCCCTCTGGGGGAGTTCGAGGACAGGGCCCGTTCAGGGCCGAAGGGGGGTCCGGGTGCGCAGCCCCCGGGGACGACGGGGTCCCCGCTCATGGGGGTCCCCCCCGCTCGAGAGAAGCCGGGAGTGGGGAGAAGCCGAGAGCGGGGGAGAAGCCGAGAGCAGGGGAGGGATAGGGCGGCGGGGGCGAGAACCCACTGAGCCCCCACCTCACCCCGAACCGGCAAGCACCGCCCCGCACCCGGCCATGACCACCGTGCAGATCACCGCAACCGCCGCATACGGCGGCACCAGCGCCCCCGGCGCACTCACGGCCGCCAGCCCCCGGATCCGCCGATGGGCGATCCACAGAAACCCCGCCCAACACCCACCACACAACACACACGCGACAACCCCGACCACCGACCCCCCACCCGCCAGAGCCGTCTTCACGGCCAGCACCGCCGCGACCGTCGCCGACAACGTCGTACGCCGCCACGCCAACCGCGTCCGCTCGGGCTGCAGCCCCGGATCCCGCTCCGCGCCCCGACCCGCCGCCACCCCGCTCACCCGTCCCACCCGAAGAGCACGACGGCGACCATCGCCCCGGCCACCACCGCCACCACGAGACTCAGCAGCGCCGGGAACCGCGACACCGGCAGATCCTCCCCCCGCCGCATCGCCCGCTCGCACCGCACCCAGTGATTGACCGCCCGCAACGCGCACAGCGCCCCCGCGGCCAGCAGCGCCAGCGCCAGCCCGACCCGCCATCCCCACCGCAGGTCCGGCAGGAACTGGTCCACGGCGAACCCGCCCCCGACCAACGCGAGCGCGGTGCGCAACCAGGCCAGGAACGTCCGCTCGTTCGCCAGCGAGAACCGGTAGTCGGGCGTGTCGCCCTCCCGCCGCACCTCGCCGGGCGCGAACCACAACCGAACGTTCCGCACGAAGTCGATCACGCCGCGACCCTACCGGGGCCGCCCCCGCACCGGTCCGACGGCCGGGACGAGCACGTACTCAGCCCTCCACCCGCCCCGACCGCTCCGCCCGGTACGCCTTGAGCCGCTGATACGCCGCCAGCCCGTCCGGAGTCCACTCCCACTCCCCGAGCCGCCGCTCCAGCTCCGCCTCCGACAGGAAGTCCCCCCAGGCCACCTCCTCCGCCTGCGGCCGTACGGGCCGCTCGCAGCGCACCTCGTACACCGCCGACCACCAGCTTCGGCCCGCCCCGTCGTCGTACAGGAACGTGAGGACGTGCTCGGGGCGCGGCAGCCCGCTCACGCCCAGCTCCTCCTCGGCCTCCCGCAGCGCCGCCTCGTCGTAGCTCTCGCCCGCGCCGACGACCCCGCCGACGAACATGTCGTACAGGGAGGGGAAGACCTGCTTGGTCGCGGTGCGGCGGTGGACGAAGATCCGCCCCTCGGCGTCCCGGGCGAGGACGAAGGCGCAGCGGTGGCGCAGACCCCGCGCGTAGGCCTCCCCGCGCGGGGACCGTCCGACCACCCGGTCGTTCTCGTCGACGATGTCGATGATCTCCTCAGCACTCATACGGCCATCCAAGCAGCGGTCGGTCCGTGCCCGACCGCGTACCCCGTCCGCGCGGCCTTTCGACCCCGGGCGTCACAAGTGGCCCGTTCGTGACCGCAGTTGACGCGAGTAACACCCGGTACGCCCTTGACGTGATCCGTTCGCTGACGGTTTGCTGTCCGTGATCAGCTCATGGCAATCGGCAGCCGACCACTGCCACACCGACCACCCGCCGTGAGCCGGCGACCACAAGAAGAGCGCGTGAGGAAGTTCCGCGGTGTCCCCACCCCCGCCTCCCCTCGGCCGTGCCCGCAGACGGGCGGCACAGGCGTTCGACGAGGCCCTCGACGACGCCGAACTCGTCGCCGCGCGGACCGCGCTGGCACAGGGCCGCTGGCAGAACACCCGCTCGTTGCTGGTCCGTACGGGGGAGGACTGGGACCGCCGGGGGCACCGCGTCACGGTGCTCGCCCGGGAGTCGTCCAGCGCCGCCTGGGCCCGCGAGTGGCTGCTCGCCGAACCCGACTCCGGTGACGCGTCCGTGCTGCTCGCCCTGGCCCAGGTGCGGCGCGCGCTGCACGGCAAGGAGAAACCGGCCCGCGCCCGCGAGGTCTGCCACCGGGCGGCGGAGCTGGTGCCCGCCGACCCCACCCCCTGGCTCGGACTGCTCCTGCTGGAGTGCGCCCAGGGGGCCGAGGGGGACGTGGTCCGGCTCTTCGAGCAGGTCCGCACCCGGTACGCGGACCACCACCACGCCCACCACCTGGTGGTCGCCTGGCTCGCCGAACGCCGCGTGGAGGCGGGCCCGGACCCGCTGCACGAGGTGTACGACTTCGCCAACTGGGCCGCCGAACAGGCGCCCGCCGACTCCCCGCTGGCGATCCTGCCGGTCATCGCGCACGCCGAGCGCTACCGCACCCTGGCCGCCGCCGGACACGAACCCGCCGACCCGGTCGCCTCCGGCCACTGGGTCGGCCGCCGTGCCCGGCAGGTGATGAAGGCCGCCTTCGACTGGTGGCTGGAGTGGGAGCACGAAGGCCACCCGCGCCGCCTGGTCGACCTCAACTTCCTCGCCCACGCCAAGGTCTGCGAGGGCCGGGGCGCCGAGGCCGCCGCCCTCTTCCACCGCATCGGCGACCACGCCACGCCCGCCCCCTGGTCGTACCCCGACCGTGACGCCCTGACCGCCTTCCGCACCGCCCGCGCCGCAGCCCTGGGCACGGCCTGACCCCAGCCCCACCCCTCCCGCCGCAACCACCACCGACCAAGGACGGTCTCGAGATGACGACGGACAGTTCGAGCACTTCGAGCAGGAGCAGAACGACAGCCGACGGCATCAGCACCTTCAAGGGGCAGGAGCGCGCCCTGCGTGCCGACCGCCTCGGCACGGGGGGCCTGCTGCTCTCCGTCCTCGCCGCGACCGCCCCCCTCATGGTGGTCGCCGGTGTCATGCCCACCACATTCGCGGTGATGGGCATCGTCGGCCAGCCGCTGCTCTTCGTGATCCTCGGCGTCGTACTGGTCCTCTTCAGCCTCGGCTACGCCGAGATGAGCCGGCACGTCCACAACGCCGGCGCCTTCTACGCCTACATCTCCCGCGGCCTCGGCGGCACCGCCGGAGCGGGCGCCGCCCTGGTCGCGCTCGTCGCCTACAACTCCCTCCAGGTCGGCATCTACGGCATCTTCGGCTTCGAGGTCTCCGGCCTCTTCGCCACCTACGCCGACCTCGAGGTCGCCTGGTGGATACCGGCGCTCGTGGCCGTCCTCGCCGTCGGCGCGCTGGGCTGGCTGAAGATCGACGTCAACGCGCGCGTGCTCGGCGTGCTGCTGGTCATCGAGGTGCTGCTGGTCGTCGTCTTCGACATCGCCGCCGTCGCCGACCCCGGCAAGGAGGGCCTGTCGCTGCACGCCTTCAACCCGGACACGCTCACCGGCGCCGGCGTCGGCACCGCCCTGTGCTTCTGCATCGCCGCCTTCCTCGGCTTCGAACAGGCCCCCGTCTACGCCGAGGAGACCAGCAAGCCGCACGAGGTCGTGCCGCGCGTGATGTTCCTCGCCGTCGCCGGAGTCGCCGTCTTCTTCGCCCTCAGCAGCTGGGCGCTCACCGTCGCCACCGGCCCCTCCGGGATCGTCGGCGCCTCCCAGGAGCAGAGCGCGGGACTGCTGTTCTTCCTCACCGAGGACCGGCTGGGCGGAACCTTCACCGACGTCCTGCACGTCCTCTTCGTGACCGGCATGTTCGCGGCCATGCTCAGCTTCCACAACGTCGTCGCCCGGTACGCCTTCGCCATGGGCCGCGAGGGCCTGCTGCCCTCCGCCTTCGGCCGCACCACCGGCACCAGCGGCGCCCCCGGCACCGGCTCCCTGCTCCAGACCGTCATCGCCGCCGTGCTCGTCCTCGCCTTCGCGCTCACCGACGACAAGCCGACCGGCGACCCGACCGCTCCGGTCCTGCACCTGTTCACCTGGGGCGGCAACATCGGCGCGCTCGGCGTGATCGTGCTGATGGCGATCGCCTCCCTGTCCGTCGTCGTCTTCTTCGTCCGGCGCGGCGCCGCGGGCGCGCAGAGCTGGCGGCTGGTCACCTCCGCGCTGGCGGGCATCGCCCTGGTCGTCATCGCGGGGTACACGGTCAAGGACTTCGACGTACTGGTCGGCGCGGGCCCCGACTCCTCGCTGAGCTGGCTCCTGCCCGGCATCATCGGGCTCGCCCTGGTCGTCGGCCTGGCCCAGGGCGCGGTCCTGCGCGTCCGCGCCCCCGAGAAGCACGCCCGCATCGGGCTCGGCAACGAGGCGTTCCAGCTCGAGAAAGAGGCGGAGCGCACCTCGTAGGAGAGCCGCTTACGAAAGTCTGACGGGCGCCCGCGATCCCTGGTCCGACGGGGACGCGGGTGCTCGAATGGAGAAGTGAACTCCGAACAGCCGCCGCGTCCCCCCGACGAGGAGGACGCGCGAGGCAAACCCGTCGGCCGCCGTGTCTTCCTCGGCACCCTCGGCCTGGGCGCCCTCGGCGTGGCCACCGCGCCCACCCTCCAGCGCGGCCTGGAATCCTTCCTCGCCAAGGCCTCCGACAAGGACCCCACCGGCCTGACCGGACTGCTCCCCAACGGCGGCGGCTTCCGCTACTACTCGGTCACCTCGTCCGTCCCGCGGAAGAGCGCCGGCACCTACCGCCTCACGGTCGACGGCCTCGTCGACCGCCCCGCCTCCTACACCCTGGCCGAGCTGAAGGCCCTGCCGCAGACCCGCACGGTCCGGGACGTCCAGTGCGTCACCGGCTGGCGGGTGCCGGACACGCCGTTCGAGGGGGTGCGCCTGTCCCGGCTCCTGGACGCCGCGGGAGTGCGCCCTTCGGCCGGGGCGGTGCGCTTCACCTGCTTCGACGGCGCGTACTCCGAGAGCCTCACCCTCGACCAGGCCCGCCGCGCGGACGTCCTGGTCGCGCTGCGCATGCGGGACGAGGACCTCGGCCACGCCCACGGCGGCCCGGTCCGCCTCTACGTGGCCCCGATGTACTTCTACAAGTCGGCCAAGTGGCTCTCCGGCATCACCGTCACCGAGGACGTCGAACCCGGCTACTGGGAGGAGCGCGGCTACGACGTCGACGCCTGGGTCGGCCGCTCGAACGGACGCGACGATGAACCCACGGACTGACACCCCGCCCACCGCCACCGCCGTACGGCGCTTCGGCCGGGCCGAACGCCGGGTGCACCGCGCCACGGCCGTACTGATGGGCGTCTGCGTGGCCACGGCCGCCTGCCTCTACGTCCCCCAGCTCGCCCAGCTCGTGGGCCGCCGCGCCCTCGTCGTCACCCTCCACCAGTGGTCCGGACTCGCCCTGCCCGTCCCCGTCCTCGCCGGTCTCGTCTCCCGCGCCTTCCGCGCCGACCTGGGCCGCCTCAACCGCTTCGGCCCGCACGACCGCACCTGGCTGCGGGCCGCCCTGCGCCGCGACAAGCGCCCCTCGTCCCGGCCGGCCGGCAAGTTCAACGCCGGCCAGAAGGTCTACGCGGCCTGGATCGCGGGCGCCACGCTGGTCATGCTCGGCACCGGACTGCTGATGTGGTTCACCCACCTCACCCCGCTGGTGTGGCGCACCGGCGCGACCTTCGTCCACGACTGGCTGGCGCTGACCATCGGGATCGTCCTCGCCGGGCACATCGGCATGGCCCTGGCGGACCCCGAGGCCCGCCGCGGCATGCGCACGGGCTCCGTCGGACGCGACTGGGCGGAGCGCGAACACCCGCTGTGGCGCCCCTGAAACGACACGGGCCCACCCGCCCCTCGACGAGGAACGGGTGGGCCGTACGCGCGTGGTCTCCGGCTAAATGATCAGCGAGAGCAGCAGCACCAGGGCACCGGCGACCACCGAGATGATCGTCTCCATGATCGACCAGGTCTTGATCGTCTGCCCGACGTTCAGCCCGAAGTACTCCTTCACCAGCCAGAACCCGGCGTCGTTGACATGGCTGAAGAACAGCGAACCGGCGCCGATCGCCAGCACCAGCAGGGCCGCGTGCGTGGTCGACATGTCTGCCGCCAGCGGCGCCACCAGACCGGCCGCCGAGACGGTCGCCACCGTCGCCGAACCGGTCGCCAGCCGGATCGCCACCGCGATCAGCCAGGCCAGCAGCAGCGCCGGGATCGACCAGTCCTCGGAGATCTCCAGGATCATCCGGCCCACGCCGGTGTCGATCAGCGTCTGCTTGAAGCCGCCGCCCGCGCCGACGATCAGCAGGATGCCCGCGATCGGGGCGAGCCCCTTCTCGACCAGGTTCGAGATCCGCTCCTTGCTGAACCCGGCGGGCATGCCGAGGGTGAAGATGCCGACCAGCACGGCCGCGAGCAGCGCGATCAGCGGGGAGCCGACCACGTCGAACACGCGCTGCACGTTGTGCTCGGGGTCGTCGATGACGATGTCGACCAGCGCCTTGGCCAGCATCAGCACGACCGGCAGCAGGATCGTGGCCAGCGTCGCGCCGAAGCTCGGACGCTTCTCCAGGTCCTCGGAGGGCCGCTGCGGGATCATCCGCTCCGGGGCCGGGACGTCCACCCAGCGGGCGGCGTACTTCGAGAACAGCGGACCGGCGATGACGACCGTCGGTATCGCGACGAGCACGCCCAGCGCCAGCGTCACGCCGAGGTTGGCGCCGACGGCGTCGATCGCGACCAGCGGGCCGGGGTGCGGCGGCACCAGACCGTGCATCACGGACAGACCGGCGAGCGCCGGGATGCCGATGCGCATCAGGGAGTAGTTGCCGCGCTTGGCGACCATCAGCACCACCGGGATCAGCAGCACCACACCGACCTCGAAGAACAGCGGCAGACCGATCACCGAGGCGATCAGCACCATCGCCCACGGCATGGAACGGCCGCTCGCCTTGGCGAGGATGGTGTCGACGATCTGGTCGGCACCGCCGGAGTCGGCGAGCATCTTGCCGAGGATCGCGCCGAGGGCGATCAGCACGCCCACACCGGCGACGGTGGAGCCGAGTCCGGCACTGAAGCTGGTGATGACCTTGTCGAGCGGCGCGCCGGCGAACGCGCCGAGCGCCAGCGTCCCGATGGTCAGGGACAGGAAGGCGTGCAGCTTGAACTTGGTGATGAGCAGGACGATGACGGCGATGCCCAGGAGCACGGCGATGCCCAACTGAGCGTGGCCGGCCGAGGTGATCGGCTCGGGTGCGTCCGCTGCCAGCATCTCAACGCTGAGTCTGGTCACGGTGGTTCCCTTGTTTCTACGGGGTTCGGGGAGGAAACCGGGGAGGTGGGGGCGCCCCGGGAACTGGGGGTCCGGTCAGGGACCTACGGGGTCGGCTCGGGGAGGGCGTCCAGGGCGGCGGCCGCCCGTCCGCTGATCTCCTCGGGGCTTCCCGCCACGTCCACGGCGACTCCGGCCTCGTCCGGCTCCAGCGGCTGGAGCGTGGCGAACTGGGAGTCGAGCAGTGCCGTGGGCATGAAGTGGCCCT
The DNA here is from genome assembly GCF_002114215.1 of Streptomyces sp. 13-12-16. Lineage (GTDB taxonomy): Bacteria > Actinomycetota > Actinomycetes > Streptomycetales > Streptomycetaceae > Streptomyces. The sequence continues at coordinate 7,615 of NZ_NCTE01000904.1, read as the reverse complement.
GACGGTGCGACATCCGGTCCTCGACGAGCGCGCGGTCACCGCTGAGGTGCACGAAGACCACGCCGGGTGCGGCGGCCCGCAGCCGGTCGCGGTACGACCGCTTCAGCGCCGAGCAGCTGACCACCCCGCCGAGGCCGGCCCGGCCGTGCGCCCAGTCGCCGATGGCGTCCAGCCAGGGCCACCGGTCGTCGTCGGTGAGCGGGGTACCGGCCGACATCTTGGCGATGTTGGCCGGCGGGTGGAAATCGTCGCCCTCGGCGTACGGGACGCCGAAGCGGGCCGCGAGCAGGGGACCGATGGTGGTCTTCCCGGTGCCCGCGACGCCCATGACCACGACGACATGGGGGGTGTTCATCGCTGCCTCACTGTCTGATGTCTTCGTCGACACGTGATGTCGACGCAACTGAAGCCCATTAGGTACGACGAATTCAAGAGTCTGTGACATATAAGTCTGACTTTTTGTTCCCGTGATCCGCCCCGTACTCTGAGTACATGAGCACCACGGGCCGGGGGCTGCACGGCCGCGTACTGGACACCCTCGGCCCCGAGATCACCGCCGGCGAGTACCCGCCCGGCAGCGTCCTGCGCACCGACGAACTCGCACAGCGTTTCGACGTGTCGCGTTCCGTGATGCGTGAGGTCGTCCGCGTCCTGGAGTCCATGCACCTGGTCGAGTCCCGCCGCCGCGTGGGCGTGACGGTCCTGCCGACCCGCGAGTGGAACGTGTACGACCCCCAGGTCATCCGCTGGCGCCTGGCCGGCGCGGACCGCCCCCGCCAGCTCCGCTCCCTGACGGTGCTGCGCTCGGCGATCGAGCCCGTCGCGGCGGGCCTGGCCGCCCGCTACGCCACCCCGGAGCAGTGCGCCGAACTCACCGAATGCGCCCTCGGCATGGTCGCCAACTCCAGCGGCCACCGCCTGGAGGGCTACCTCTTCCACGACGTGGCGTTCCACCGCGTGATCCTGACCGCCTCCGGCAACGAGATGTTCGCCCGCCTCGGCGACGTCGTCGCCGAGGTGCTGTCCGGCCGCACCCACCACGACGTGATGTTCGAGGACCCCGACCCCGCCGCCGTCACCCTGCACGTCCAGCTCGCGGAGGCGGTCCGTGAACGCGACGCCGCCCGCGCGGAGAAGCTGACCCGCGAGATCACCGAGGGCGCCCTCCAGGAACTGGACATCCTGGCGCCCTGACGGCCGTACGGTGTCGTACCCCGGCGCTGGGTTCCCCGCATGAACCCCGAGAGACTCCGGAAACCGGACCGCGTCCGTGAGAAGGCGCTCGCACGCGGCGTACCGCCCGGCGAGGCGGAGAGGGGGCCGCCGCCGCCCGCCCGTGCGCGACCCTCGTCCCGCAGCCGGCACCTCCTCGGCACCTCGCGCCTCCAGCTCGACGGCTACTCCACCGACCCCTACGGCGAGACCGACCCCGTCACCTGCGCCGTGTGGAGGGAAGCCGACAGGACGGGGAGGCCTCCCCGCATCGAGGCCTGGGCCCTCCCCGCATCGAGGCCTGGGCCCTCCTCGCGCAGTGGTGCGGCGGCGCGCACGTCGGTGGTGACGTCTACTGGACGATCACCCGGCAGAACGCGGTGGAACGGCGTTTCGGCGAGGTGACGGTCATGGGGTTCTTCGAAGGACCGGGGTGAACCCCGCACCCGCACCGGACTACTCCAGGAACTCCCCGTCGACGTACACCCACGCCCCGTCGACCCGCTCGAACCGGCTGCGTTCGTGCAGTGAGCCCCCGCGGTAGGAGGCCCGGAAGGTCACCGTCCCGGTGGAGTGGAACGCGGACCCGCCGTCGGTGTCCAGGATCTCCAGCCCGGTCCACCGCATCCCGGGATCGAAGTCGATCCGCTCCGGCCGCGTCCCCGGATGCCAGCTCCGCAGCAGGTACGCCCCGTCCCGCCGCACGAACGCGCAGTACCGCGACCGCATCAGCCGCTCGGCGGTGGGGGCGGCGGCGGTCCCGCTGTGGAACCGGCCGCAGCACGCCTCGTACGGCTCGGGGAGCCCGCAGGGGCAGGAACGTGTGGTCATGGTCGGCCTCCGCGACAACGCCCGAGGGCCGCGACCTCGTGGTCGCGGCCCTCGCGCTTCATGTGTCCGAGGGGGGACTTGAACCCCCACGCCCGATAAAGGGCACTAGCACCTCAAGCTAGCGCGTCTGCCATTCCGCCACCCGGACAAGGTGTCTGTCGCGCGGGGTTTCCCCCGTGGCGACGACGTAAACATTACCAGGTGTTCAGGGGTGGCCGATCACCCCGCCCGGCCGCGCCGTCGCGTGAACGGCGGATGACGGACCGGGCCGGGTCTTGGGGCGCGCCCGCGGGGGAGAGAGGATGAGGGGACGACCCACCAGCGGGGACACCAGCAGCGGGAGGAAGCACGTGAGCGAGACGGACACGACCAGGAGCGTCACCGGTGAGGACGAGGTCGTGGACCTCTGCCGCGAGCTGATCCGGATCGACACCAGCAACTACGGCGACCACTCGGGCCCCGGCGAGCGCAAGGCGGCCGAGTACGTCGCCGAGAAGCTCGCCGAGGTGGGCCTGGAACCGCAGATCTTCGAGTCGCACCCGGGGCGCGCCTCCACGGTGGCCCGGATCGAGGGCGAGGACCCGTCCCGGCCCGCGCTGCTCATCCACGGCCACACCGACGTCGTACCGGCCAACGCCGACGACTGGACCCACCACCCCTTCTCCGGCGAGATCGCCGACGGATGCGTGTGGGGGCGCGGGGCCGTCGACATGAAGGACATGGACGCGATGACCCTCGCGGTCGTCCGCGACCGGATGCGCAGCGGACGCAAGCCCCCGCGCGACGTCGTCCTCGCCTTCCTCGCCGACGAGGAGGCCGGCGGCACGTACGGCGCCCGCCACCTGGTCGACAACCACCCGCACCTCTTCGAGGGCGTCACCGAGGCGATCAGCGAGGTGGGCGGCTTCTCGTTCACCGTCAGCGAGCAGCGCCGCCTGTACCTGATCCAGACGGCCGAGAAGGGCATGCACTGGATGAAGCTGACCGTGGCCGGCACCGCCGGGCACGGGTCGATGATCCACCGGGACAACGCCATCACCGAGCTGTCGGAGGCCGTCGCGCGCCTCGGCCGGCACAGGTTCCCCGTCCGCGTCACGAAGACGACCCGGGCCTTCCTCGACGAACTGGGCGACGCCCTCGGGACCGAGCTCGACCCGGAGAACATGGAGGGGACCCTCGCCAGGCTCGGCGGCATCGCCAAGCTCATCGGCGCGACGCTGAGCAACACCGCCAATCCCACCCAGCTGGGCGCGGGCTACAAGGTCAACGTCATCCCGGGCGAGGCGACCGCGCACGTGGACGGCCGCTTCCTGCCCGGACACGAGGAGGAGTTCCTCGCCGACCTCGACCGGATCCTCGGTCCGAAGGTGCGGCGCGAGGACGTCCACTCCGACAAGGCCGTCGAGACCACGTTCGACGGAGCCCTCGTGGACGCGATGCAGTCCGCGCTGGTGGCCGAGGACCCGGCCGCGAAGGCCGTCCCGTACATGCTCTCCGGCGGGACGGACGCCAAGTCCTTCGACGACCTCGGCATCCGGGGCTTCGGCTTCGCGCCCCTCAAGCTCCCCCCGGAGCTGGACTTCGCCGGCATGTTCCACGGGGTCGACGAGCGGGTCCCGGTGGACGGTCTCAAGTTCGGCGTGCGGGTGCTCGACCGCTTCCTCGACGCGAGCTGAGACGGTTACCCGATGACCTCAATAATCGCCCAGGCGTGCGGAGTTGACTGAAAAGAGTGAATGCGACGATAAGCTCGTAGCCTCATTACTCCGTCCTCGTTAGCCGTGATGTGATCCGCGACTTTGGATCGCTTTGCCAACAAGGAGGAATAATGCTCAAGAAGGTCGTCGCCGTCGCTGCCGCCACCGGTGGTCTGGTTCTCGCGGGCGCGGGCATGGCCGCCGCCGACTCCGGCGCCCAGGGTGCCGCCGTGCACTCCCCGGGTGTCCTTTCCGGCAACGTCGTGCAGGCCCCGATCCACATCCCGGTGAACGCCTGCGGCAACACGGTCTCCGTGATCGGGCTGCTGAACCCCGCCTTCGGCAACGTCTGCATCAACAAGTGACGTTGTGCCTCGCCCTCTAGGGAACGCCCGCTGAGGGCTTGAGCCCGTCGGCCCCGGAGCGCGCGCCATGCGCTCCGGGGCCGACCGGTCTCATCGAACGTCGGAACACCGGGAATCCGTCGGAACACCGATTCCCGGCACCAGGTCGAAGGCAGGGATTTCAGCAATGCGACAGGTCACCCGCAAGGGCTTGATGACGATGGCGGCCGCCACGGGCGTACTCGCCGCCGCGAGCGGGGCCGCCCACGCCGACTCCGGCGCGACGGGCCACGCCGCCGGCTCGCCCGGCGTGCTCTCCGGGAACAC
>NZ_NCTE01000904.1:0-3194 GCF_002114215.1 Streptomyces sp. 13-12-16 | reverse complement strand
GTGGCTCCTCCTCGGACGGTTACGGCGACTCCGGCGGTCACGGCGGTTCGCACGCCGACGGGTACGCCGAGGGCTCGCCCGGTGTGCTCTCCGGGAACGTGGTGCAGGCGCCGGTGGACGTCCCGGTGAACGTCTGCGGCAACACGGTCGACGTCGTCGGTGTTCTCAATCCGTCCGTGGGGAACTCCTGCGCCAACCGGAGTGGCTCCTCCTCGGACGGTTACGGCGACTCCGGCGGTCACGGCGGTTCGCACGCCGACGGGTACGCCGAGGGCTCGCCCGGTGTGCTCTCCGGGAACGTGGTGCAGGCGCCGGTGCACGTGCCGGTGAACGTCTGCGGCAACAGCGTCGGCATCCTCGGCGCCGGCAACGCCACCGAGGGCGACGGCTGCGCGAACGGCGGCTCGGGCCACGACACCCCGGGACAGCCCGGTGGCCCCGAGCGCCCCGGTGACGAGCCGGGCACCCCGGACACCCCGGACCGCCCGTCGGCCGGCGACCGGCCGGGCGCCCACTCCCTCACCCAGCCCCGGCACGACGCACAGCTCGCGCAGACCGGCAGCGAGCTGCCGATGGGCCTCGTCCTGCCCGCCGGCGCGGGCGCGCTGCTCGCCGGCGCGGTCCTCTACCGCAAGGCACGGACCGCAGCGTGACACCGGACACACGGAGCGGACCCCGCGACCGCGGAGTCCGCTCCATCGTGTGATTCCGGTCGGGCGTCGAAGATCACCAGGTGGCGCGCACCTGGCGGATGATCCGCCTCCGCAGCCGCACCCTGCGACTGCCGTCACGCATCAGCGTCAGGCGGTACAACTCCCAGTGACCGTACTCTGCATGGTCCGTCAGCAGACGTGCCGTCTCCTTGCGGGAGACCCCGCGAGGTACGTGCACGTCGACAAATTCGTATTCCGGCATCGCATCTATTGTGCGGGCCGGGCCCCGGTACGGATAGCGTCTGCACTATGTCTGATGCTGCGCAGCCCACCGCTGCCGAGGTACGCGCCGCCGCCGAGGCGGTCAAGACCGCGCTCGACCGCCACCTGGCCGCGGTCGAACGCCGGTCGGGGGAGGACGACCCGGCCGTCTACGAGGCGTTCAACCAGCTGGCCGCGGCCGCGGAGGCGTACGACGAACTGCTCTACGACCGCTACGACGAGGTCACCCCCTTCGAGATCCCCGGCGCGGAGGACACGCCGCCGTACACCGGTCCCGAGGAACCGGCGGCACTCAGCGTGCTGATCCGCCGCGACTACGCCGTCGTGGAACCCCAGCGGCTGCGCGCGCACGCCCAGCGGATCGAGGCGGCGGACGACGAGACCTCGGAGGCGTCGGGCTCCGTCCACGGTGCGCTCGGCCTGCTGTTCGGCGAGTTCGAGCCGGACGAGATCGCCTCCCGGCACAAGGAGTTCGGACTGGAGGAAGGCGACTCCACGCTCTGGGTGACGGCATCGGACGACCCCGCGGAACCCGGCGAGTGGCTGGAGGCGCCGTTCGAGCAGGTGGACCCGCAGCAGGTGGTGTGCCGTTTCGACGTCAGCGCGGTCTTCGACGACGACGAGGACCTCGACGACGAGGAGGACCTGGAGGACGAGCTGGACCCGGGCCTGGACGAGGACCTGGGTCCCCTCGACGCGGACCGCTGACCGCACCCGCTCCGCACGGCGGCGGCACCGGGGTGCCGCCGCCCGAGCACGGGCCGGGGTCAGCCCTCCGCCGTCGGTACCTGCGGGGCCAGCAGCACCGGCAACCGGGTGGTCCGCGGCTTCGCCGTCACCTCGGCCACGGCGCGCGGCAGCGCCTGCTCCACGCCGTGCACCACGGACAGATGCCGGTCGGCCCTGCTGAACGCCGTGTACACCCAGGGCCGGCTCAGCGTCTGCACGGCGTCACCGGGCAGCACCGCGACCACCGCGGGCCACCGGCAGCCCACCGCCTGGTGCGCGGTCAGCGCCCATCCGTGCCGCACGGACGACTCCACCCGCTCCCTCGGTACGACGACCTCCTCACCCCCGCACTCCAGGTGCAGCCCCTCGCCGTCGGCCCGCACCACACGGCCCGGCAGCGTACGTCCCGGAGCGGGGGAGTAGGCGACCCGGTCACCCGGATCGAACCCGCCGAAGCGCCCCGGCCCCGGATTCAGCCGTTCCTTCAGCGCCGCGTTCAGCGCACGCGTCCCCACCGCGCCCCCGTGCCCCGGGGTGATCACCTGGGTCTCCTCGACCGGCACCCCGATCGCGCGCGGCACCGAGTCCACCACCAGCTGCACGGTCCGGTGCACGGCCTCCCCCGCGTCCCGCACCGGCACGATCACGACCTCCTTGCCGGGCGCCGCCACCTGGTTCAGCTCGCCGACGCCGATCCCCGAGACCAGCTCGCCCAGCGGCCCGGGATCCGGCCGCCGTGAGGCGATCTGCGGGCAGACCCGCGCCGCCAGCAGATCCGCGAACACCCGCCCGGGCCCCACCGACCACAGCACTCCCGGATCACCGGCCAGCACCAGCCGCGCCCCGTCCGGCAGCGACTCCGTCACCAGCGCGGCGGTCTCCACATCCAGCTGCGGAGCGTCGAGCACCACCAGCAGATCCACGTCCAGCGCCCCGTCGGCATCCCGCCCGGGCCCCTCGGCACCGGACAGCAGCCCCGCGACGGTGGCGACCCCGGCCCCCTCGACCAGTCCCGCGAACCGGGCGCGCCCCACCGGACCGTGGGCGGCGGCCCAGACCCGCAACCCCATACCCCGCGCGGCGCTCACCAGCGCCGCCGGATCGGCCAGCGAGGCCTCCCCACCGGTGTGCAGCACCAGCCCGTGTCCGGCGACCGCCCGGATCAGCTCAGCCGCGGAACCCGCCGCCGAGGCGGCGGCACGCTCCCACTCCTCGCCCGCACCGTCCCGCCCGGTCACGGAGTTGACCAGCCGGGCCAGGCCGTCGGCCAGACTCTCCTCGGCCAGCGCATACCGCTCCAGCCCCACCAGCACCCGAACCGGCCGCTCCTCGTCCTCCCCGGCGTCACCGGCTTCGCCGACGGTGTCCTGGAAGACGAGCACGTCCCCCTCCGAGACGGCGTTCTGCACGGCCTCCTCGGGCTCCGGCACCCCCTGCCGCCCCAGCGCGGTGACCAGCGCGGCCATCTCCAGCACGGTGTGCCCGACGAGTGCGGCCTGCTCCAGCAGCCACACGGTGACCGCCCGCCCC
>NZ_NCTE01000903.1:680-8215 GCF_002114215.1 Streptomyces sp. 13-12-16 | reverse complement strand
GTCCTGATGCGGCGGCGCTCCGGTGCCCGGCCGGCCCCGGGGGCGCCCGTGCCCGCCGACGCCGTCGCGCCGGGCAGCCCCGACCTGGGCGTGATGCTGCCGTACACACCGGTGCACCATCTGCTGTTCGCGGCCCCGGGGGCGCCCCGGCTGCTGGTGATGACGAGCGGCAACGTGTCCGGGGAACCCATCGTGACGGACGACGACGAGGCCCTGGTGCGGCTGGCGGGCCTGGCCGACGCGTGGCTGACGCACGACCGGCCGGTCCAGGTGCCGTGCGACGACTCCGTGGTCCGCGTCTGCGACGGCGAGCCGCTGGTGCTGCGCCGCTCCCGCGGTTACGCGCCGCTGCCGGTCGCGCTGCCGGTTCCGGTGGTCCCGGCGCTCGCGGTCGGCGGGGACCTGAAGAACGTCTTCTGTCTCGGGCGGGGCGACAGGGCCTGGCTGTCCGCCCATGTCGGGGACATGGACGACCTCGCCACCCAGGAGGCGTTCGGCCGTGCCGAGCGGCACCTGGAGTCCGTGACCGGTGTGCGGCCGGCGCTGCTGGCCGCCGACACGCATCCCGGATACCGGTCGGGGGCGTGGGCGCGGCGGCACGCCGGGGACCGTCCCGTGGCCCGGGTGCAGCACCACCACGCGCACATCTCCTCCGTCCTGGCCGAGCACGGGGTGACGGAGGGCGGCCGGGTGATCGGGGTCGCCTTCGACGGCACCGGGCACGGCGACGACGGTGCCGTGTGGGGCGGTGAGTTCCTGCTCGCGGACTACGCCGGGTTCCGGCGGTTCGCGCATCTGGCCTATGTACCGCTGCCCGGCGGTGACGCGGCGGTGCGACGGCCGTACCGGATGGCGTTGGCCCATCTGGACGCCGCGGGCATCGCCTTCGACCCGGACCTGCCGTGCACGGCCGCCTGCCCGCCGGACGAACTCGCCGTGCTGCGGACGCAGTTGGCGCGCGGCCTGAACTGTGTGCCGACCTCCAGCATGGGCCGGCTGTTCGACGCGGTGTCGTCCCTGGCGGGGGTGTGCCACCACGCGGGGTACGAGGCGCAGGCCGCGATCGAGCTGGAGGCGGCGGCCGTGTCGGCCGGTGACCGGGTCCACGACCCGCGCTACGCGTTCCGGCTCTCGGGCGGCCCCGGCCCGTCGACCGCCTCCCCCGAACCGCTGCTGAGGGCGGTCGTCGAGGACGTACGGCGGCGGGTCCCCACGGGTGTGATCGCCGCCCGCTTCCACCTGGCCGTCGCCCGGCTGGTGCGGGAGGTGTGCGTGGCGGCCGGCGAGGCCGCGGGGCTCCGGACGGTGGCGCTGACCGGCGGGGTGTTCGCCAACACGCTGCTCTCCTCGGCCTGCGCCCGTGAGCTGCGTACCGCCGGTTTCACCGTGCTGCGCCACCGCGAGATCCCGCCGAACGACGGCGGGCTGGCCCTCGGCCAGCTTCTCGTGGCCGCCCGGGCGGGAGTCGGGAGCCGGAAGCCGATGACGGGCGTGGGCGTCCCCGCGCGCGACGAGTGAGGAGATCCGCATGTGTCTGGCGGTACCCGGCAGAGTGCTGGGCGTCGAGGAACGGGACGGGACCCGCATGGCCACCGTCGATTTCGGCGGTGTGGTCAAGGAGGTGTGCCTGGAGTACCTGCCCGATCTGGAGGTCGGTGAGTACGCCGTCGTGCACGTCGGCTTCGCCCTGCAGCGGCTGGACGAGGAGTCGGCCCGCCGGACCCTGGAGCTGTTCGAGGACCTCGGCATGCTCCAGGAGGAGTTCGGCGACCCGTGGGAGCAGGCCGCGCGGTTCGGCGACGAGGAACCGGCCCGGGAGGTACGACGGTGAAGTACGTCGAGGAGTTCCAGGACCCGGAGCTGGCGGCGCGGCTGCTCGACGACATCCGGGCCACGGTGACCAGGCCGTGGGCGCTGATGGAGGTGTGCGGGGGCCAGACGCACAGCATCATCCGGCACGGCATCGACCAACTGCTGCCCGACGAGGTGGAGTTGATCCACGGTCCGGGCTGTCCGGTCTGTGTGACGCCACTGGAGGTGATCGACAAGGCACTGGCGATCGCCTCGCGGCCCGAGGTGATCTTCTGCTCCTTCGGCGACATGCTGCGGGTCCCGGGCACGGGACGCGACCTGTTCCAGGTGCGGGGCGAGGGCGGCGACGTGCGCGTGGTGTACTCCCCGCTGGACGCGCTGCGGATCGCGGAGGAGAACCCGGACCGGGAGGTCGTGTTCTTCGGCGTCGGCTTCGAGACCACGGCCCCGCCCAACGCGATGACGGTGTACCAGGCCCGCAAGCGCGGCATCCGCAACTTCGGCCTGCTGGTCTCGCACGTGAGGGTGCCTCCCGCGATCGAGGCGATCATGCAGTCCCCGGACTGCCGGGTGCAGGGGTTCCTGGCGGCCGGACACGTGTGCAGCGTGATGGGTACGCAGGAGTACCCGGCGCTCGCCGAACGGTTCCGGGTGCCCATCGTGGTCACCGGGTTCGAGCCGCTGGACATCCTGGAGGGCGTACGGCGGACCGTGCGGCAGCTGGAGCGGGGCGAGCACACGGTCGACAACGCCTATCCGCGGGCCGTGCGGGCCGAGGGCAACCCGGCCGCGCGGGCCATGCTGGACGACGTGTTCGAGGTCGCCGACCGGGCGTGGCGCGGTATCGGGGTCATCCCGGGCAGCGGCTGGCGGCTGTCGGCCCGCTACCGGGAGTACGACGCCGAGCACCGTTTCCAGGTGGGGGACATCGCCACCCTGGAACCCGCCGAGTGCCGCAGTGGTGAGGTGCTGCAGGGGCTGCTGAAGCCGCACGAGTGCGAGGCGTTCGGGACGGCCTGTACGCCGCGTACGCCGCTGGGGGCGACCATGGTGTCCAGTGAGGGCGCCTGTGCCGCGTACTACCTGTACCGGCGGCTGGAACTGGACGTGGCCGTCCCGCAGCGGAAGGAGAGCTCCGTTGTCTGACGCCACCGCGGCCCCGGACATGCTCTCCTGGTCCTGTCCGGCGCCCCTGCGCGACCGGCCGCGCGTGGTGATGGGCCACGGCGGTGGCGGTGCCCTGTCCGCCGAACTCCTCGAGCAGGTCGTCCTGCCGGGGCTCGGCGGGGCGGCACCGGCCGCGCTCACCGACTCGGCCGTGGTCGAGCTGGGCGGTGCCCGGCTCGCCTTCTCCACCGACACCTTCGTGGTGCGGCCGCTGTTCTTCCCCGGCGGCAGCATCGGTGATCTCGCGGTCAACGGCACGGTCAACGACCTCGCGATGAGCGGGGCGCGTGCGGCGTACCTCTCGTGCGGGCTGATCCTGGAGGAGGGCGTCGAGATCGAGACGGTCGGCCGGGTCTCCGAGGCGATCGGTGCCGCGGCCCGTACCGCCGGGGTGCGGGTGGTGACGGGTGACACCAAGGTCGTGGAGGCCGGCCACGGTGACGGCGTGTACGTCAGCACGTCGGGCATCGGTGTGGTCCCCGCCGGGGTGGACCTGCGTCCGCAGCGGGTGGTTCCCGGCGATGTCGTCCTGGTGAGCGGCGCCATCGGCGTGCACGGCGTGGCCGTCATGAGCAAGCGGGAGAACCTGCGGTTCGAGACCGCGGTCGAGAGCGACTGCGCGCCGCTCTGCGGGCTCGTCGAGGCGATGCTGGCGGTCACCCCGGATCTGCGGGTGCTGCGCGATCCGACCCGCGGGGGCCTGGCGGCCTCGCTCAACGAGATCGCCGTGGCGTCGGGGTGCGGGGTCGTCGTCCAGGAGCGTGCCGTCCCGGTGCCGCCGCCGGTGGCCGGCGCCTGCGCGATGCTGGGGCTCGACCCGATGTACGTGGCCAACGAGGGCAAGCTCGTCGCCTTCGTGCCGCGGGAGCACGCGGACGCGGTCCTGGCCGCGATGAGGGCACACCACCTGGGGGCCGACGCCGCCGTCATCGGCGAGGTGGTCGCGGAGCACCCGGGCATGGTGGTCGCGCGGACCGGGCTCGGGGGGACCCGGGTGGTGGACCTGCCGATGGGCGAACAGCTTCCGCGGATCTGCTGAACGGTGCGCGCCGGTGCGCCACCCGGGCGGTCCGGGCGGCGCACCGGCGTCAGCGGCCGGCGGTGCGCTCCAGGAGCGCGGTCACCTCACGGCGCACCCCGTCCCGCGCCTCGGCGGGCAGTGATCCCAGGTCGGTACGGTCCAGGGCCCGCAGCACCTCCTCGGCTCCGGTGTCGCAGGGCGTGGTCCCGCTGATCACCTCGTAGCCGTCCCGGACGGCGACGAAGAGGCTGCGGGCGCCGTCGCTCCCGGTGTGCACGGCGGTGGCGACGACGAGGGGCGGCGGCCCGCCCGCCTCACCGTCCGCCTTGTAGTAACCGCTGGCCACGGGATCGCGCCAGCGGATACCGAGCAGCAGATGGCGCTTGGCCACCACTTCGGCCAGGTCGGTCTCGTAGGCGCCGTCCCGGTCCAGTACGGTCGCCCGCGCGTCCAGGACCAGCGCCGCGGGCAGCAGACAGCGCAGGGTGCTGCCCACGATGTTGCCGCCGACGGTGGCCGTCCGGCGTACGGCGCCGGTGCCCACGGTGGAGGCCGCTCGGCGCAGCACGTCCGGCACCCGGTCGTCCACCTGGTGCAGCAGGACGGCGGCGCCCAGCGCCTCGCGTTCTATGAGGGTGGCCTGGGGGAGCTTGCGCAGGGACATGGCCTGCTCGGGAAAGCCGTCGCGTTGCCAGAGGGCCCACACGAGGGTGGCTCCGCCGACGGGCACCGCTCCTTCGGCCAGACACCGCTGGGCTTCGGACAGGGACGTGGGAAGACGCAACAGCACGACGGTCGACCTGCTTTCCTGAACAGGGCCGGGAAACCACGGCGTTTCACGGGGTGATCACGAGCACTGCATTGTCCGTACCCGTACGGGGGCGCATACAGGGCTCACGGGGTCGCCGAGTGCGCCCGCCGGCGGTCACTGGAGCCGGCGGATCTCCCCGCGCACCCGGTAGAAGCCGCCGGCCGCCGGGTGCAGCGCGTCCACGACATAGCGTGCGCCGGGCACCCGTATCGCCCGCGGGAACTGCACGTTCCAGGACCCGTCGTAGCCCTCGGACACGACGTGGACGCGCAGTCGGCCGTGCTGCTGGACGCATTCGACGACGACGGCACCGGTGGGGGCCTGGGCGACGGTCGCCACCGCGGTCGCGGCCGTGGCCGGCGCGTAGGTCGGCAGGGCCGCGGCGAGCTTGACGTCCCGCGCGACCGGCACCGTGCCCTGCTGCGCCGCGGAGACGGCGGCCTCGCTCGCGTCCACGCACACCAGCGAACCGTCCGTGGTCACCAGGTAGAGCCGCTCGTCGCGGTACTGCATGGACAGCGCCGATCCGCCTCCCGTCCCGAGCTTCCACAGGCGCGTGCCGTCCCGGTCGAAGCAGTAGACGGACGACGCGGCGTCGCCGGCGAAGACGAACCGTCCGCCCGGGGAGGTGGCGCAGGAGTAGACGGCGCTGTCGCAGGCGTAGGTGGCCTCGATGGCGCCGGTCGTCTTCGACAGCCGCTGCACCACGCGGTGCGCCGTACCGGCGTAGACGGTGTCGTCCTCCTGCCAGCCGAACAGCACCCCGCCGCGGGTGGGGGTGTGCCACAGCTCGCCGCCGCCGTCGGGCGCGTAGGCGGTGACTCCCCCCTGATGGCCGTGGTAGACGGCCCGGTCGTCGGCGCGGACCATCCAGGCGTGCTCACCCTGGCTGCGGCGGGTCCACTGGTGCTCGTCCTCGTGGTCGATGACGGTGAGGCGGCCTGCGCGGTCCGAGACGTTCAGCACCCCTTCGTGGATGTCCAGCCAGAAGATGTCGACGTCCGCGGCGATGTCGTAGGCGGCGAACGGCAGCTTCGAGGAGAGGTCGTAGACCCGGCCGTCGTCACAGCCCGCGTAGATCCAGAAGTCGTCCGCGACCAGGCACTTCACCCCGTCCGGAAGGCTGAAGCGGGCCAGTACCTCGCCCTCGTGGTCCAGGGTGAAGACGTCACCGGACTGGTTGCCGACCCAGCAGCGGTCGTCGTCGACGTGGATGCCGAACGCCGAGGATCCGGTGCCGAACCGCCACAGCACGGGGGCCACGGCGCGCGCGGTGGACGGGGCCGAGACCACCTGACGGCGGGTCACCGCGCGCGGGGCCCGCTGCCCCCGCACCGCCGGCTCGTAGCCCTTGCGGACCTTCTCCCCCACCTTCTTCGCCGCGGCGGCCCGCGCCTTCGCGACCGTGGGAAACGTCGTCGTCTGGGTCTGTCCCGCCGCGCCGATCCTGCCGTAGCGCACCGTCACCGTCTGGCCGTCGACCGTCACTTCGTAGAACTTGTGCGCGGCGCCGTCCTCCTGCGACAGCTCCAGATACGTCGTCGACACCGTGGAACCGGCAGACATGGCGAACCCCTCCCCAGACGGAACCCGCGGCCGTTCCGCCGGGTCCTACTGATCAAACCGTAGGCGCGGCCACTGACAATGGGGTCGGTCGTCGCCGCCGGCCGGTCTCCCCCGCATGAACGAACGGACCCATGAACGCCGTAACGCTGCTGGACGTCCTGCTGGACGCCGCCCGCCGTGCCCCCGACCAGGTGGTCGTCCATGTCCGGGGGGACGGCGGGGAAACGCCCGTCACCTTCCGGCGGCTCCTGGAGGACTCCTTGCGTGTCGCGGGCGGTTACCGTGACGCGGGAGTCGCGCCGGGCACCTGCGTGCCGGTGGTCGCGGACCGCGGTGAGGACTTCCAGCCCCTGTTCTGGGGCGCGCTCGCGGCCGGTCTGGTGCCGGTGCCGCTGGCCCCCGACGTGCGGCGGGTCCGCCCCGTGTGGGAGCACCTCGGGTGTCCCCCGGTCGCGGTGGACGAGGCCTGCGCGGACGTGGCCGGCCGGCTCCCGGACGGCGCCCGGGTGCTGCGGCTGGAGGAGCTGCGGACGTCCTCCGCCGTCGGGTCGCCCGCCACCGCCGCCCCGGACGACCTGGCGTTCCTGCAGTTCTCCTCCGGCAGCACCGGGGCGCCCAAGGGCGTGGAGCTGACCCACGCCGCCGTGCTGGCCAACCTCCGCCAGCTGACCGGAGCAGCCGCGCTCACCGACCGGGACGTGGTGGTGAGCTGGATGCCGTACTTCCACGACATGGGACTCATCGGCACCCATCTGGCGCCGCTCGCCGCGCGGGCCAAGCAGGTGCGGATCGCCCCGCTGTCGTTCGCGAAGAACCCCCGGCTGTGGTTCGAGGTGGCCGCCGCGCACCGGGCCACCCTGCTGTCCGCCGCGAACTTCGCCCTGGCGCTGACCGTCCGCCGGGTACCCGAGGAGGCGTTCGCCGGGCTCGACCTGAGCACGGTGCGGCTGATCCTGGTGGGCGCCGAGCCGATCTCGGCGACGGTGTGGCGGGACTTCACCGCCCGGACCCGGCCGTCCGGGCTCGACCCCCGGGCGGCGACGCCCGTGTACGGGCTGGCCGAGGCGACCCTGGCCGTCACGTTCCCGCCGCCGGGCGAGGTGGCCGTGCCCGTCGCCCTGGAGCGTGCCGCGCTCAGCCGCGGGCGGGCGGTGGAGC
>NZ_NCTE01000903.1:0-361 GCF_002114215.1 Streptomyces sp. 13-12-16 | reverse complement strand
CTGCGCACCGGCGACCTCGGTTTCCTGCGGGACGGCCGGCTGTGTGTCAGCGGCCGGCACAAGGACGTGCTCTTCGTCAACGGCCGTACGTTCCACGCCCCGGACATGGAGGAGGTCGCGGCGGCCACGCCCGGGGTGCCGCCGGGGACGACGGTGGTGGTCGGGTCGACCGACCCGGTGACCGGCGGGGAGCGGGTGGTGGTGTTCGTGGCCTGGGCCCGGCCGCCGCGTTCGGCGGCCGGGGTGCTGGACCGGGTCGCGGGGCGGGTCCGGGCGGCGCTGGGCCACGACGACGTGCGGGTGTTCGCGCTGCCGCCGTCCGCCTTCCCGCGCACGACCAGTGGCAAGGTGCGGCGGCAGC
>NZ_NCTE01000902.1 GCF_002114215.1 Streptomyces sp. 13-12-16 | reverse complement strand
CGGGGCCGCGTGCGGCGCCGGGTCGGGGAGGGTGCGCGGCGTCGCGGCGGGCTCGGGTCCGGGTTCGGCCGGGCGGCCGGGCCGTTCGCCGGAGGCGTTCGTGGAGGTGTTGCCGGCCGACGCGTTGCCGGCGCCCACCACGTTCACGCTGTTCCCGCTGACGTCGACCGGAAGATCCACCGGCAACTGCACCCCGTTGCCGGACACCACTCCCGGCGAATCCTGCGTCCCGGCCACGGCGGATGGCCCCGTCGCCGTGCCGCCCCGCCCGCCCGTGTCCTCGTTGACGCAGGTGTTGCCCGCGGCGGGGTTGAGCAGACCCACCACGTTCACCGTGTTCCCGCACACGTTCACCGGGGCGTGCACCGGGAGCTGGACGGTGTTCCCTGACCCCACGCCGGGCGAACCGGCCGCGACGCCCTCCGCCCCGGCATCGGCGTACGCCGGTACCGCAACGGCCATCGCGCCCGACGCCGCGGCGACGGCGATCACGCTGTTTCGGGTGACCCGTCCCATCGGTTCCCTGCCTTCCGGAGATGGTCGCGGACGTTCGCCCGCACCGGACAGAACGCGGCTGCGGCATCCGGGTTATGGCTCATCCGTATGCCGCAGCCGGTTCACCCCATCGGGCGTCCCGCCGCTCGAACCCCGGGCAAAGGCCGTCGAACTCATGACGGCCGGGCACCGGGCCGGGGTGCCCGGCGGGCCGCCGCGGGACCGACGGGCGGGAGCCCGGGGGCCCGCTTATGGTGGGCGAGGGCGTCGGTCGGGGCGTCCCTGGAGGCATCGATGCTGGCCAAGCTGTCCAAGCGACCCTCGGTCCGGCGCTGCGCGGTGCGGCCCTCGGTCCGGCGTTGCGCGGCCGCCGGGGCGGTCGGGCTGGCCCTGCTGGGTACGGGGCTGACGGCCACCGACCGGGCGGACTCCGGCCTCGACCGGTTCTACGACCAGAAGATCACGTGGACGGCCTGCGAGGGCACGGACCTGCCGGAGGACATGCAGTGCGGGACGGTCACCGTGCCGCTCGACTACGCGAAGCCCGGCGAGGGCACCCTCGAACTGGCCCTCGCCCGCTACCGCGCCTCCGGCGACCCGCGGGGCTCGGTGCTGCTGAACTTCGGCGGCCCGGGCGGTTCGGGGGTGATGGGGCTCGCCGGCGGCCGCGAGGACTTCCTGGGCCTGACCGAGGACTACGACGTGGTCTCCTTCGACCCCCGGGGCGTCGGCCGTTCCTCACCGGTGAGCTGCGGCGCCGACGCCACCGGCCAGGCACTGGAGGCCACCGGCGGCGAGGAGATGGCGGATCCGCACGACACGCTGCGCAAGCTGCGCGAGGTGGCCGCCGAATGTGCCGAGCACTCGGGCCCGGTCCTCGACCACATCGGCACCGTGGACGTCGCACGCGACCTGGACGTGATGCGTCAGGCGCTCGGCGACAGGAAGCTCAACTACCTGGGGTTCTCGTACGGGACCCGGCTCGGCGCGGTGTACGCCGCCAGGTTCCCCGACAAGGTCGGCCGCATGGCGCTGGACGGCGTGGACACGCTGACCGAGCCGCTGGCCGAGCAGGGGCTGGCCAGTGCCAGGGGGCAGCAGACCGCGCTGGACAACTTCCTCACGTGGTGCACCGAGGAGCTCGCCTGCCCGTTCGGACAGGACGCGCGCACGGCCCGCACCCAGGTCGTGGAGCTGGTCGACTCGCTCGACGAGAACCCGGTGCCGACCGACTTCGGTTACGAGTTCACCGGTCAGGACCTGGCCGGTGCCATCGGGCAGGGCCTTTACACCCAGGAGATGTGGCCGCTGCTGCAGCGGGCGCTCGCCCAGCTCGTGGAGGACGGGGACACGCGCGGGGTGGAGGCCCTCGCGACCGGAGGGATGGCGCCGCCCGCGCCCCAGCGGGCCGACCACCCCCTCGTCGACGAGGAGGACGTGCCCCTGGACAACCTGCCGGCGGCCCTGATGGCGGTGAACTGCGCGGACGACCCCGACCGTCCGGACGCCGAACGGCTGACCCGGGACCTGGCCCGGCTGCGCAGCGCCTACGAGGAGGCCTCGCCGGTCTTCGGGCGGTACCGGCTCGCCCAGGTGGTGCTGTGCTACGGCCGCCCCAGGGGGACCGACTACATCCGCGAGCGGGTCAAGGACCTCGACACGCCGAAGATGCTGCTGGTCGGCACCCGGGGCGACCCGGCCACGCCGTACCGCTGGACGGTGGAGACGGCCGAGCGGCTCGGTCCCTCCGCCGTGGTGCTGGACAACCGGGCCGAGGGGCACACCGGCTACGGGTCGTCCGAGTGCGTCCACCGCAAGATCGACGACTTCCTGCTCTACGGCTCCCTGCCGCGCAGCGGCAGTTCCTGCGGATCCGAGGACGACGGCCGCCTCTGAGCGGCTGCCCGGCCCCGGAGACGCACAGGCCGCTTTGCCCCGAATGCCCTGTCGGTGGATCCGCCCTATGGTGCTGTCATGGAGCACGATCTGAGTCCCGCGACCCTTGCCGAGCTTCGCCGCCCGCGCCCCTACCCCGCGGTGTCCGTGCTGACGCCGACGCACCGGCGCGATCCCCTCAACACCCAGGACGCCGTCCGGCTGCGCAACGCGGTGGCCGAGGCCAAGAAGAAGCTGGAGGCCGATCCCGCGGTCACCCGGGACCGGCGCGCCGATGTGGCCCTGCAGCTCGACCGGGCCCTGACCGAGGTCGATCTGTCGCACTCGGAGGACGGTCTGGCCATCTTCGCCGCCCCGGGCGAGCACCAGGTGTGGTCGCTCGCCCGCGCCGTGCCCGAGCGCATCGTCCTCTCGGACACCTTCCTGACCCGCAACCTCGTCTCCGCCCACACGGCGCAGCGGCCGTTCTGGGTGCTGTCCGTCTCCGCCGACCGGTGCACCCTGTGGAGCGGTGGCGTGGACCGGGTCGTCGAGGAACGCGCCGGCGGCTTCCCGCTGATCCGGGAGCAGCGGAACTTCGACCCCGAGCGGCAGGAGTGGATCGGCGACCAGCCGAGCAGCTTCCGGAACGAGGACACCCGCCGGTTCCTGCGCGACGCGGACACCGCGATGGGGAAGCTGCTGCGCCACCACCCGCGGCCGCTGTACGTCACCGGTGAGCCCGCCGCCCTGTCCCTGCTGGGCGAGGCCGGCAGTGTGGCCGGGGACGCCGTGCACGTCCCGCATGGCGGCCTGGCGCACGGCACGCCCGAGGCGGTGTGGCAGGCCGTGCGGCCGGTGCTGGAGGCCGAGGCCCGCAGGAGCACCGAGGACGTGGCGCGGTCGCTGGAGTCGGCCCGGGGCCGCAAGGAGTTCGCGGCCGGCGTCGACGAGCTGTGGCAGAGCGCCCGGGAGGGCCGGGTCCGGCTGCTGGCCGTGGAGGAGAACTACCGGATCACGGTGCGCGACACCGGCGAGCACCTGATCGTCGCCGAGGACGGTGACCTGGACGCCCGCGCGGACATCGTGGACGAGATCGTGGAGCAGTGCCTGGAGACCGGCGCCGAGGTCCGCTTCGTCCCGGACGGCGCGCTCGGGGACGCGGACGGGATGGCGGCGGTGCTGCGCTACTGAGGACGGGGCGACCCACCGGTCACCCGCACACGAACACTTGTCCGTCGAACGTGCGGATGAGTGGTGACGGGTGACCGACGGGGCCTCATATCCCTTGCGTATCATGGGAGTTGAGACGCCCACCGCACCTCTGACGTATTCCTGTGGGTAACCCGGCGAAGACGGTGGCATATGCCGTAGGCACCGCCTTATCGTGTGTTGCCGAATCCCTTACAGGCCGTCGCGGGCTGTGCGACAGTCGTAGCGGCCCCTCCCTCCGCCCGAAGGCCGTACCGTTCCCGCATCGGAGTGCGTCATGCCGTCCCACCTCTCCGCGGACCGTCCAGCCGCCCCGCCGCCGGGACGCGGTCCGGTCGACGCGCTCATCTCGCAGACCCGGCGGCTCAAGGGCGAGGTGGACGCCGTACGCCGTGACACCCCGGCCGACACGGCGGACCCGCGGGAGCGCTGGCGGCGCGCGCTGTACGACCTGGCGCTGCACCAGCTCGACGACCTGGACGGGCACCTGGCGCAACTGCGGGACGACCCGCTCCCCGTGCCGGGTCCCGCGCCGGCACCGCACGACGCCCTGCTCAGCCGGGTCGGCAGCGCGGAGTGGGACCTGCTCACGGACGAGGTGCGCTGGTCCGGTGAGCTGTACCGGATCCTGGGCCGCGACCCGGCCACCGCGCCGCTCACCCTCGACGAACTGCCCTCACTGGTGTTCGAGGAGGACCGGCCCGGACTGACCGCGATGGTCACGGACTGTCTGGTCGACGCCCGGCCCATCGACGGGGAGTTCCGCGTCGTACGCCCGGACGGCGGCGTACGGACCGTGCACATGATGGGCGAACCGGTACTCGGTGCCGACGGCAGCACCGCCTCGATGTGGGCGGTGCTGCGCGACGTCAGCGAACTGCGCAGCTGCCGGCGGGCGGTGAGCGAGACCCGTGACTCGCTGCACCGCCAGCGGCACGCCGCCGCGCGGACCGAGCACCGGCTCGCGGTCGAGCTGCAGGAGGCCGTGCTGCCGACGTGGCACGGCCCCCTGCGGCTCCCGCAGGCCGGCCCGGGAACCCTCGACCTCGCCGCGACCCACCTGCCGCCGTCGGCGCACGCACGGATCGGCGGCGACTGGTACGACGCCCTGGAG
>NZ_NCTE01000091.1 GCF_002114215.1 Streptomyces sp. 13-12-16 | reverse complement strand
CCGCCGGCGCGGCGGAGTCCGCCCTGACCGCCGCCGCCCTGCGCGCGGGCGTCGCCGTCACCCCCGGCCGCCCCTACTTCAGCGCCGAACCCCCGGCCGGCCACCTCCGCCTGAGCTTCGCGGCGGTGGCCGGCACCGGGGAGATCACCGAGGGCGTACGGCGGCTGCGCACCGCCTGGGACGAAGTGCTGGGATAAGCGTTCGACGCCGCCCCGCGCGACCTGCGAGCATCCGGCCATGACCGACTCCCCGCGCCTGCCCGAGGGCTACGAGATCTCCACCGACCCCGCCCGCATCGACGCCGAACGCGTGCACCGGTGGCTGTCCACCGACGCCTACTGGGCCCTGGGCCGCTCCCGTGAGAAGCAGGACCGGGCGATCGAGGGCTCGCTCAACTTCGGTGTCCACGACACGGCCTCGGGGGAGCAGGTGGCGTACGCCCGGGTCATCACCGACCGGGCGACCTTCGCCTGGCTGTGCGATGTGTACGTGGACCCGTCGGTGCGCGGCAAGGGCGTCGGTACGGCCCTGGTGGCGGCCGTGCGGGAGGAGCTGCGGCCCTGCGGGGTGAAGCGGATCATGCTGGCCACGCACGACGCGCACGAGGTCTACGCCAGGCTCGGTTTCCGGCCGCTGGAGCGGCCCGACCAGTGGATGGCGCTCGTCGAGGGATGACGGGGCGTTTCGGGGTACTTGTCCGGCGCTTCCTTACCAGCCGGTAAGGCCGGATGCACCTTGAGTGACGGCCCGGTGACACCCCTTGACCCGCGCACCCCGGCGACCCACGATCGCCGCATGGCACTTCGGGTCACGTTCGTCGCCGCCGCGGGGAGCTCCTCGGTGCTCGCCGAACGTTTCGAGGACGACCGGCCGCTGGACCGGGCCGGCTGGGGCGAGGTGCAACGGGCCGCGCACGAACTGCTGCCGCTCGCCGCGGCCGATCTGCGCTACTGCTCCCCGGCCCCGCGCAGCCGCGCCACCGGGGAGGGCCTCGGGTACGCGCCGCTGGTGCAGCTCGCCCTGCGCGACTGCGACATGGGGCGCTGGCGGGGGCTGACCCTGGGGGAGGCGATGGCCCGGGAGCCGGGGGCCGTGGACGCCTGGCTCGCCGACCCGCGGTCCGCCCCGCACGGCGGGGAGTCGCTGCCGGACTTCATCGGCCGGGTCGGCGGCTGGCTCGACACCCGGCCGGTCGAGGACGGCTGCCGGGTCGTCGCGGTGGCCGAGCCGTCGGTGATCCGCGCGGCCCTGGTGTACGTGCTCAAGGCCCCGCCCGCGACGTACTGGAACATCGACGTCCGCTCGCTGTCGGCGATCGGCGTCGCCGGCCGGGCGGGCCGCTGGAACCTGCGCCTCGAAGGGGTGTCCGCTCAGCCCACGCGCGCGTAGTCGGTGGTGAGCTCCAGGTCCTTGGCGGGGCCGCGCACCCGCCAGACCGTCCGCCAGTGGTCCGCGTCCCGGACGGTGAACTCGCCCCGGTAGAGGTCGGCCGAGCAGGGGTGGTCGGCGACGTGCCGTCCCGCGGTGAGGTCCAGGTCGTGGAAGGGGCGCCCGTCCGCGAACCGTACGTCCGCCGTGCCGCCCGGTCCGGGCAGGAAGCGCAGGGTCCGCTCGGCGGGCCGGGTGACGCCCCGCCAGGTGAAGTCGCCGGACTCGCTCTGCAGCAGGCCGCCGCCTTCAAGGGGGCCGAAAACGACCGTCCCCTCGAAGCGCCCCTCCTCGCCGCTCGCCAGATCCCGCACGGTCCGTTCCGCCCGCCAGCGGCCGCTCAGGTAGCCCAGTGCGTCGGGCACTGGCCAGAACTCGCCCATCCCGCCTCGTTCCCGCGTGGTGTCCGTCGTCGCACGACCCATTGACGTGCTCCTGTCTCCTCCCTATCTTGCCGTTCGAAGTGCTGACCATCGATCGATATATCGAACACCTCCTAGAGTCGCCCACTCCTAGAGAGAGCCGCCGAGTGTCCATGTCACGCACAGCACGCCACCGCGCCCGCCTCGGACTCGGGCTCACCGCCACCGCGCTCCTGGCGGCCGGCGCCCTCGTCCCGGCCCCCGCGCACGCCGAGGCCGCCGTCGACTACACGATCACCGTCGACCCGGGCGCCGAGGGCGCGGCGATCGACGACACGATGTACGGCGTCTTCTTCGAGGACATCAACCGGGCCGCCGACGGCGGCCTGTACGCCGAACTCGTGCAGAACCGCTCCTTCGAGTACTCCACCGCCGACAACGGCTCCTACACCCCCCTGACCTCCTGGTCGGTGGGCGGTACGGCCGAGGTGCTGAACGACTCCGGCCGGCTCAACGAGCGCAACCGCAACTACCTCTCCCTGAAAGCCGGTTCGTCGGTCACGAACTCCGGCTACAACACCGGCATCCGGGTCGAGGAGGGCGAGCGGTACGACTTCTCGGTGTGGGCCCGCACCGAGAGCGCCACCACCCTCACCGTCACGCTGAAGGACGCCGCCGGTGAGCTCGCCAGGGCCCGCGAGGTGGCCGTCGAGGGCGGCTGGGCGAAGTACGAGGTCACCTTCAAGGCGTCCCGCACCAGCAACCGCGGCCGGCTCGCCGTCGCCACCACGGACGCGGCGGCCCTCGACATGGTGTCGCTGTTCCCGCGCGACACCTACAGGAACCAGTCCAACGGGCTGCGCAAGGACCTCGCCGAGAAGATCGCCGCCCTGGAACCGGGCTTCGTCCGCTTCCCCGGCGGCTGCCTGGTCAACACCGGCTCCATGGAGGACTACAGCGAGGCCTCCGGCTGGCAGCGCAAGCGCTCCTACCAGTGGAAGGACACCGTGGGCCCGGTCGAGGAGCGCGCCACCAACGCCAACTTCTGGGGCTACAACCAGAGTTACGGCCTCGGCTACTACGAGTACTTCCGCTTCGCCGAGGACGTCGGCGCCATGCCGCTGCCCGTCGTCCCCGCCCTGGTCACCGGCTGCGGCCAGAACAGGGCCACCGACGACGAGGCGCTGCTGAAGCGGCACATCCAGGACACCCTCGACCTGATCGAGTTCGCCAACGGCCCGGCGAACTCCACCTGGGGCAAGGTGCGCGCCGAGATGGGCCACCGCAAGCCCTTCGGCCTCACCCACATCGGGGTCGGCAACGAGGAGAACCTGCCGCGCGAGTTCTTCGCCCGCTTCCAGCGGTTCCGGGCCGCCATCGAGGCGGAGTACCCGGACATCACCGTCGTCTCCAACTCCGGTCCCGACGACTCCGGCACGACCTTCGACACCGCCTGGCGGCTCAACCGCGAGGGCGGGGTCGACATGGTCGACGAGCACTACTACAACAGCCCGCAGTGGTTCCTGCAGAACAACGACCGCTACGACTCCTACGACCGGGGCGGCCCCGAGGTCTTCCTCGGCGAGTACGCCTCCCAGGGCAACGCCTGGAAGAACGGCCTCGCCGAAGCCGCCTTCATGACCGGCCTGGAGCGCAACGCCGACATCGTCAAGCTGGCCTCGTACGCGCCGCTGCTCGCCAACGAGGACTACGTCCAGTGGTCGCCGGACATGATCTGGTTCAACAACCACGCCTCCTGGGGCTCGGCCAACTACGAGGTCCAGAAGCTGTTCATGACCAACGTCGGCGACCGCGTGGTCCCGTCGCAGGCGAGCACCACCCCGGACGTCAGCGGCCCCATCACCGGAGCCGTCGGCCTGTCGACGTGGGCGACGAGCGCGGCGTACGACGACGTGAAGGTGACCGCCGCCGACGGCACGACGCTGCTGACCGACGACTTCTCCGGTGACGCCTCGCGGTGGACGCACCGAGGGGGCGGAAGCTGGAGCGTCCAGGACGGGCAGTACGTGCAGACCGACGAGGCCGCCGAGAACACCCTGGTCACGGCCGGTGACCCGGCCTGGAAGGACTACGACCTGCATGTGAGGGCCACCAAGAAGGCCGGCAAGGAGGGCTTCCTCGTCGCCTTCGGCGTCAAGGACACCGGCAACTACTACTGGTGGAACCTCGGCGGCTGGAACAACACCCGGTCCGCCGTCGAGCAGGCCTCGGACGGCGGCAAGTCGACGCTGATCTCCAAGGCCGGCTCGATCGAGACGGGCCGCGCCTACGACATCGACATCGAGGTGCGGGGCCGCCAGGTGACCCTCTACCTCGACGGCCAGGAGTGGGGCGGCTTCACCGACGACAAGCCGGCCGAGCCGTTCCGCCAGGTGGTCACCGAGGACGCCCGCACCGGCGACCTGATCGTCAAGGTCGTCAACGCCCAGCCGTCCGAGGCCCGCACGGCGATCGACCTCGGCGGCGCGAGGGTCTCCTCCAGGGCCCGGGTGACCACCCTGGCCGCCGACGCGGACGCGGTCAACACGGAGACGGACGCCCCGGTCACCCCGGTGACCTCCACCTTCCGGGGCGTGGCGGGCGAGTTCACGTACACCTTCCCGGCGAACTCGGTGACGTTCCTGCGGATCAAGCAGCGGTGACCCCGGCCCGCCGCGGAGGCCGGCGGGGCTAGGCTCTCGTACACATGAGCGTCGTGAGGGTCTGGAAGGGGGTGCGGCGGGCCGACAGGTCCGTCGCACCCTTCGTCGTGGCGGGCAACGTCCTGGTGGGCGGCGTGCTCCTGTGGCTGGCGATCGGCGGGATCGGGAACCCCGCCACCCGCGAGGAGGAGAACGCCGCGCAGGACCTGGCGCTGCGGATCTTCGGCTGCTGGCTGCTGGGCGGGGTGGTGCTGTTCGCCGTGCTCGGCATGGTCCGCTCCCTGCTCGGACACCTCGCCGCCCTGCTCCTCACCCCCCTCGTGATCACCGCCGCCCTGGTGGCCCTGGCCTGACCCCCGCCGCCGGCGGTGTGACCGAGAGCTTTAGTTGGCGAATCATGGACTGAGACGCGCAGGTCGGGAGCACGTGGAGAATCCTTGTTGGCAAATCATGAGAGGCTTAGTTGGCGAATCATGGGTTTGGATCCTCACTGTTAGTGAGTGACGGGGGTGAGCCGGTTCCACGTCGGCGATGCCGAGCGCCTGGTGAACTCGATCCCGTAGGCGTCGGGCGTTCGGGGTTGGGAAGAGGCGTCCGTTGTCAGTCCTGGGCGCTACCGTGACGCACGGAGGCGCTTGTTGCTGGTCGCAGTGAACTCTTCGGCTGCATCAAGAATCGTCCGCCAGCCCTAGGAGACGCGCATGACCGCTGCCCGCTTGACCGGCCGCCCTTGGCACGATGTAGACGGCCCGTCGCTTGTCGCGTCGGCAGCCGCTCTGCAGTTGATTCCTCAGAACATTCCGCGCCTTGTGAGGCTTCAGCGCCTTGCTTCCATCGGCGCGTGCCTCCCCAGCCGTCCGGATGCACCTCGGTTGTCACCCAGCAAGCTCCGGGCGCTGCTCAAGGATCCCCTGGTCAGCGGCTCTCAGATCCGTGCCCAAGAAGATTTGTACGACGACCTGTACACCGCCGAGGTTTCCTTCCACGGCGGGCCATGTCTCGTCGCGCAAGGACTGACATCACGGTGTGCTCACACCCTCGATCTCATGCTGCGTAGCATCCTCGGGCCTGATGGACAGGCCGTATTGCCGACGCAGTTCGTCAAGGAGACGCAGCTGTGGGCTCACACGGCATTGAGGTTGAGCGACGCCATGCTGCGTCGGGCCGGGCTTCACCGGGGTATCGCTCCGCCGCAGCGACACGGCGACGAGGTGTTCGTTCCGGGAGAGAAGACTCTCACCGCCCTGCGGGAAGCCGTCCGCTATCGTTTCACCGACCTGTCTCACCTGCTGCTGGCCAGTTCCGTCGATCTCCTCGCTGGATGGGGTATCCGGCCCGGCGAGCACACGCTCACCACGGGCCCAGGGCCGGACGATGGACTCGTAGTCAAACCTCTTCTCCTCATGGAAGACGGCTTGATCGTCGCAAATCCAGCCGAACTGGTTACGGCGCTGCGCCATGAACTCATCGTTCAAGCCGGGTTGCACGAATGTCGACCCCAGCTTGCGCGCCTACTGCGCGATCAGACGATGAGAGACACCGGCCGCCTTTTGATGCTGTGTGGTGCGGTCCCGACAGGGCCGGCTCAACAGACGGGTGATGACTTGATCACCCGCCGCACCTTCACGTTTGCTGAGGACAAGATCCTCGACCTTGCCGTGGTCATGGATAACCTGTCCGACTACGACGACACCAATCCGGCAGGTCACTGGCCCATTCGGGATCTTGGTCTGCAGGTACAGAACGTCATTGACCCTGTCGGCCCGCCTCTCCCCGAGGACGCCCGCACTCTTCGCCTCATAATCAACGAAGGCGTGGGCCGATCCTCGTTCTTGGGACTCGCGGACCAGCGTCGCCCCGGCCCGGTCGTCGTGACCTCTCTCAGCGACCTTCAGGTC
This sequence comes from Streptomyces sp. 13-12-16, assembly GCF_002114215.1. Lineage (GTDB taxonomy): Bacteria > Actinomycetota > Actinomycetes > Streptomycetales > Streptomycetaceae > Streptomyces. The sequence continues at coordinate 12,608 of NZ_NCTE01000091.1, read as the reverse complement.
ATGGCAGAGCTGGACGGCTCAGACCCCCTGTTCCTATGGCGATTTGCGCAAGCGGAAACGGAGCTGCACGAGACGACCCATGTGCAGTCGTGGAGTGCACTGGACAACTACGGGCTCTACCGGAACTGCGAGTACAGCTACTACGTGTCAGACGACACGAGACCTACGATGCTTCTCGTCGAACAGGACCACTCTCGAGCGCTGCGCGTTGAAGTTCAGAAACGCTACGACCGTCATGACGTTCCCAGCCCCCACAGGCCTGTCTACGTGCCGGTGGTCTCCGTATACGGCACGTCTACGGCGCCGATCTATCGACCTCTTCCAGACGTACCCGAGGTGGGGAGACTCGTCGAAGTCCCAGACGTAAATGTGTGGTTGGGCGCTGGCGACCATGAAGTTGCTCACGGACTGAAGGATTTCCATCACCTGACGGTAGAAGCAGCAGCCTTCTGGACCTGGCAGATTTCCACCGCCCGCCCCGACCTCTTGCCGCAAGCCGCGTCTACGGGCGAGCTGTACGTGAGCCTTTCCTTCGACAATCCCTCAGCGTGGCAGGCTGCGTTGGACGGCAATCCAGGTACAGAAAGTGAACGCCCCTGGGTCGGCGTGCATGGCGCCGAACCTGGGCTCGTCGATCTGCGTCTCTGCGCGGAGGGGATGGCCAGCCTTCTCACAGACGCAAATGGAGCCGACCGCATCCTGCTACGCGCCTTGCTTGAAGGCATCACGCAAACCGCCGGATTGGTGGACGAGGATCCTGACGCGCTCGTCGACCAACTGGCGCCCGAAGGCCCCAAACAGATGTTGCACGTCGAGCTGAACCCACGCGTTCCGCTGCGTCCCGGTCCGCTTCCTACGGCTCGACTGGTACAACCAGCCGCTTCTGCTGCGGTTCTCGATGAACTGGGCCGGTACCTCGATAGCGCCGGTACGCTTGTTGGGGCCATCCCATCGGACGAGCGCACCCAGGTTCTGCAGAAGGTCGTGGGGCACTACTTCGCGCTCATCGAGGATACTGTGGCCGGTCTGGCGGCCGAGGGGCTCATCGAGTTGTTGATTTCCCGGCACGAAGCGCTCCTGTACGACGAGGCCTTCAACGACCAAATCCTCCCATCGCGCATTGCCTGCTTCGGAGAGGCAAGCCAGCCGGCCGAGAACCTTGTCAGGACCACCAAGCGCCAAGTGGAAGCTGCTCAGGCCAGTCGATTCCTCATCGAATACGTCGCTGCCCAACCCCCCAGTGGAGACTCGTCACTCACCCTGGACACCTACGACCACCTCATGGCGTTGTCTGCAGAACTCATCTCTCGTGCCACGCTCTCGGAAGCAATTCACCACGACTTCTCAGAGGCTCAACTTGCCTTGTTGGCCTCTGGCCGACTCGGTGTCTCCCGCGGCGACCAATACGAATCCGGCTCCAACGCCCTTGCTACAGCCCGAGCAGAGGCACTCCTACTTACGGCGCCGACTCGTCATTCCCGCCGGGGATCCGAGCCCCAAGGGCCCACCACGCAGGTAGAAGAAGCAATGGTTGCTGAGTTCGGCTTCTCTCTCACTGACTTGGCGCAGGGTGTCGGCGAGGTCATCGCTCTGGGGGATGAACGCTGCCAGTCAGAGCCCTACACCCTTCCAGAGTCGGTTGTTGCCGATCACTTGTCCACGACGCTGTACTGGGAACATGAGAAAGCACAGACCTTCCTCGATCGGCTCACACTGCGTCCCCGGGCCAAGTTCCTTTCTGTCAACTCCGATGCGTGGCCGTGGCGCTACAACCGTGAATGGTCGTACGTTCGACGCCCGCTAATCCGCGTGGGCACAGGGGATGGCTCTCAACTCGTCTGGGGAGTCAGACACACTTGGAGCAGTGGCTCGTATTGGGTCAACCTCATCTACTCCGGACGGTTGCGCAGCACGTCACCAGCGATGAAGAAACTGCTGGGAGTGATTCGGCAGGACGAGAACAAGGCTTTCGAAGCGCATGTCGTCGCAACACTCAAGGCCGGAGGCTGTTCCATCGCTGTAAGGGGTGTCTCCAAAATCGCGGGACGCCGACTCGTGTCGGCCGAGGGGCACGATCTGGGCGACATCGATGCGCTTGGTATCAACGCGGCTAGACGTGTGATCATCGTTATCGAAGCCAAGGATTTCGAGATTTCACGTAATCCGACCGAAATGGCCAACGAAGCCGATGCTCTATTGCGCGGCGACAAAAGTGCTCTCTTCAAACTTGGTCGCCGCACAGCGTGGGTACGCCAAAACCTTGCGGCAACGTTGACTCACTTCCTTGGGGATCGCGATACCACCAGATGGACTGTCACATCCGCCATCGTCACCAGCAGGGATCTCATGGCTCCCCGAGTGCTTGCCTCCAGCGTGCCAGTAGTCCCTATCGACGAATTCGAGCAGTGGGTCGCCGCAGAGCTCGTTCGTGACAAGCGAGGCAATGGGCGACGCCGCTCGTGATCTGGACCCCTATGTATGGGATCGAGGGGGCGCCGTCCAAGCGGACCATCAGGCGGCCGAGGGTGTTGTATAAGGTTCTCCCGACGTGCGGTGGGTACTTTTATCGGATGGCCAGAGCGGGGTGTCAGTTTTAGGTGCGTTCGGCCGTTGCCTGGTCGGTGTGGTGCTTCCCTTCGAACTCGGTGGGCTGAGGTAGTCGAGCCGTTTCTGGCCGTGCCGGGAGTTGTAAAAGCCGTCCATCTACCCGAACAGCGCGATGCTCGCCTCGGTCGTTGATGAGACTCGTTGGATTGGGTTCAGACCGCAATTCCGTGAATGATCTTGGGATCCGCCGGCCCGCAGGCATCACGCTCCTAGTCGCGGCCGAAGGGCTGCGGCGCGACGACCTCTGCCGGCATGGTGTGGGTGCCAGTGAGGTCTTCGACCACGGCGAGGTCGAGTTCGGCGGCACGCTCCCACATGTACATCTGCTGTTCAGAGGTCAGGCCCAGCGCCTCGTCAGAGGCGATGAGTTGGAGAGCGGCGGCGGCTAGTCCGGGCGCAGCCGCAGCCACGGCCTGGCGCATGGCCTCGTCGGCGGCGTCGGCCGCGGGCAGGTCAGCGGCGTAGTGCGCGGCCATTCCGTGGACCTCGACCGCCCGAGCGCTGATCCGCTCCAGGGCGGCGTTCGCGCAGGCATCGCCCTGGTCGGCGCGCAGCACGGGGTCCACCCGCTGGTGGCCCGCGGTCACGGCGGCCGGTCGCGGCGGTGCGTGCTCGGGACCGGGTTCCTGCGAGGGCTCAGGGAGGGCTGCGGCAGCGACCCTCGGTGAGCGGCTGCGCAGCTTGTCCACGCGATGGCGCACCCAGGCGTTGATGCGTGGGCGGGCGGCGTCGATACCGTGGGCCGCCGCGGCATAAACGAGGTCCCCCAACAAGTGGGTCACCTCGCGGGCAAGGGCGTCAATGAGGTAGCGGCGGAACTCGCCGTCGTGGGATCGGTGGTCGTAGCCGTCGTGGTAGCCGTCGTGGTAGCCGTCGGCGTACCGGTCGGGGGCGTCGAAGAGTTCGGCCTGGCCGATGAGCGAGTTGTCCCGGTCGTCGCGTACGTTGCCGCGCATCCCGTTGGAGGAGGCGCGGGAGTAGTCGAGGTGGGTGCCGGCGGGATACACGGCCTCCACTAGCCTGCGGTTTGGCGGCTGTTCGTTGTCAGACATGGAAGCACTGTAGGTGGGCGCACTGACAGTGCGAGGGCTAAGCCCATCGCGTGAGCGACGCCGAAGGCGCCCTTGACGGGGAGCCCCGGCCGGACACAAAGGAGGCGGCGACTCTGCCACTGAGAACACCGCCGTCTTCCGATCGGGAGCAGGAGCTCGGCAGGCCAAGCCAGAAGTCGAAGATCATTCACGAAATCGGGGGCCAGAACCTTGATTTTCCCCACCCGGTGCTCACGGGTTCCCCAGACTTGCTCTCCTTGATTCCTCACCTGGGGGCCCCGACTTGCGGACCCATGCCGCACGGTTCTCACAATCCGGGGTATCGCTAACGGCCGTGTCATGAGCCCTCGCCCTTGGAATCGACCATGGAGGATGGTCTCTGCTGGTTCAACGAGTGTCAGGGCGGGGCAGACTCGCGGATTTCGGTGGCCGCCTGCCGGGATCGGCTGCCACGATGTGGCTGGCGAAGCTGCCCGCAACGGTGCGGCAGCCCGAGAGGCGAGGGAGTTGTCCATGCTGCTGCGCCCCGGGGTCTCCTGCGAGAAGGCGATCAGGTTCCTCGACGATCTGGTCCAGGGCGGGCTCAACGACGTCCGCAACTCCGTCCCGCACTTCGCCCAGCCGATGCTGGCGGGCGTGGAGCCCTCGAAGCTGGCCGGGCCCGACCTGGTGGTGACGCTGCGGCAGTACGCCCAGTGGACCGCGACGACCGCCCGGCAACTGGCGGGTGTCTTCGCCGACCCCGCGGTACCGGCGCGGCTGCGCGGCGAGCACTACAGCCACATCGTGCACAGCCCCCTGACGCCCTACCGAACCGCGCTGCTGCTGCACTGGGAGTTGGACGAGCTGGCGACGTACTTCATTGAACTGCAGAACCGGATGCGGCGGACCGTGGAGGACTACCGCGGCTACCGGGAGCGTGTCCTGGTCGTGGACGCGAACACCCTGCTGCACTGTCAGCGCTTCGACAAGATCCCGTGGTCTCGGGTGTGCGGAAAGGGCCTGGCGACGCTCGTGATCCCGCACGTGGTGGTGGAGGAGATCGACACCAAGTCCTACTCCGAGGGCAGCGAGAAGATCAGGAAACGAGCGCGGGGGGTCTACGAGTTGCTGGGCGACGTCCTCAAGGGCCTGTCCAGCGACGGCCGCTTCGAACTGCACGACGGCACCGAGGTCCAGGTCCTACGCGACGAGCTTGGGCACCGACGCCTGCCGAACAACGACGACGAAGCCGTGGCCCGCGCGGCCCACCTGCAGCAGGCCATCGCACCGCGCCAGATCACCGTCATCACGCGCGACAACGGGATGCGCGGCAAAGCCATGACCTGGTGCCTGCCGTGGGACTTCCCACCGGACAAGTACCTGATCCCCGAGGACGGCTTCGGTGCGAAGCACCGCGAGGCGAACCTTGCGAGCATCAGCGTCGACGTCCCCGAGGACGGTGACGACACCTAAGCGCGGGTTGCCCCGGCCTCATCAGATGGACCGGCCGCCCGGCGGCCGCCGACGAATCGCGATGAGAGCCTCACGCGCCTGGTTTGCCAGGGCAGAATCCGGACCATGCTTGCCTACCAAGTCGTTGTACAGGCTGCTCAACTCCTGTACCGACTCTGCGAAGCGGTGCACATCGCGCAGCAACAGCCCTGCCTGCAGGCGCACCTCAAGAACGACGGTGTCCGTGGGTGCGTGATGGGCGCGCAACTGGGCCAGTTCGCGTTGGAGATCGCCCAGCGCGCGTTGATGTTGGCCGAGCCCGATCCGGCAACGGGCGGCCTGGATGCGGCAGGTCAGGGCATCCTCGGCACCCTGCACGCCGAGGAGGTCGAACTCATGAGCTAGGGCCTCGTAGACCGACAGCGCCTCGCTCAGCCGACCTGCCTCGAACAGAGCTTGCGGTGTTCCCAGGCGGGCGGTGTGCCCTTCCGTACTGACCGGCTCGGGGGGCACATTGCGCACGCCCCTCGACGCGACTGCCGGAACTTGAGGTGCGTCGGGGCCGGGCATAAGGACCGGGGGCACCGTCAAGATCGGCAGTCCGGGGAAGGAGAGGTACCCGCGATGCTGTTGTGGCAGGTGGCCCAGGAGCTCGTCGATCACGTGGCGGGCGCTATTGGGGCGCGCGTCGGCGCGCTTGGCCAACAGATCGAGGACGAGTCGTTCGAGTCGCGGGTCGACGTCCGCACGGTGGCTGCGTAGTTGTGCAGGCTGCTGGAGCACATGCGCACACATCAGGTTGACGACGTTGCCCCCGTCGAATGGCCGCTCGCCGGTCAGGAGCTCGTACAGGACTATGCCCAGGGCGTAGAGGTCGGTCTGGGGCGTGATACGACCCGCATCGAACTGCTCGGGTGCCATGTAGTGCGGGCTGCCGATGATCTGTTGGGGCTTCGTCAGACGGGTGGGCGCATTCACGCCTAGTGCCATGGCGATGCCGAAGTCCAGGACCTTCACTGTGCCGTCGACCGTGATCATGATGTTGGCGGGTTTGATGTCACGGTGGATCACGTGGACATCGTGCGCGTGGTGTAGAGCGGCACATATGTGCAGTGCCAAACACACGGCCCACACGGGAGGCACGCTGCCGGAAGTGTCGATCACTTGCTTCAGGGAAATGCCCTGCACGAGCTCCATGACCATGAACATGCGGTCTGCGGTGCCGTCCAAGAAGGCGTCGTACACCTGGGGGATGCCCGGGTGATGCAGCTGCGCCGTCACGCGCACCTCCCGGCGGAAGCGCTCCACGACGGCGTCGCCATCACGGTGGGCAGTGAGGTTGTCCAGGATGAGCTTGACGGCGACATCACGCCCCAGAGTCAGGTCGTTGGCACGCCAGACCTGGCCCATCCCGCCTTCCTCGATCGACTCACGCAGCGCGTAGCGCTTGGCGATGATCCGTGGCTCAGGCACCGTTCGTGCCGTCCCCCCGCCTCACGTCTCCGTCGGTTTCGCCTGAGTGCGGCTCGGTGCTTCGGGCCTCGTGCCACAGCTCCAGCGCAAGGTTGCTCAATGTGGGGCCGCCGGGGAGGGCCCACTGCGTGCTGGCCTGCACCGCGAGCGGGGCGTCGTCCCAGCCGGCCTGCCGCCACATGTGCAGGATCAGGCCGGCCGGGGAATAGCGCGCGCCGTCAGCCGCCCACAGCAGGGGCCTGGCCTTGTCGTTAGTCCATGTCGCCATGAACCGGTTCGGGTCGGCGTTCAGCCACTCCCCGATTGCCTCGTCCTCCCGGGGCCTGGGGTGATACATGAGCTGGGTGCCGTCCTGCAGCCGGTGCTGATCGACCAGGAGCCGCGTCGGGTTGGGACGCCGTCCCCGACGTGGCTCGGTGGGACGCTGGTAGGAGGCGAGCTCGGGGTGGTGTCCCTGGCCGTCGAACGAGGCCAGGACTGCCGCCGCCAGTTCCCGGGAGGCGGCCGCCTGCGTGAAGGTGCGCGAAACGAAGCTGTGCGGCCCGTACTGCCGGTCGACTTCGGAGATGAGGTGAGCCAGGGTCTGCGCGGTGAGTTCCGGAGCCGCCTTCAGTGTGGGCTGCCAGTCCGTGTCGAGGTCGTCGATCGCCTCGGTGTCCGCGCGCTGGAACACCAGATGGGCCACTAGGAGTGCGCCGCTCTCTGCGATCGCGGCGGCGCGGCCGGGCAAGGTCGCCGAGAGGTCGTGGACGGTCTGCTGCACAGTACGCAGCAGCTGCACGGAACGCCAGATCTGCACGGCGTTGGGCGGCTCGGCGAACAGCTGCGTATAGCCGCCCTCCGGGGCAGACTGCCACAGGAAATCAGTGGAGGCACGAGCCCCTGCGGCAATCCGGGCGTCGGGATGGGCGCAGGCCAGCGCAGTGGCTGCTTCCAGCACGGTGCAGCCTGCATCGGGCGCGGGCTCAAGCTCTCCGCGCTTGATGACGTAGTCCTTGTCCAGGGTGATTCGGAAGTCGTCGCGAATGTACGCCTGCGCCTGGTCCAGCGCGATGAAGTCGCGCTGCTCTACATGGTTCTGAGTATTGGTGGCCACCGTGACCGAGGTGGCGAACCCTGGCGGGGTCTGTCCGATGGTAATGATCCGCACCATCACCTTGGCCTCCGCGAGCGTCTGCGGATCGTCCGCGAAGGCGCGGTACAGCGCTGCCACGGTCTGTGCGCCGTTGACGATCTGCGCGTCGGTCATCGTGAGGCGCACCGGCGCGCCCTGGGCGCGGCGGCCGAAGTACTCAGCGGTGGTCGACTCGCACAGCACCGTGATGCCGTTGTTGAAATACCAGAAGTGCTCAGGGTTTTTGGCCAGGCTGTCGTCAAGTGTGGCGTTGACGGATGTGTGCCCCAGCGGGCGGCGTACGTTCACGTTGAACAGTTCTGCGCCGTGCAGCTCATACCAATGGGCGATCTCGTCTGCGGTGACCGTACCGACGTGGGAGGGATAGGGCAGGTCTTGCCCGAACCAGCCGTCGGTGAAGGTAGCGGTCACGGTCAGCGGCTGCGGCGCTACGTCCTGGCGGATAGCGGCGTGCAGGTCGCTGCTCGCCAGCACCCTCAGATCGGTGCGAGTGTCCAGGTCGGCGGATTCCCCGTGGATTAGCTGCAGGGCACGAGTCGCTGGTGCTGCCGGCCCCATAACGGCAGCGACGAGGTGGACCTGGGGCGTTGGCTGGGCGAGCACGTGGCGGATCCGGTCAGCGAAGGCCTGAAACCGGGCGTTGAAGCGATCGAAGTCCAAGTTGTCCAGCATCCGGAAGGCATGGAGGAGCTTGGAGGCGTCGGCGGACGTGAACCGGGCAGTGCCCTGGTCACTCCACTTGGCCTGAATCAGCCACAACTCGCCGGTTGCCGGTGACGTGGCCACGGCATCGATGCCGAAGTCATCGGCTCCGTCAGTGACAGCGGCGGCCGCCTCCTGCGCGGTGCAGTCGGTTACGATCCGCACGGCCTTCGCCGCCAGGGCGCGGGAGAAGAACACGATCTCCCGGTTTCGGGTGAACTCGCCGTCCCCCAGCTCGATCAGCCCGTCGAACTCGCCCGCGAGGGCCTGCCGGACCTGCCGCACTTGCAAGGGCGTGGCCACCTCCGGGTTGCTCCCTGCCGTCACGCCCTGCCTCCGTCCGATGGTGATCCCAGCACTATACGAGCGTGGACGCGCGTGGGTTCGTGAGAGTTCCCCGTCAGGCCCTGGAGTGCGCCTGTCTGATGGATGTAGCGCCACCCACGGCACAGGCCGCCGGGGGAATCCGTGGTGGTCGTGCCACCTGCCCCCATGAGGTGGGGTGCGCGTAAGAGCGGCGGGCTGCGGGCGGTGGCTTGAGGTGGGTCCCTGCGGGCCGAGGGGAGTGGACTTCTTGGGCCGGCATGTTCAGGGCCAGCCCAGGAGAGTCCTGTCGGCCATGAGTTGGCCCAACGACGCTGCGGATCGGGGCGGGAAAGTTGGCACCATGTGCTGCTCCGGCGCCGCGCCCAGTTTCGCTGTATTGCCAGTCGTTGTGTGAGGACTCGGCAGCGCTGGTCGTGGGCGGTCCAGGGAACCGTCTGCCCCTCGAGGTCTGTGACGTCATCCACTTTCGCCTTCCTGGGCGGTGGCGTTCCGCGCCAGGCCGCCGAGGTCGAGTCGGTGACGTGCGCGAGTCACGGCGACGTAGGCGAGACGGGCGTCTGTGTTGCTTACATCCAGGGCCTGGGCAGCCGCGTTTGTGCCGGGGGTGGTGGCCTGCGGCTGGGGAAAGTCGTAGCCGATCCTTACGGTCGGCCATTCGCGACCTTTGGCTTTGTGGGCGGTGGAGACGGTGACGTCGGCGTGTGCTTCCTCAGTGAGGTCGGACACTGCAGCGAGGATTGCGTCGGGACCGTGGGTGTCGACGAGGTCGACGAAGGGCTGCAGGTCGCAGCCGGCCGGATCGTAGGCGGCGTAGTCCTGCAAGTCGCCCCAGGACGCGAACAGCACGAGCTCGGGGTGATGAGTGCGGTGTCCTTCCTTCAAGTCGCGTGATGCAGAGGCGAGTTGGGCCAGTTGCTGGCCTCCCCGGGTGAGGGCTACGCGGTGTCCTTTGCTGAGCAGACGCATGACCTCTGTCATGGCGCCGATGTTGGTGCGGCACAGCACGGCGTCGGGGTGGTCGACGCTGCTGACCTCTGCGGGAACGCTGGTGGTGCCCGTCAGCCGGATAGGGGCGTCGGCGAGCGCGAGCCACCTGTTGGCCTCGTTGGCGATCTGTGGCCCGAAGCGGAACGAGCGGGTGAGGGTCAGCTGTTCGGCGTCGAAGCCGGTCATCACGTCGGTTGCGCCCCGCCAGCCGTAGATGGCTTGGGTGGAGTCGCCGACCATGACGAGCTGGGCGTGGTCGCGCTGTGCGGTGAACACCTGCTCCAGCACCGGGTTGGTGTCCTGGGCCTCGTCAAGGAGGAGGAAGTCGGCCTCGATCTTCGGCCTGGTCAGCGCCCACATCTTGAGGTAGTGGTCGTGTTCGAGGCGGACGATGCCGTGGTCGGGGCGCTGCAGGTCCGCCCATGCCTTGGCGGCGAAGGGGAGCACGAGTTCGGCAAACTGCCGATGGGCACTGGGGGCGTCGAGGCCGCGTAGGCGCGGCACGTGGTGTTGGGCCAGTGCGCTGTCGGCAGAGTGGCAGAAGCGGGTGACGGTGCGCAGCACGTTGTGGGACAGGGTTCTCTGGCTGATCTCGTGGTCGGCGATCCGTACGGGGCGGAGGATGCCGAGGGACTGTCCGGTCTTCCAGGCCGGCTGGCGGGGGCCGTTGAGTCGGTCGGCATAGCGGTGTCCGAGTGCGGCGAAGGCGGTGGCGTGGGCGGTCCGACACTGCACCGTGGACGGGAAGCGGGCCGCGGCGTCCTGCGCGATGTCCTTGTTGAAGGCCAGGTAGCGTCCCCGGCGTTTGGTGCCGGCGGCGAGCATGCACAGGGTGCTGGTCTTCCCGGTTCCGGCTCCGGCCTGCAGTGCGAGGTGCCGTCCGGCGCGGAAAGTGTCCGCCGCGTGGACCTGTTCGTGGGTGGGGGTGGGCAACGTGGGCTCCGTGGGATGGGAACGGCCGGAACGGGGCGCAGCGGGTGGCTGCGTCCGGCCGGAGAGGCGACGGCGGGCTCAGCGTGGCAGACGTACCTGGAGCAGGCGGCCTGCGGCGCAGGCCAGAACTTCTTCCAGGGTGTGGTGGGTGAGCAGGCGCTGTATCTGCGATTCGAGGCGGTGGCGCCGCTGGCGTTGCTCGTGCGCGAGATAGGCCGTGATTCGTTCGGCCAGGACGTCCCCGGCGCGCCGGCCAAGCGCGGCCGCCTCCTCGCGGATCTGCGCGTCGGCGCGGCGACTGAGGGCGACATTGAGCAGGACATGGCCCTGGCGGTCGGGATAGTGCGTGGTCAGCACGTCGATCGGTAGGACCGTGTCCAGGCGGCGGCGCAGGCGGTGCAGGGCGCGGCCCGGGCTCTTGCCGCGCTGCACCGTCATTAGCCGGGTGCGGTCTGCGTTCGCGGCGAACGTCACCCGGTGGCGGGCCTGGTGAAGTTCCCGAACGGTGGCGGGCCGCGTCAGGACGATCTCGACGGCGTACTGATGCGTCACGACCAGACCCGCCGGGGTGCGTGGCCGTTGGGACGGCGCCCGTGCGTGGGCAGGCGGGTGTGGATGTGCTCGTGGTGGCGGAGCGGGTCGAAGGGTTCCCAGTCCGTGACGGCGAGGTCACCGGCGGTCGACGCTGTGGCATGGTCCCGGCACCGTTGGGTGCGCCAGCGCAGCTGTTCCTGGTACGGCAGTGCGGACAGGCTGTAGACGGCCGTGACATCCGACGGCAGTGCGAGCTGACCGTGGTGCACGGTCACGGGTACCAGGGTCCACACCCCGTGCAACCCGCCGCGGCCGAGGAGTTCGGCCGTACAGCGGGTTCGGCGCCGGGTCTGGGCGACGCACTGGATCTCATCGACGGGGCGGGAGGCCAGGTAGCGGACGAACAGCAACTGCACGACGGGCCGGGCCGGACGGCAGACGGCCTCGCCCGGCGGCGGGCCGCCTGTCAGTGTGGCAGGTGGAGCGAGCACTCCGGTGTCCAACAGACGGCGGGTGCAAAGGGCGAGAGTCCGGCGCAGGCCGGACAGCTGCGGCGCGGCCGTCGGAGCCGGGCGGGCTGGGCACAGCAGGTCGTGTGCGAGCCGGCACCAGCTGCTCCCGTCGCCCGCGGGATGGGCGATGCCGCGGCTGACGTGCCAGCGGCAGGGCTCCGGCACCCCGGCCACCGGCAGTTCGCGCGGATGCAGCCGCACCAGCCGGTCGTCGGCCCCCGGGTAGCACTCGACCGGATTGCCGCATTCGCGGCAGGACGTGGTGTGGCCACATCGCAGCAACCGGCTGGCACTGTCGGGGGCGATACGCAGGGACCGCCGCTGGTGCGAGTTCGGGCGGCTGCCGTCCCAGCGCCGCGCAGAAGGAGAAGGAGAAGGAGAGGAGCACATGCGGGCGAACCTGCCAGCCGACACGCCCCGCCTGGGGTACGCGACCCTGATGATCCCCCGGGCAGAGCAGAACGGGGCGACAACAGTGCGAACGCTTGCTCGCGCATTCGATAGGGCGTTGCCGGATCGAGTGAATCGCCGTCGGCGCTGGACGGGCCCGTATCAGCTGTCGTCGGTGCCGGGGAGGCCGTGCTCGTGGCAGAGGGTGGCGAAGAGCTCGTCGAGCGGTGTGTCCAGGGCGTGTGCGAGGGCGTGCCATGTCTTGAGGGTGCCGACGGTGCGGCCCTGCTCGATCTCGATCACAGTGCGCCTGCTCAGACCGCTGCGCGAGGCAAGCTCGTCGTAGCTCCACCCGCGCTCAGCCCGTAGACGCCCGAGCTCCAGTCGGAGGGCGTCGAGGTCCGGATCGGGCGGCAAGATCGTCACCCGACCATCCGACGGTGCAGACCCTTGCCCTGTCAGTGCAGACCTCTGCCCTGTTTCTCCCGATGACTCCACCGGCGGGGGGGGAGGGGGCTGCAC
>NZ_NCTE01000901.1 GCF_002114215.1 Streptomyces sp. 13-12-16 | reverse complement strand
CGCCCAGTGGGGCCCGCCCGCACACCCCCGCCACCTCCCCCTGTGGCACGGCCCGAGGGGCGACCCCCACGGCCACCGCCCCGACCCGGCCCTCCTGCGCATCACCCCCGCCGAGGTCCTGCAGGCCCTCGACCGACTGCCCGGCGACCGGCCCTCGACGCGGGGGGCCGCACCATGACCGTCCCGTCCGCGGACCGCGGACGGGTGCCGCCGTCGGCCGTACCCGGTGCGGGGACGGCCGGCGGAAGGGAGTACGCACCATGACCGATCACCCGCGGCTCGGCGTCGTCATCGCCACCCGTGACCGCTGCGAGCGGCTCGCCGTCACCCTCCGGCAGTTGTGCTCCCTGCCCGAGCGGCCCGAGATCCTCGTCGTCGACAACGCCTCCACCGACGGCACCCGCGCCATGATCACCCGGGACTTCCCCGAGGTGCGGGTGCTGGCGCTGCCCGTCAACCACGGCGCTCTCGCCCGCAACCACGGGGCCCGCGCCCTCGACACCCCGTACGTGGCGTTCAGCGACGACGACTCCTGGTGGGCGCCCGGCGCTCTCGGCCGGGCGGCCGAGCTGTTCGGCGCCCACCCCCGGCTCGGCCTGATCGCCGCCCGCACCCTCGTCGGCCCGGCCGCCGAGCCCGACCCGCTCAACGACGTCCTCGCCGGCTCCCCCCTCGGCCCGGCCTCCGATCTCCCCGGCACCCAGGTGCTCGGCTTCCTCGCCTGCGGTGCCGTCGTCCGCCGGTACGCCCACCTCGACGCGGGCGGTTTCCACCGGCTGCTGTTCTTCGGCGGCGAGGAGACCCTGCTCGCCTACGACCTGGCCGCACGCGGCTGGGGCGTCACCCACTGCCCCGACGTCGTCGCCCACCACCACCCGGCCCCCGCGGCCCGCCCCCGACGCCCGGCGCTCCAGCGCCGCAACGCGGTCCTGACCGCCTGGCTGCGCCGCCCCGTCCCGTACGCCCTCGCCCGCACCGGGGCCCTCGCG
>NZ_NCTE01000900.1 GCF_002114215.1 Streptomyces sp. 13-12-16 | reverse complement strand
GGCTCGGGCTCGCCGGGGGCACCCACGGCCAGCACCGCGCCGTCGATCAGCGGCGGCTCGCCCAGCGTGCAGCGCTGGGCGTCGAGCCGCTGGTCACCGGCGTACAGCACCGGTGAGCCGGACGAGCCGTCACCACCGGAGACCACCGAGGCCAGCGCGGAGGCGACCGCGGCCAGGGCCGTGCCCGCGGGCGCCGTGACCAGCACGTCGCAGCTCGCGGCCCGCTCCCGCGCGGGGGAGGAGGGGCCCAGCGGGTCTACGACGGTCAGCCGGATCTGCATCGCCGTCAGCGGTCCCTTCTGCGCGGGCGCCCGCGACGCGGGGGGACACCACCGCCCCGCGGATCCCCCGACCGCGGACTTCCCCCACCGCCACACGCGCACGTACGGCCAGTACTGCACGCATCCTCGCACCTGCCACCGACAACGCGCCCGCCCTCCGGCAGCAAATGATCTTGATTGGTCGGCTCTGCCCGTAAAAGTGCCTGACCAGTGGGGAGCGAATGATCGTTCCGGGCCCACTTGAGATCGGTCACGTCCGGCATGCGGCAACCAACGGACCGAGTCGAGCGTCTTTCCTTCGGAACATTCAGGACCTTCGAACCCGGGCGGGAGCCGGTACGTAAGACCCACCGTGAGATCACCGTGAGATCACGTCGAGGACGACCAGCCGGTATCCCGCGCGGCGGCACTACAGTGGGTCGGAACATTCCGTAGCACGGTGGACCACGGTGTACGCCAAGCAAGCAGCAGGGAGCGCGACGTGCGGCCGGTTGGCAGCAAGTACCTCCTCGAGGAGCCGCTCGGTCGCGGCGCCACGGGGACCGTCTGGCGAGCCCGCCAGCGTGAGACCGCGGGCGCCGAGGCGGCCGTGCCCGGACAGCCCGGCGAGACCGTCGCGATCAAGGTCCTCAAGGAGGAGCTCGCCAACGACGCCGACGTCGTGATGCGCTTCCTGCGCGAGCGGTCCGTCCTGCTCCGGCTCACCCACCCCAACATCGTCCGGGTCCGCGACCTGGTCGTCGAGGGTGACCTGCTGGCGCTGGTCATGGACCTCGTCGAGGGCCCCGACCTGCACCGCCACCTCCGTGAGAACGGCCCCTTCACCCCCGTCGCCGCCGCCCTGCTGACCGCGCAGATCGCCGACGCGCTCGGCGCCAGCCACGCCGACGGCGTGGTGCACCGCGACCTGAAGCCCGCCAACGTCCTGCTCAAGCAGCAGGGCGGCGAGATGCACCCGATGCTGACCGACTTCGGCATCGCCCGCCTCGCCGACTCCCCGGGTCTGACCCGCACCCACGAGTTCGTCGGCACGCCCGCGTACATCGCACCCGAGTCCGCCGAGGGCCGCCCGCAGACCTCCGCCGTCGACATCTACGGCGCCGGCATCCTGCTCTACGAGCTGGTCACCGGCCGTCCGCCGTTCTCCGGCGGCTCCGCCCTCGAAGTGCTGCACCAGCACCTGAGCGCCGAACCGCGCCGCCCCTCCACGGTCCCCGACCCGCTGTGGACGGTCATCGAGCGCTGCCTGCGCAAGAACCCCGACCAGCGGCCCAGCGCCGAGAACCTCGCGCGCGGCCTGCGCGTCGTCGCCGACGGCATCGGCGTGCACGCGAACTCCGCGCAGATCGCCGCCGCCGAGAACGTCGGCGCGCTCCTCACCCCCGACCCGGCCCCCGCGCCCGTACCCGGTACGCCCGGCGACGCCGACCCGACGCAGGTGCTGCCGCACGGCGCGGGCACCTACGACCCCAACGGCGCGACCAGCGTCCTGCCGCAGACCGGCGGCCCGGCGGGCGCCGCCG
>NZ_NCTE01000899.1 GCF_002114215.1 Streptomyces sp. 13-12-16 | reverse complement strand
CTCAAGCGCGAGCTGGAGGAGAAGGTCGGGGCGGGCGAGCGCCTGACCCGTGAGGACGGCATCGCGCTGTACGAGTCGGACGACCTGGCCTGGCTGGGCGGGCTGGCGCACGAGGTGCGTACGCGGCTGAACGGCGACGTCGTGCACTTCAACGTCAACCGTCACCTCAACATGACGAACGTGTGCACCGCCTCCTGTGCGTACTGCTCCTTCCAGCGCAAGCCGGGGGAGAAGGACGCGTACACGATGCGCATCGAGGAGGCGGTGAAGCTCGCCAGGGCGATGGAGGGGGAGAACCTCACCGAGCTGCACATCGTCAACGGGCTGCATCCCAATCTGCCGTGGCGCTACTACCCGCGTTCGCTCAGGGAGCTGAAGGCGGCGCTGCCGGGGGTCTCGCTGAAGGCGTTCACGGCCACCGAGATCCACCACTTCGAGACGATCTCCGGGCTGTCCGCCTCCGAGATCCTCGACGAGCTGATCGACGCGGGTCTGGAGTCGCTGACCGGCGGTGGTGCGGAGATCTTCGACTGGGAGGTGCGGCAGCACATCGTCGACCACCGGACCCACTGGGAGGACTGGTCGAGGATCCACCGGCTGGCGCACGAGAAGGGGCTCAGGACGCCGTGCACCATGCTGTACGGCCACATCGAGGAGCCCCGCCACCGGGTGGACCACGTGCTGCGGCTGCGTGAGCTCCAGGACGAGACCGGCGGTTTCCAGGTCTTCATCCCGCTGCGCTACCAGCACGACTTCGTGGACGTGAAGGACGGCAAGGTACGCAACCGGCTCCAGGCGCGGACGCAGATGGCGACCGGGGCGGAGGCGCTGA
>NZ_NCTE01000898.1 GCF_002114215.1 Streptomyces sp. 13-12-16 | reverse complement strand
GGGCCCCGCCGCATGCCCGCCCCCCTGACCGCCCCGGCCACCACCGACCGCCCCGCCCCCGCGCCCCGGCAGCTGCGCTGGCTGTACCGGCTGCACCGCCCGGCCCTCCTCACCGGCGCGGCGACCGTGCTGCTGCTCGGCGCGGCCCTGCTCTGGCTCGGCGGCCCGCTCACCGACGCCTCGGCGGCGGCCTGGAAGCAGTACAACGCCTGCGGCTTCACCCCGACGTGCAGCTACGACCAGGACTCGATCCTGCTCTACAAGGACGTCTACAACTACACGACCTTCGCCGTCCTCGCCGTGCCGTTCCTGGTCGCCGCCTGGGCCGGCGGCTCGCTGACCGGCCGCGAGATGGAGTCCGGCACGGTCCGCCTCGCCTGGACCCAGAGTGTCCCCCCGGCCCGCTGGCTGGCCTCCCGGCTCGCCTTCCCGGCCGTACTGACCCTCGCGGCGACCGGGCTGCTCGCCTGGCTGCACCGCCTGGCCTGGACCGCGGCCGACGGCCGCGTCGACACCGCCCTGTCGTGGGACCACTTCCCCACGTTCTACGCCAACGGCACCGTCCCGGTGGCCCTGGCCCTCGCCGGGCTGGCCGCGGGCGTCCTCGCGGGACTGCTGCTGCGCCGCGCCATGGCCGCGCTCGCCGTGGCCGCCGTCGCGCTCGGGG
>NZ_NCTE01000897.1:4945-6043 GCF_002114215.1 Streptomyces sp. 13-12-16 | reverse complement strand
GGCGGTTCGGCCGTGACCGACGCGCGAGCGCCGGCGCGGGACCAGCGCAGGCCACAGGCGTGGACATCGGCCGGCAGTTCGGGCCCCGCGCGGCCGGCGGCGATCGCCCCGAGGTCGGCGAGATCCGTACCGAGGGCCACCTCGACGGGCAGGCGCAACGGATGCGGGGCCGCGCTGCGCAGCGTGATCCGTTCCGTGCCGTCCGCGCAGCGTGTCCGCTCCACGACCACGTCCGGGTCCGGGCCGTCGCCTCGCGGGGACACCCGCAGCGTCCCCACGAAACGGGCCCGGTCGGCGGCCACCATCCGCGCCTGGACCGCGAGCGGCTCCCGCCCGGCCACGCGGACCTGGCACCGGGAGAGGAGACGCCGTCCCGCGCGGTAGAACCCCTCCAGCCCGCTGCCGGTCTGCTGTCCCCGTTCCGTCGAGATGGCGAGGCCGGGCAGGGCGACGCAGATCATGGCGGTGTGCGCGGGCGGCAGATCGGCGGGCCACCGGCGGGTGGGGTGGTGATCCCGCTGTCGTGGCAGTGGCGTCCGCGTGCCGGTCAGGGCTCCGGCACGGTCGGCGAAGGAGGCGGGCGGAGCCGGCTGGTGCATGGGAAGGCTTTCTCTGTGCTCGGTGTGGCTCGGGCGGGCCCGCCGCCGACAGGCTTCGGTCAGGCCGGTGGAAGTGGTGTACGACGTCACGCCCCGTCCAGGCGTTCCGCCACTCAGGTGAACGGGACCAGCCGTCTCCGGGTCACGCCCACGCCCGCCCGCGTCGCGGGCAGGACCGTGCCATCCAGTGTCTGAGCGGCCTGGAAGGTACCCCCGGGGCGGTGGAGGTCCCCACTCGGGCGGAGCCGAGAGTGGGTGAAGCCGAGCGGTGGGAGTGCCTCTCGCCCATGGACCCCGCTTGAGCGAAGCCGAGAGCGGGGGGCGCCCCGCCAACGCCGGGCCGCGCGGCCTCCTCGCCCGCTCCGGACAGCCACAGCCTGTCCGGAGCGGGCCTCCGGACAGGCTCCCGGCCCGATGGCACAGCGCGGACAGCACCCCCGCCGCCCCCCACTACGCCTCTTCGAGGCCGGTTCCTGCTCACCGAGCGCAGCACCACAGT
>NZ_NCTE01000897.1:0-4720 GCF_002114215.1 Streptomyces sp. 13-12-16 | reverse complement strand
CCCCCCGCCGCGGGATGGGTACTCGCCTCCGACGTACGCGAACGCGGAAGCCGCCGTCCCGGTCGGCCACCCTCCGTGCGGACCCGGCCGGGGAGAGCGGTGCCGGGCGCACGGGTGCGGCGCCGGTGGGGCAGGGGAGCCGCTCCGGGGCCCGGAACCGCGGGTTCGGCAACCGGTGGCTCCGTGGCCACGGCCGCCGGCCCGTCCGGCGTCGCCCGCCCACGGTCCCCGCGCTCCGACCGCAGGCAGCGGCGGATCGACTCCGGGTCGAGTCCCTCGTTGCACGCCTGGTGCAGAAGCCGGGCGAAGAGGTAGTCGGGGTCGGCGCCCAGGGCCATGGCGAGTGCTTCCCGGGCCTCCAGTTCGTCACCTGTGGACCAGGCGACCCACCCGGCGAGGGTGAGGGGCGCCGCGGCGTGTTCGCCGTACGCTCCGACGCAGCGGCGGGCCAGGGCGCGCCACAGGCGAAGGGCCGGGCCCGCCTCGTCGCCCTCCATCCACTCGGCCGCGCGGTCGCGGGTCGTGCGGTCCTGCAGGCCGAGGATCAGCGCCGCGGCCTCGTCGTGCCCGAGCAGCTCGTCGTCCCGCAGGTCCGCCGGGAGCATGCCGGGCACGGGCGGGGCGTCGACGAGACGGCCCAGGATCCGCTCGGCCAGCCCCAGTGTCTCCCCGGCGACCTCGTGCCGGCCCTCCACGTCGAGGATCCTGGGGATCAGCGCCAGTCCGACGGCGTCCAGGGCGGCCTCCTGCTCCCGGGCGGCGGAGTGCTCCCACGGCTGGAGCCTGGCGCGCAGTTCGCGCAGGGTGCCGCGGACCTGGAGCCCGGCGTAGGTGGCGGCGGCGGCCAGCACCGAAGTGCCGGGCAGGCCCATCGGCGTCCCCTCGGACGGGCAGCAGCCCTCGTCGTCGCAGCAGTACGACCAGAAGCGGCCGTCCGAGACGCACAGGGCCTCGACCACCGGGATGTCCAGGGCGCCGCACTCCAGGCGCAGGGTGTGGGCGAGCGGACCCAGCCGCTCCTTGACCTGCCGGCCGGATTCGCCCCGGCCCGGTTCTTGGCAGAGGAAGACGACCATCTGCTCGGGCCGGGCGCCCCGGCGTTCGCTGCCCGTCACCAGGCCGTGGGCCAGCTGCCGGGCGGCGGCGGGCCAGTCGTCGGGGTTGAGGGGGACACCGAGCCGGGCCCGTCCGCCGAACCGGCCCCGTCCGTCCTTGTCGTGCAGGGCGACCAGCACGATGCTGTCCTCGGGGCGGTAGCCGAGCAGGTAGGGCAGGGCGTCGGCGAGTTCGGCCGGGGAGCGCAGGGTGACCTGCTGTCCGTCGCCGTGGCTGTCGTACGCGGTGCAGGTGATGTCCTGCGGGCGCGGTGCGCGGTCCTCGTCGCCGCCGGGTGTCCGGGGACCGGGGTCGCGCCCGGAGATGTCACCGTTTTCGGGGGATCCCGTGGTTTCGCCTTGGTTCGTCATGCGAAGACGATCTCGCGGATTGCGACCTTCCGGTTTGCCCTGTGGATAACTTCGGCCAGGAACATGTCACCGGCCCCGGGGCCGCGGGGCAGCTCCCGCGCTCCCGCCCGCATGTCAGTGGCGTCCTGTTGTATGGACCCATGGAGCACACGAGCAACGCGGATCTCCGCACGGCCGCCGACGCGGTTCTCGCCCGCCTCGTCGGGGACGCCTCGGGCGGGGCCCGGCTGCGCGAGGACCAGTGGCGGGCGATCGAGGCGCTGGTCGCCGACAAGCGCCGGGCCCTGGTCGTGCAGCGCACGGGCTGGGGCAAGTCCGCGGTCTACTTCGTGGCCACCTCGCTGCTGCGGGCACGGGGCAGCGGCCCCACCGTGATCGTCTCCCCGCTGCTGGCGCTCATGCGCAACCAGGTGGAGGCCGCGGCCAGAGCCGGAATCCGCGCCCGGACCATCAACTCCTCCAACAGCGAGGAATGGGACTCCGTCCAGGCGGAGATCGCCGCGGGCGACGTCGATGTGCTGCTGGTGAGTCCGGAGCGGCTGAACAACCCCGACTTCCGCGACCAGGTGCTGCCCCGGCTCTCCGCCGCGACCGGGCTCCTGGTGGTCGACGAGGCGCACTGCATCTCGGACTGGGGGCACGACTTCCGCCCGGACTACCGCCGGCTGCGCACCATGCTCGCCGACCTCCCGGACGGCGTGCCCGTCCTCGCCACCACCGCCACCGCCAACGCCCGTGTCACCGCCGATGTCGCGGAACAGCTGGGTACGGGAGGTTCGTCGGACGCGCTGGTGCTGCGGGGCCCGCTGGACCGGGAGAGTCTGAGTCTGAGCGTGCTGCGCCTGCCGGACGCCGCGCACCGGATGGCCTGGCTCGCCGACCACCTGGACGAGCTCCCGGGCTCGGGGATCGTCTACACGCTCACCGTGGCCGCCGCCGAGGAGGTCACCGCCTTCCTGCGGCAGCGCGGGCACACCGTCGCCTCGTACACCGGCCGGACGGAGAACGCCGACCGGCAGCAGGCCGAGGAGGATCTGCTCGCCAACAAGGTGAAGGCCCTGGTCGCCACCTCCGCGCTCGGCATGGGCTTCGACAAGCCCGATCTGGGCTTCGTGGTGCATCTCGGCTCACCCTCCTCCCCCATCTCCTACTACCAGCAGGTCGGCCGCGCCGGGCGCGGTGTCCGGCACGCCGAGGTGCTGCTGCTGCCGGGGAAGGAGGACGAGGCGATCTGGGAGTACTTCGCGTCGCTCGCCTTCCCCTCGGAGGACCTGGTGCGCCGTACGCTCGACGTCCTCGCGCGCTCCGACCGGCCCGTGTCGCTGCCGGCCCTCGAGCCACTGGTGGAGCTGCGCCGCTCCCGGCTGGAGACCATGCTGAAGGTGCTCGACGTGGACGGGGCGGTGAAGCGGGTCAAGGGCGGCTGGATCGCGACCGGGCAGCCGTGGACGTACGACGCCGAGCGGTACGCGTGGGTGGCGCGCCAGCGCAAGGCCGAACAGCAGGCGATGCGCGAGTACGCGGCGGGCACGGACTGCCGGATGGAATTCCTGCAGCGTCAGTTGGACGACGAGGGCGCCAAGCCCTGCGGGCGCTGCGACAACTGCGCGGGCGCGCGGTACACCCCCGAGGCCTCCTCGACCGCCCTCGAGGCGGCCCGCGTGGATCTCGGCCGGGCGGGCGTCGAGGTGGAGCCCCGGCGGATGTGGCCCACCGGGCTCCCGGCGATCGGTATGGACCTCAAGGGGCGTATTCCGGCGGGGGAACAGGCCGCTCGGGGCATGGCGTTGGGGCGTCTGTCGGACATCGGCTGGGGCAACCGGCTGCGTCCGATGTTCGCACCGCAGGCGCCGGACGGGCCGGTGCCGGACGATGTCGCCCGGGCCGTGGTGGGTGTGCTGGCCGACTGGGCCAAGGGGCCCGGTGGTTGGGCTCCGGGAGCGGCGGACCCCCAGCCGCGGCCGGTGGGGGTGGTCACCCTCGCCTCCCGCAGCCGGCCCCGGCTGATCCACTCGCTCGGGGCGCGCATCGCGGAGATCGGGCGGTTGCCGCTGCTGGGATCGGTGGATTACACGGGCGAGGCGCACTCCGCCTCCCGGAGCAACAGCGCCCAACGTCTCAAGGCCCTCGACGGGGCGCTGACCGTGCCCGCCGGTCTCGCCGCCGCGCTGGCCGAGGCGCCGGGCCCGGTTCTCCTCGTGGACGACTACACGGAGACGGGCTGGACCCTCGCGGTCGCGGCACGCCTGCTCCGGCGGGCCGGTGCACAGGGTGTGCTGCCGCTGGTGCTGGCCGTACAGGGCTGATGGTTCGGACCACCCAGCGGGTGGGGATATTAGCCGTGGAACATCCGATACCGGGCCGCTGCATCAATTGCTCGTTGCCGCATCCAAGTTCGACAGGAAGAATTGAAGGACGCACCCGCACGGCTCGCCCGCCGATCAGGTAGGGCTCTGTTGCGCGCGCGCTCCCCCGAATCCGACCCCGCCCGCAGTCCGGGCGTAGCCGAAGGGAGGACCGTGACCTTCGGATTCGCTCCGTCCTCGGCGGCATCGCTGTCGACGTCCGCCACTCGTGTGCTCGAACCCGCGGAGTGGGCCGCCGCGGGAATCCCGCTGCTGGGCAGTCCGCGGGAGGTCGTCAGCGGACTGCACGCACGGCACCATCCCGGTCCGGCGACCGCGGTCGTCGCCGTGCTCGATCCGGACGAACGGGTGCGGGCGAGCGCGTCGTTCACCCGGCGTACCGCCTCCGCGGACGGCTGGTTGCTCCGCAATGTGCTGTTGTCCCAGTTGCGCCGGGTGATCCCGCACGACCTGCGCCGCCGCACCCCGGTGCGCACCGCCGTGCTGCTCTACTGCCGTGACGGCGACGCGCGCTGGACGGAGGAGGACGGCGCGTGGATGTGGGGACTGCGGGACGCCTGCACCCTGCACGGGCTGCGCTGCGGTGCGTACATCACGCTGACCCGTGACGGGTGGCAGGTCCTCGGCGAGGGACGTGGCGGCCGTCATCCCAGCGCCGGCTCGGCGCCGGAACCGTTCGCCACGTCCGCGGCACCGCCCCGGATACCGCGCACCGGTGGTGCCGCGTCGGAGGTCCTGCGCCGCGCGGCGGCACGCTGACGTCACCCGGACACCCGGGGGCCTCACGTGGCGGTGCGGGCCGCACCACGGCGCGGCGCGTCCGCGCGACACCGGACCCGGCCCGGTACCGAGGCGGCGAAAACGCGAGAGCGTCGGCCCCTCCGGTCC
>NZ_NCTE01000896.1 GCF_002114215.1 Streptomyces sp. 13-12-16 | reverse complement strand
CTCCGCCCGCCTCGTCCTGGCCGCCGTCGCGGCGCTCGCCCTCGGCGGCGCCGCCACCGCCACGGCCACCGCCGACAGCGGCCGCGCCACCACCCGACCCTGCGCGACCGGCGACCTGAACCTCAAGGTCACGTCCGAGTCGCAGGCGGGCGGCTACTACCTGATCACCGCCAAGGCCAAGCCCGGCGTCGTCTGCCACCTGGAGGGCGTGTTCCCCTCCGCCTCCTTCGGCTCCCACCCCGACACCGCGGTCTCGCCCGCCGAGCACAGCGTCAGCGACGACGTCGTCCTCGGCGGCTCGGCCGCCGCCTACGCCGGCATCAGCCCCAAGTCCACCGACAACAACGACGGCGTGGAGTTCGACCGGCTCCACCTCTCGGTCGCCGGTGACGAGGAGAACTCCGTCACGCTCCGCCTCCCCGACACCGCCACGGTCGACCGGCCCATCGCCACCAACTGGCACGCCGACCGCGCCGACGCCGTCCCGTTCACCAGCTGACCCCCGCGTCCGCCGGCCGCCCCCGCCGGCCGGGTGCGTCTCCCGCACCCGGCCGGCGGGGGCGGCCTCACTGCGCCAGACCGGCCTCCGCCAGCAGGTACGCCGTCATCGGGTCGTAGTGGCGGGGGCTGGTGACGTGGTCGTCGAGGGGGACCGTGACCTGGACGGTGCCCTCCGCCTCGGCGACGAACAGGGCCGGGTCGTTGCAGTCGGCGTAACCGACGGAGTCGACGCCGTACTGCCCGGCCGCACCCGCCCAGCCGTGGTCGGCGACGACCAGGTCCGGCAGCGGGCGGCCCCCGCGCTCCAGGGCGGTCAGGATGGCCTTCATCGGCTCACCGGAGTGGGTGTGCCACAGCGTGGCGCCGTGCTCCAGCACCGCCACGTCCGCGAACTGCATCACGTAACCCTCGTCCGTGGTCAGCCCGTCCGGGATGACCACGATCTCGCAGCCGACGGCCCGCAGCGCGGCGGCCGTCGCACGGTGCACGTCCAGCAGCCCGCCCGGGTGACCGGTCGCGAACAGCACCCGCTGCCGCCCGTCCGCCGCCTTGCGCAGCCGCCCGGCCATGCGCTCCAGCCCGGCCACGGTCAGCTCCGGGTCGATGGTGTCCTGCCCGTACCGGTGCTCGGGGTCGTCGTTGACGCCGACCCGCTCCGCCATCACCGCCAGCACGTCCTGCTCGTCGGTCCAGCGGTCGCCGAGCTCCAGACCGAGCCAGAAGTGGCGGTCGCCGTTCGCCAGTTTGCGGTAGTGGGAGAGGTTGTTCTCGCGCGGCGTGGCGACATCGCCCGCGATGCGCGTGGCGACCAGGTGTTCGACGAGTTCGGCGCGGCTGGGTGTCCCGGGTATCGGCATGCCCCCATTGTGAGGCAGCGCACTGTGGGCGTCCCTGGGGTGTCACGCGCTGGGACGTGCGTCACGTACTCAGACGACTCCGTACGGCTACTCGGTGCCGCCCGCACGGCTCACGTGCGGCGCAGCGCGAACCACAGCTCCATCCGTACGTCCGGGTCGTCCAGGTCCGCCTCCAGCAGCGCCGCGCAGCGCGCGATGCGCTGCCGCACGGTGTTGCGGTGCACGGACAGCGCCACCGCCGTACGGTCCCAGCTGCCGTGCAGGGAGAGCCAGGTGCGCAGGGTGTCGGTGAGGGCGGGAGCGGCCGCTATCGGCGCGAGCAGCGACCGGGCGTGGGCGTCCGCGTCGTGCGGCGGGACGAGGTCGGCGAGGGCGGGGCGGTCGCCGTGCCGGAGCAGCGGGGCGCGGGTGGCGCGGGCCCGGGCCAGGGCGCGGG
>NZ_NCTE01000895.1 GCF_002114215.1 Streptomyces sp. 13-12-16 | reverse complement strand
CTCGACCAGGCGGCCGGCGCGCTGGCCGCCGCCGCCCGGATGCTGCACCGCGGCGAGGACACCGTGCCCGTCGAACTCGCCCTGCTGCTGGAGCTGGGCGAGCGGGGGCGGGCCGCGCTGGAGGCGGCCGGTGAGCACCGCACGGCCGAGGATGCCCGCCGGCCCGACCGGATGTGACGGTCACGGGGACCCGACACCGAACCGAAGGAGGGCCCGCCCGTGTCCCGTCCCGTCTTCTTCCTGTACCCCGTCTACGAAGCCCTGTCCGCCTTCGGCTGGCTGTTCATCGGCCCCGTTCCGCTCGCCGAGCGGCGGCCACCGCTGGCCGGACCGGCGCCTTCGCACCCCGAGCGGCTGTGCCCCGAACGCCCCCTGACCCCCCTGGAGCACGCCCTGGAACGGCAGTTGATGGGCTGAGCGCCCCCGGCCCGGCTCCGCCGCAGCGCCCGGCTCCCCCTCGCGGGGAGCCGGGCGCCGTCATGTCCCGGCAAGGCCGCCCCGGCGCCGTTCGACTTGGCGAAGTCGGATGAACACGCAGGTCACAGCCACACTTCAGAGGCGTCGCACGGGCGAAGATGCCGCTTTCCCCGGCGCGGAAAACGATGAGTGGGCCGTCGCGAGACGTCCTACGAGAACGGAGCCCCGCATGACACACGGCGTGCCGAACAAGCGGTTGCTGATGGTGATGCCCTACAGCCAGTTCGTCCGCAAGGCCGCCCAGGCAGGGTTCGAGGTGTGGGCGATCTGGGATCCGGCCCTGCGCGAGCGGGCCTACCTGGACTCGGTCGCCGAGCACGCCCGCGAACTGCTGTTGACCGACTTCTCCGACGAGGCGGCGCTGCGCGCCCTGATCGCCTCCACCGTCCGGGCCCACGACATCGGCACCGTGCTGCACCTGGGAGCGGAGAGCAGCATGGGCCCGGTCGTCGCCGAGGCGGAGGCGCTCGGGATCTCGCCCAACCCCGCCGCCGCCGTGCACCGCCTCAACGACAAGGGGGCGCTGCGCGCCCTGCTCGGCGAGCACGGGATCTCGCCCGTGCGCAGCGAACTCGTCCTCACCACGGAGGCGGTCGCCGCCGCCGTGTCGCGGCTGCCGCTGCCCGTCGTGGTCAAACCCACCCGGCTGTCCGGAAGCCGCGGCATCGCCCTGATCCGGGACGCCGCCGACCTCGAGGAGTGGACCGGCCGCGTCACCGCCGCGGGCCACGCCGGACCGTACCTGGTGGAGGAGTACCTGCAAGGACCGGAGTTCAGCGTCGAGACCCTCTCCGCCGGCGGCACGCACCACGTCATCGGCATCACCGCCAAGCACACCACCGGCGCACCCCTGTTCGTCGAGACCTCCCACATCCACCCGGCCCCCCTCGCCCCCGACGACGACGCCGCCGTCCGCACCCTGGTGACCCGGCTGCTCGACGCCGCCGGCCTGGTCTTCGGGCCCGCCCACACGGAGGTGATCCTCACCGAGCACGGCCCGCGCGTCGTGGAGTCCCAGACGCGGCTGGGCGGCGACCGCATCCCCCAGCTCATCGAGACCGCCACCGGGTACGACATCGAGGCGGAGATCTTCCGCACCCTCGCGGGGGCCCACATCGAGCCGCCCACCGCCCTGCACATCGCCTCCGTCGGCTTCTTCCTGCTGCCGCCGGGCCGCCTGGCGGAGGTCCGCGGCCTCGACGCCGTACGGGCCCTGCCCTACGTGCACACCCTGCACTTCCCCCACGCCCCCGGCGACGTACTCCCGCCCACCACCGACTCCGCCACCCGCCACGGCTACGTCGTCGTCGACGCCCAGTCGCCGGCCGAGGCCGAGGAGCGCATCGCCCGCGTGCGTTCCCTGCTCGTCGCCGACGTGCGCGAAGCCACCGCCCCGAAGGGAACCCCGCGTTGAACCCCGCCCCGACCGTGCTGCTGATCGGCGGCGTCGACGCCCACCTGGAGCGCTTCCACGCGCTCGGGGCGAAGACCGTCCTGATCCAGCACCCCGACAAGATCACCCCGTACCAGAGCCGCACCGCCCACGCGCTGCTGATGCTGGACTACACCGACTGGGAGACCGTACG
Organism: Streptomyces sp. 13-12-16; assembly: GCF_002114215.1. Taxonomy (GTDB): domain Bacteria; phylum Actinomycetota; class Actinomycetes; order Streptomycetales; family Streptomycetaceae; genus Streptomyces. The sequence goes on along the minus strand of NZ_NCTE01000895.1, from coordinate 1,310 downwards.
GCCCTTCGCCGAGGCCGCCCGCGACGTCTACGGCGCCGACGCGGTGGTCTCCCTCACCGAACCCGGCCTCAACACCGCCGGCCGGCTGGCCGACCTGTTCGGGCTGAGCGACGGCAGGCGCTACGAGGCCAGCCGCCGGATGCGCGACAAGTACCTGATGCGCCGCCACCTCGCCGAGCAGGGCCTGCCCGTACCCGAGCACGGGCTGGTCGACGGCCGCGCCTCCCTGGCCGCCTTCGGCGAGCGGGCCGGGTACCCCTTCATCGTCAAGCCCGTCTCCACGACCGCCGGGTTCGGTCTGCTGCGCGTGGACGGCCCGCGGGACCTCGACTCCGTGTGGGCGCGGATCGAGCGGATGCAGGGCGGGCGCACCGACCGCGGCTCCACCATGTTCACCGTCGACGGCTTCCTCATGGAGTCCTACATCGACGGCCCCGAGTTCAGCGTCGAGTCGCTCAGCTTCGCCGGCCGCCACGTCGTCGTCGCCGTCACCGAGAAGCTCACCGACGACGCACACTTCGCCGAACTCGGCCACGTCGTGCCCGCCCGGCTCTCCGACACCGACCGGAGCCGGCTCACCACCGCGGTCCAGGACTTCCTCACCGCGATGGACGTCACCGACGGGCCGAGCCACACCGAGATCCGGCTCTCCGCCCGCGGCCCGATGGTCATCGAGTCCCACAACCGGCTCGGCGGCGGCCACATCCCGGAGCTGGTCCGCGCCGCCTACGGCATCGACCTGATCGCCTACGGGGCCGCCTGGCCGCTGGGCCTGACCGAGCCGCTGGCCGCACCCCCCGAGCCCACCGCGGCCGCCGTCACCCGTTTCGTGCTGCGCGAACCCGGCACCGTCACCGCCGTCCACGGCGTCGAGGAGGTCGCCGCCCGGCCCGAGGTGCTGCTCGCCCAGGTCTCGGTCCGGCCCGGCGACACCGTACGGGAGCTGCGCGACAACTGGGACCGGCTCGGCAGCGTCGCGGTGACGGCCGCCGACCCCGACAGCGCGGTCCGGCTGTGCGAGCACCTGGTCCGCGAGGAGATCCGCATCGACGTCGCCCCGGCGGCCCAGGAGGGGCTGCGGGCGGCCTGAACGACCAGGAGGAGTTGACCACCATGTCCGTACGACGAGGACTGCTGACCACCCTGCGCGAGGACCTCGGCGTCGTCGTCGAACGGGACCCGTCCCTCGGCGGCCGCTGGGAGGCGCTGGGCCACACCGGCCTGTCCGCCCTGTGGGCCCACCGCGTCGCGCACCGGCTCCACCGCGGGCGCACCCGCTGGGCCGCGCGGCTCGTCGCCCGGGTCGCGCG
>NZ_NCTE01000894.1:4444-8422 GCF_002114215.1 Streptomyces sp. 13-12-16 | reverse complement strand
CCGGACGACGCCGGGTCGGACGGGCCCGCGGAGCCGACCCCGGACGACGGGCCCGTCCCCCCGGAGCCCTCGCGCACGCCCGATCCGGAGCCCACGCCGACGCCGCCCGAGCCGCCGGTCACACCGGAGCCGACGCAGGCGGAGCCGTCCTCGTCGGCGCACCAGCCGCCCGAGACGCAGTTGGCGCAGCGGGAGCCGGCGCCGGAAGCGGGGGCGCCGGTTTAAGTCCGTCCTTCCAGCGCTTCCACGCCCGCCGGACCCCCCGTTCACCTGCCGGTTTGCTTTCGGGGGTATCGGGTGCGTATGGTGGCAGATCGTTTGATCCTATTTGCCCGGCGCCACTGCAGAGCGCGCCGTGTGGCGCGTACTCTCTCCCTTGCCGTGGTGGACCGCATCGAGGCGGTCGTTATTGCGAACTGCGATTCACGGAGTTGACGGGCGCGTGCCGAAGAGACTCCGGAAGGTTTCGCATTCGTATGCCCATCGCCAGTACTGATCACGTCGTCGTGCCCGAGAACACCGAGGACACCGACATCACCTCCGCCCCCGAGGCGGCCCCCGAGCCCACCTTCGCCGACCTCGGCCTGCCCGAGGGCGTCGTGCGCAAGCTCGCGCAGAACGGCGTGACCACCCCCTTCCCGATCCAGGCCGCGACCATCCCGGACGCCCTGGCCGGCAAGGACATCCTCGGCCGTGGCCGCACCGGCTCCGGCAAGACCCTCTCCTTCGGTCTGCCGACCCTGGCCACGCTGGCCGGCGGCCGCACCGAGAAGCACAAGCCGCGCGCCGTCATCCTGACGCCCACGCGCGAGCTGGCCATGCAGGTCGCCGACGCGCTCCAGCCGTACGGCGACGTCCTCGGCCTGAAGATGAAGGTCGTCTGCGGCGGCACCTCGATGGGCAACCAGATCTACGCCCTCGAGCGCGGCGTCGACATCCTCGTCGCCACCCCCGGCCGCCTGCGCGACATCATCAACCGCGGCGCCTGCTCCCTGGAGAACGTGCAGATCACCGTTCTCGACGAGGCCGACCAGATGTCCGACCTGGGCTTCCTGCCCGAGGTCACCGAGCTGCTCGACCAGGTCCCGGCCGGCGGCCAGCGGATGCTGTTCTCCGCCACCATGGAGAACGAGATCAAGACCCTCGTCGACCGGTACCTGAAGGACCCGGCGACCCACGAGGTCGACGCGGCGCAGGGCGCGGTGACGACCATGTCGCACCACATCCTCGTCGTGAAGCCCAAGGACAAGGCGCCGGTCACCGCGGCCATCGCCTCCCGCAAGGGCCGCACCATCATCTTCGTCCGCACCCAGCTGGGCGCCGACCGCGTCGCCGAGCAGCTGCGCGACGCGGGCGCCAAGGCGGACGCGCTGCACGGCGGCATGACCCAGGGCGCGCGCACGCGCACCCTGGCCGACTTCAAGGACGGCTACGTCAACGTCCTGGTCGCCACCGACGTCGCCGCGCGCGGCATCCACGTCGACGGCATCGACCTGGTCCTCAACGTGGACCCGGCCGGCGACCACAAGGACTACCTGCACCGCGCGGGCCGCACGGCGCGCGCCGGCCGCACCGGCACCGTCGTCTCCCTGTCGCTGCCGCACCAGCGCCGCCAGATCTTCCGGCTGATGGAGGACGCGGGCGTCGACGCCACGCGCCACATCATCCAGGGCGGTGCCGCCTTCGACCCCGAGGTCGCCGAGATCACCGGCGCCCGGTCCATGACCGAGGTGCAGGCCGAGTCCGCGGGCAACGCGGCGCAGCAGGCCGAGCGCGAGGTCGCCCAGCTCACCAAGGAGCTGGAGCGCGCCCAGCGCCGCGCCTCCGAGCTGCGCGACGAGGCCGACCGCCTGCTGGCCCGGGTCGCGCGGGAGCGGGGCGAGGACGTCGAGACGGTGGTCGCCGAGGCGGCCGAGGCCGAGGTCTCGCTGCCGGAGCAGCCGACCGTGCGGGACGTCGAGCGGACCGAGCGCGTGGAGCGTACGGAGGCTTCGGCACCGTACGAGCGGCGCGAGCGCCGTGACGACCGCGGTGACCGCGGTGGCTTCCGTCGTGACGAGCGTCGTGACGACCGTGGTGGGCGTTCCTTCGAGCGTCGTGACGACCGCGGTGGCTTCAACCGCGACCGTGACCGTCGTGACGACCGTGGCGGCTTCCGCCGTGACGACCGCGGTGACCGTGGCGGCTTCCGTCGTGACGAGCGTCGTGACGACCGTGGTGGGCGTTCCTTCGAGCGTCGTGACGACCGCGGTGGCTTCAACCGCGACCGTGACCGTCGTGACGACCGTGGCGGCTTCCGCCGTGACGAGCGCCGTGACGACCGTGGTGGGCGTTCCTTCGAGCGTCGTGACGACCGCGGCGGTTTCAACCGCGACCGTGACCGCGGCGAGCGCGGCGGCTTCCGCCGTGACGACCGCGGCGGCCACCGCGGCAGCGACCGTCCGTTCAACCGCGACCGCCAGGGCGACCGCCCCGGTTTCCACTCCGGCTCCCACGACCGCCCGTACGGCCGTCGTGACGACCACCGCAGCGGCGGCTCCTTCGGCCGCCGCGAGGACAAGCCGCGCTGGAAGCGCAACGGCTGACACAGGCTCACCGAGCCGGCCGGGAGGGCCCGCACGACACCCGTCGTGCGGGCCCTCCCGCGTTCCGCGCGGGACACGTCCCGCGATACCCGATCGGAGTCCCGGCCACGTCCGGCTATGCTCGGGGAGGCAACATCGCCAGGGGCCCTTAGCTCAATTGGCAGAGCAGTGGACTTTTAATCCATTGGTTGTGGGTTCGAGTCCCACAGGGCCTACCTCCCGCAGGAGTGGCACACCGCCTCTGACCTGCTGCGCGGCGCTCGAACCGGCTTCGGCCGGCTCGGGCGCCGCGTCATTTCGCGGGGCGCTCGTCCCGGTTCGGGTCGAGGAGCTGCACGGCGATCCCGGTGAGGACCAGGCCCGCCGCGATGAGGAGACCGTCGGGGACGACGACGCCCGCGGCGAGCATGGTCACCCCGATCACCAGCGCGCACCAGGCGCTCGTGCGCCGGTACTCGCGGGGGCGGGCCGGACGGCCTTCGGAGAGTGAGCGGACGAAACGGGGGTCCTCGTGTTCGAGACGGGCTGCGAGATCGACCAGGCGCTCGTCGTCGGACTGGGGCACGGCTCCTCCTTCCCAGGGGGCGGCCGCCCGGTGACACCACCGACGGCCATCACTCCGTGACGCCGGGGGCGTGAAGAGGGTGAACCGTCGGCCTGCCGCGAACTCGGCCCGCTACAAGGGAGTTTGCCCTTGTGCCGACGTCGTCACCCGTCCGGTGCGGCAGACTCCAGCGTCGCCCGCCGCCACCGCCCGCGGCCATCCGTCGCGGACCCCATCCGCCCTGGGGGCCACCGCGTACGCGGGCCGTCCGGCCGGCCGTGGTCCCGGGGAGAAATGGGGGCTGTCACCGATGGCGCGGGAACCGTTCGGCGCACACGCTGGGAGTGACGGCCCGCGCCGCGCCCCCGGTCCGCGGGCCGTCGGGCTCCCGCCGCACACGGTGAGCCCGTGGTGAGCGGCCGACGGCGAGGAGGCGGTACGGGGTGCCCCTGTTCTGGCGGATCTTCCTGCTGAACGCCGTCGTGCTCATCGTGGCCACGGCCCTGCTGCTGGGGCCCGTCACGGTGTCCACGCCGGTCCTGCTCACCGAGGCCGCGGTCCTCACGGTGGGGCTGGCCGCCATGCTCGTCGCCAACGCGCTGCTGCTCCGCGTGGGTCTCGCCCCGCTGCAGCGCCTGACCCGCGCGATGACGACGACGGACCTGCTCCGCCCGGGACACCGCCCGGCGGTCGGCGGGCGCGGCGAGATCGCCGAGCTGATCACCACGTTCAACACCATGCTGGACCGGCTGGAGGACGAGCGCGCCACGAGCAGCGCCCGCGCCCTGTCCGCGCAGGAGTCCGAGCGCCGGCGCGTCGCCCGCGAGCTGCACGACGAGGTCGGCCAGT
>NZ_NCTE01000894.1:909-4097 GCF_002114215.1 Streptomyces sp. 13-12-16 | reverse complement strand
CCGGGGCCCCCGGGGAGGCCCCCCCCACCCCCCCCCGCCCCGCCCGGGCCCGCCGCGCCGAGCTCGCCCTGCGCCGCGCGCCCGGCGGCGTGGAACTCCGCGTCCGTGACGACGGCCGCGGCATCGGCATCACCCCGGAGGGCGCCGGCATCCGCGGGATGCGCGAGCGCGCCCTGCTCGTCGGCGCCCGGCTGACCGTGGACCGCGCCGCCGACGGCGGTACCGAGGTACGCCTGGCCGTCCCCGTCCCGGCCCGTTTCCCCGCGCACGCCCTCGTCCCCGTACGGGAGGCCGCGCCCGTCCCCGTGCGGAAGTCCGCGCCCGCACACGCCCCGCCGCCCCCGTGACCGACGCCCCTCGACCGGAAACGCTGAAACATGACCGACCCGGCCCCCACCCGCATCCTGCTCGCCGACGACCACGCGCTGGTCCGTCGGGGAGTTCGCCTCATCCTCGACGGCGAACCGGACCTGACCGTCGTCGCCGAGGCCGCCGACGGCGCCGAAGCCCTCGAACAGGCCCGTGAGCACCGCCCCGACCTCGCCGTCCTGGACATCGCGATGCCGCGTCAGACCGGCCTGCAGGCGGCCCGCGAGCTCTCCCGCACCCTGCCGGAGACCCGCATCCTCATCCTCACCATGTACGACAACGAGCAGTTCTTCTTCGAGGCGCTCGCCGCCGGGGCCTCGGGCTACGTCCTGAAGTCCGTCGCCGACCGCGACCTCGTCGAGGCCTGCCGCGCCACCATGCGCGGCGAGCCGTTCCTCTACCCCGGCGCCGTCAACGCCCTCATCCACAACTACCTCGACCTCGCGCGGGAGGGACGCCCCCTGCCGGCCAAGGCGATCACCGACCGCGAGGAGGAGATCCTGAAGCTGGTCGCCGAGGGCCACACCTCGCAGCAGATCGCCGGCCTCCTCGTCATCAGCCCCAAGACCGTGGAGCGGCACCGCGCCAACCTGCTGGCCAAACTCGGCCTGAGGGACCGCCTGGAACTCACCCGGTACGCCATCCGCGTGGGGCTGATCGAGCCCTGACCGGCAGACTGGACCCCCCGCACCTGCCGCCCCACCCGGAGTACGCCGATGCCGCACCCGTACGTCCTGCTGTCCGCCGCCGTCTCCCTCGACGGCTACCTGGACGACACCGGCCCCGAGCGGCTGCTGCTGTCCGGCCCGGCCGACTTCGACCGGGTCGACGAGGTACGGGCGTCCGTGGACGCCATCCTGGTCGGCGCCGGCACGATCCGCGCCGACAACCCCCGGCTGCTGGTCAACTCGCCCGAGCGGCGCGCCGCCCGCCTCGCCGGGGGCCGGGCCGAGTACCCGCTCAAGGTCACCGTCAGCGGCTCCGGCGACCTGGACCCGGCGGCCCGGTTCTGGCACACCGGCGGCGAGAAGGTCCTCTACACGACCGACGAGGGCGCCGAGCGCGCCCACGCCCTCGGTCTCGCCGCCGACGTCGTCCCGCTCGGCGACGGGCTCGACTGGCGGCGGCTGCTGGAACACCTGTACGCCGAGCGCGGGGTGCGGCGGCTGATGGTCGAGGGCGGCGGCACGGTCCACACGCAGCTCCTCACCGAGGGGCTGGCCGACGAGCTCCAGCTGGTCCTCGCCCCGCTGTTCGTCGGCGACCCGGAGGCCCCCCGCCTCTTCGGCCCCGGCTCCTACCAGGGCGGCCGGCTGCGGATGGTCGAGACCCGCCCGGTCGGCGACGTCGTCCTGACCCGCTACGAGCCCACCGCCCCCGGCACCGGCCCGCTGCCCTCCGCCGCCGACCACCACTGGCTGGCCCTCGCCTGTGAGCTGGCCGCCGAGTGCCCGCCCTCGGAGACGGCGTTCAGCGTGGGCGCGGTCGTGGTGGCCGCCGACGGTACGGAGCTGGCACGCGGCCATTCCAGGGAGGGCACCGACCCGGTGGTGCACGCGGAGGAGGCCGCGCTCGCCAAGGTCGACCCCACGGACCCCCGGCTCGTCACCGCCACCGTGTACTCCAGCCTGGAGCCCTGCGCCCACCGCGCGTCCCGGCCCGCGCCCTGCGCCCGGCTGGTCCTGGACGCGGGGGTACGGCGGGTGGTCACGGCCTGGCGCGAGCCGGACACGTTCGTGGCGGACGCCGACGGCAGCGGCGTGCTGGCCGCCGGGGGCGCCACCGTCGTCGTCCTGCCGGAGCACGAGGACCGCGCCAAGGCACCCAACGGCCATCTGCTCGGCCGCTGAGACCGGGCCGCCGGTAACGGGTGTGCGCCGTGTCCCGCCGATGGCGTACACTGGTCTCAACGACGCGGGGTGGAGCAGCTCGGTAGCTCGCTGGGCTCATAACCCAGAGGTCGCAGGTTCAAATCCTGTCCCCGCTACTGAAGGCCGAGGGCCGGAATCCAAAGGATTCCGGCCCTCGGTGTTTTCCGTTCCTCCTCCGCCCTTCTCTCCCGGCTCTCACTCAACGTGAGCGATCCACCCCGCAGCGCATAACAACTGACGCACCGTCAGAAACCGTCCGCCCCTCGAGGTGACCTGAGACGCGGTCAACTCGCCCGTTTTTGGCCGCTCGTGGCGCTTAAGTCCCCCCGGAAATCGTTAACGATCAAGAGGAACGGCTTGGAATCAGGCCCTCGCGTCTATTAACGTTCGATAACGCAGCGCGGTCGTCCCAGCCGTCACAGAAGGCGGCTCCGTGCGCACGCGCCGAATCCCGCAAGGGAACCGGGGAACCACCACCATGGGGTGAATCGCGTCAATACCGTCGTGGCGACACGGCTCGTATACGCGCGTAGGAGACCTTCCCGCTCCGAACCCGTCAGCTAACCCGGTAGGCGAAGACGGAAGGAAAGGAGCGCGCCCACGTGGCGTCCAACCCGCCTGCCCCCGAGGCCCCGTTCAAGCCGAGCGACACCGTCGCCTACGGCGCCGGCCGCACCGACGAGGGCCCCTTCGAGGAGTGGAACCCCACCGCGGAGTCCCTTCGCCCCGTACGTGGCCGGCACCGCGTCTCCAAGCAGCGCGGCGGAGGACTCGCCCGCAGCTCCACCGTCCTGGGCGTCGGCGTCATAGCGGCCGTCGGCGCCGGCGGCATGGCCAGCGCCCAGACCGGCAAGCCGCCGGTCTCGATCTCCATGCCCGACCTCCCCAACGTGGGTTCCCTCATCTCCGACGAGGAAACCCCCGAGGGATCGGCCACCCCCCTCAGCC
>NZ_NCTE01000894.1:0-899 GCF_002114215.1 Streptomyces sp. 13-12-16 | reverse complement strand
TGGCCAGCGCCCAGACCGGCAAGCCGCCGGTCTCGATCTCCATGCCCGACCTCCCCAACGTGGGTTCCCTCATCTCCGACGAGGAAACCCCCGAGGGATCGGCCACCCCCCTCAGCACCCTCGGCATGACCGCCGCCGACACCGAGCAGGGCACCGCCGGCGCCGGTGAGGCGCTGCGCACCCGGATCATGGCCCAGGTCGAGCAGCAGCAGAGCCAGGCCGAGACCAAGGCCGCCGCGGAGGCCGTCGCCGCCGCCGAGAAGCAGGCCGCCGAGGCCGCCGCCAAGGCGGAGAAGGAGGCCAAGGCCAAGGCCGAGGCCGCCAAGAAGAAGGCGGAGGAGGAGGCCGCGAAGAAGGCCGAGGCCGAGCGCCTCGCCGAGCTGGCCAAGCAGTACACGCTGCCGACCTCCTCGTACACCCTCTCCTCGACCTTCGGCCAGGCCGGCGCCTACTGGTCCTCCGGCTACCACACCGGCCTCGACTTCGCCGCCCCCACGGGCACGCTGATCAAGGCCGTCCACACCGGCACGATCACCTCCGCCGGCTGGGACGGCTCCTACGGCTACAAGACCGTGCTCACGCTCGACGACGGCACCGAGATCTGGTACGCCCACCAGTCCTCCATCAGCGTCAGCGTCGGCCAGAAGGTCAACACCGGCGATGTGATCGGCCGCGTCGGCTCCACCGGCAACTCCACCGGCGCCCACCTCCACCTGGAGGTCCACTCCGGCGGCTCCGGCTCGGGCATCGACCCGATGGCGTGGCTGCAGGGCAAGGGCCTCACCCCCTGAACCCCGCCGTTCGCGAACCCCGGCAGTCCCGACGGCGACCCCCCGACGTCAGGGCTGCCGGTCAGGTGTTTCCGGGGGAGGTGCGGGGCCGTCAGGGCCGGTGGGCGT
>NZ_NCTE01000893.1 GCF_002114215.1 Streptomyces sp. 13-12-16 | reverse complement strand
CTGCCGTGGGCGTGCTGCGCGCTGGCCGGGCTCGCCTCCGCGCTCGGCGTCGTACGGCTGCGCCGGCGGGGATCGCTGCCCGCGCCGCCGGGACAGCCCGCCGTACCCGCGCCCGCCCGAGGAAGGACCCCGGCATGACGGACAACCTGCTCACCGACAACCCCACGCTCTACGAGGCCCGTTTCCCCGACCCCGGCCGGCTGGCCGGACGCTGGGCGGAGGACTGCCTGCGCCGGCACGGGGCGGGGAAGCGGGTGCTGGACATGGGCTGCGGCACCGGGCGCGACGCCGCGTGGCTGCACGACGCCGGCCGCGAAGTGACCGGCGCGGACCTCTCCGAGGCGATGCTCGCGCACGCCCGCGACCACCATCCCGGACCCGGGTACGTCCGTGCCGACCTGTACGGATTCGACCTGGGGCACGGGGTGTTCGACGCCGTGGTGTGCCTGGACAGCGCCCTGCTGTACTGCCACACCAACGATCAGCTCGACGGCTTCCTGTCCTCCTGCCGCCGCGCCCTGGCACCGGGCGGCCTGCTCGTCGCGGAGATGCGCAACGGCGCGTACTTCCTCGGCCGCACCGACCTGCTCGACGTCCCCAGGGTCGACGAGTTCACCTGGCGGGGCACCGTCCACCGGTCCGTCACCACCCTCACGGTGGACCGTACCGACCAACTGCTGCGCCGCCGGCGCGTATGGACCGCGGACGACGGGTCGGCACCCGTCGAACAGCGGTCCGCGTGGCGGCTGCTGTTCCCGCAGGAGCTGCGCCACCTGCTGGCCGCGCACGGCTACGAGGTCCTGGAACTCCACGACGGACCGGGCCCGCGCACCGAGCCGCCCTGGCAGGAGGGCCTGCTCCCCGGCCGCACCACCGACGCCGACCGGCTGCACGTGGTGGCCCGTCTCACCGGCACGACCACACACTGAGGAACCCCACATGCACGACGATTCGACCCGCTCCCTCCCCTTCCCGGCCCTGCGCCGCCGCGGCTTCCTCGCCGCGACCGGGCTCGGTGCGCTCACCCTGGCCGGCTGCGGCGGCGGTTCCGGTTCCGACGACGGTGCGGGCGACGGCTCGCCGAAGAAGGGCGGCCGGCTGCGCGCCGCGTTCGCGGGCGGTGGTGCGAGCGAGACCCTCGACCCGCACCTCGCCAACCTCTTCGCCGACGTCGCCCGCGCCAAGGCCCTGTTCGACAAGCTCGCCGACTACGGCGCCGACCTGTCCGCACAGCCCCGCCTCGCCGAGAAGTGGGAGCCGAACAAGACGCTGGACCGCTGGCGGGTCACCCTGCGCGAGGCCACCTTCCACGACGGCAGCCCGGTCACCGCGAAGGACGTCCTTCACAGCTACCGCCGTATCGCCGACCCGAAGCAGGCGTTCCGCGCCAAGGCGTCCCTGGAGCCCATCGACCTCGACGCCAGCCGCGCCACCGGCGAACGCGTCATCGAGTTCGTGCTCAAGCGGCCCACGGCCGAATTCCCCAACGTGCTGGCCGCGTTCGGCGCGTACATCGTGCCCGAGAACGCCACCGGGTTCGACAAGGAACCGGTCGGTTCCGGCCCGTTCCGCTTCGTGTCGTTCACGCCCGGCCGCTCGGCGGTCTTCCGCCGCTACGACGACTACTGGGAGGGCGCCCCGCACCTCGACGAGATCGAGTTCGTCGTGGCGAACGAGGAGTCGGCCCGGGTCAACGCGCTGCTCGGCGGGCAGATCGAGTACGCCCACGAACTCAACCCCACCACCGCCCGCGCCCACGAGGACAAGGGGCAGATCGAGATCGTGCGGCTGCGGGGCAGCGCCATGCAGGCGTTCTGCATGAAGACCGACCGGCCGCCCTTCGACGACGAACGGGTGCGCCAGGCGTTCTTCCTCATCGCCGACCGCCAGGAACTCGTCGACGGCGCGCTGTCCGGCGCGGGCGAGGTCGGCAACGACCTGTTCGGCAAGGGCTACGAGTACTACGCCGACGGCCTGCCCCAGCGCGAGCAGGACCTCGACAGGGCCCGCGCGCTGCTGAAGCAGGCCGGCGCCGAGGACCTGAGGGTCACCCTGGACACCTCCGCCGTCGCCGCCGGGTTCACCGAGGCCGCGAGCATCTTCCGCGACCAGGCGAAGAAGGCCGGGGTCACCGTCGAGGTGAGGATGGGCAGCAAGGACTCCTACTGGAGCGACATCCTCGACAACGGCGCCCTGTGCTGCTACCGCTCCGGGGCCATGCCCATCGAGGCGCACATCTCCCAGCGGCTGCTCACCGACTCCACCACCAACGCCACCAAGTGGCGGCACAAGGACTTCGACGCGCTGTACCAGCAGGCCCAGTCCACCCGCGACAGGACGGAACGCGCCGCCGTCTACGAGCGCATGCAGCGCCGCCTGCACGGCGAGGGCGGCTTCCTCATCTGGGGGTTCGCCGACTGGATCATCGCAACCGCGCGCAACGTCAAGGGCGTCGACACCAAGGCTCCCGCCAACACCCTCGACTGGGCCCGCTTCGACACGGTGTGGCTCGCGTGAGCGGACTGCGCTCCTTCGTCGTCCGGCGGCTGCTCCTCGGCGGCGTGCAGACCGTGGCCGTGGTGCTGCTGGTCTTCGCGCTCACCGAGGCGCTGCCGGGCGACGCCGCGGTCGCCCTCGCCGGGGACCAGCCCGACCCGGCCCGCATCGCGGCCATCCGGGAGGCGATGGAGCTGGACCGGCCGGCCTGGGAGCGGCTGGCCGACTGGGCGGCGGGACTGCTCCACGGCGACCTCGGCACCTCGCTGGTCTCCGGCCGTCCGGTGCGCCAGTACCTCGCCGACGGCTTCGGCCCCACCCTGCTGCTGGCCGCGCTCACCGTGGCGCTGCTGGTGCCGGCCGGGTTCGGGCTCGGCGTGCTGGCCGCCCGGCACGCGGGCCGGCCGGTGGACCGGCTGATCAGCTCCGTGACGCTCGCCGTGTACGCCGTCCCCGAGTTCGCCCTCGGTGTGCTGCTGGTGACCGTGTTCGCCCTGCGGCTCGGCTGGCTCCCGCCGACCGCCGTCGGCTACGGCACCGACCTGCTCGCCCACCCGGCCGCACTGGTCCTGCCCGTACTGGTCCTGCTGTCACGGCCCGTGTGCTCACTGGTGCGGCTGGTGCGCGCGGGCATGATCGACGCGCTCGCCTCCCCGTACGTGGCGCAGGCCCGCCGCTACGGCGTGTCCGGCGCCCGCGTCCGGTACACCCACGCGCTGCCGAACGCCCTGGCCCCCGCCGCCCAGCAGCTCGCCCGCACCGTCGACTGGCTGCTGTGCGGGGTCATCGTCGTGGAGGCCCTGTACGTGATCCCCGGGCTCGGCACGGTTCTGCTGGGCGCCGTCGCCGAACGCGACGTGCCCGTCGTCCAGGGGCTGGCGGTGGTGTTCGGCGTCCTGACCGTCGTACTGAACCTGGGTGCCGACCTGGTCGCCCACCGGCTCGCGCCCCGGGCGGGGGTGGCCGCGTGAGGAGTCCGCGTACGGGCCGCTTCGCGCTCGGCCTCACGATCGTCGCCGTACCGCTCGTACTCGCCCTGCTCGGGCCGGTGTTCGCGGGGGAACCTGGGGCGCGGGCCGCGTCCTTCACGCTGGGCGGGGGGCACTGGCTCGGCACCGACTTCGTGGGCCGGGACGTCTGGCGGCAGGTGCTGCACGGGGGAAGGCCGGTGGTGCTGACCGCGCTCGCCGCGACCGCCCTGGCCTACCTGGTCGCCCTTCCCGTCGGTCTGTTCAGCGCGCTCACCCGGCACCGATGGCTGGAGGAGCTGCTGATGCGGCCCCTGGACGTACTGCTCGCCGTGCCGTCGCTGCTGCTGATCCTGCTGGCGGCCACGGTGTTCTCGCCGGGCGCCGTCGGTCTCGCCCTGCTGGTCGCCCTGGCCAACGTGCCCGACGCGGCCCGGCTGGTGCGCGCCGCCGCCGCCGAGGCCGCCGCCCGGCCCGCGGTCGAGGCGCTGCGCATGCAGGGCGAG
>NZ_NCTE01000090.1 GCF_002114215.1 Streptomyces sp. 13-12-16 | reverse complement strand
CCGGTGGCGGGGTGCACGACGCCGAAAAGGCCGCGTGATGACGGGCGAGGAAGGCACCTCGTTCGGCACCGGCTCCGGCGAGGCGGTGGACTTCGCGTGCGGCCAGGTCCGGGAGGTGTACGGGAGGACGCCCTGAGCCTCAGCGCGGTACGGCCGGGGTGGGGGCCGGGTCGCGCAGCCCTTCGGCCGCGTCGGCCACCCGCCGGATCAGGTCGATGAAGAGCGCCTGCTCACCGGCGTCGAGCGGGGCCAGGAGGACCTGGTTCATCCGCGCGGTGCGCACCGTCAGCCTGCGGTGGGTGCGTACGCCGTCGTCGGTGAGGCGCAGCAGGAAGCGGCGGCCGTCCTGCGGATCGCGGACCTTGTCCAGCAGTCCGCGCCGGATGAGCCGGCCGATCACCTCGGCGATGGTGGACCGGTCGAGGCCGACCCGCTCCCCCACGGTGCGCTGGTCCAGGCCCGGCTCGGCGACGAGCGCGTTGAGGACCGCGAACTGCGGCGAGGTGATCTCCTCGGAGACCATCGTGTTCCACAGCAGGTGGTGCGCCTGCTGGAGCCGCCGGGCGAGGTGCCCGGGATGGGTGGTGAGGTCCACGGCGGCCATGTGTGCTCCCCGGTCGTTTCATCGGTGCACTGATTTTCAGTGAGCAGCAGAAGAGTACTGGACAGAAAAGCTACCTCGTGTAAATACTCAGTGCGCTGACTAAATGGTCTCGGGTCGCCTGGAAGGGATGGGGTTCCTCGGATGGACAAGGTGGTCGCCTCGGCTGCGGAGGCGGTGGCTGACGTGCCGGACGGCGCGTCACTGGCGGTGGGCGGCTTCGGCCTCAGCGGCGTGCCGGACGTACTGATCCAGGCGCTGTACGAGCGGGGGGTCGACGGGCTGTCGGTCGTCTCGAACAACTGCGGGGCGATGGAGTCCGGGCTCGCGGTGCTGCTGGCGGCGGGCCGGATCGCCCGGGTGACCGGTTCCTACATCGGCGCGAACAAGGAGTTCGCCCGGCAGTACCTGGCCGGTGAGCTGGAGGTGGAGCTGATCCCGCAGGGCACGCTCGCCGAGAGGCTGCGCGCCGGGGGCGCCGGCATCCCGGCGTTCTACACCCCGGCCGGGGTGGGCACGCAGGTCGCCGAGGGCGGGCTGCCCTGGCGCTACGACGGCTCCGGCGGGGTGGCGCTCGCCTCGCCCGCGAAGGAGGTCCGGGAGTTCGACGGCGCCCAGTACGTGCTGGAGCGCGGCATCCGCACCGACTTCGCGCTGGTGCGGGCGGCGAAGGGCGACCGGCACGGCAACCTCGTGTTCAACAAGTCCGCCCGCAACTTCAACCCCCTGGCCGCGATGGCGGGCCGGGTGACGGTCGCGGAGGTGGAGGAGCTGGTCGAGCCCGGCGCCCTCGACCCGGACGCGGTGCACCTGCCGGGCGTCTTCGTGCAGCGGGTGGTCGCCCTCACGCCCGAGCAGGCGGCGGACAAGAAGATCGAGCGGCGGACGGTGAGCGGCTGATGGCCTGGACACGGGAAGAGATGGCCGCGCGGGCGGCCCGGGAGCTGAGCGACGGCCAGTACGTCAACCTCGGCATCGGCCTGCCCACGCTCATCCCCAATCACCTCCCGCCGGGTGTCGAGGTGGTGCTGGAGAGCGAGAACGGCATCCTGGGCACCGGCCCGTACCCCGCCGAGGACGCCGTCGACCCGGATCTGATCAACGCCGGGAAGGAGACCGTCACGGTCCTTCCGGGCGCCTCCTTCTTCGACTCGGCGCTGTCGTTCTCGATGATCCGCGGCGGGCACATCGACGTCGCCGTCCTCGGCGCCATGCAGGTGTCCGGACGCGGTGACCTGGCCAACTGGGCGATACCCGGCAAGCTCGTCACCGGCATCGGCGGCGCGATGGACCTGGTGCACGGCGCCCGCACGGTGATCGTGGTGACGACCCACACCGCGAAGGACGGCTCGCCGAAGATCGTGACGGAGTGCTCGCTGCCGCTGACCGGCAAGGAGTGCGTGGACCGGATCATCACCGACCTCGGCGTCCTCGACGTCACCGACGACGGACTCGTCCTCGTCGAAACCGCTCCCGGCGTGACCGCCCGGGAGATCACCGCCAAGACCGGAGCCGAACTCACCCTCGCGGAGGGGCTGTCGTGACCCACGGACTCACCCAAGCCGACATCGACGCCGAGATCGCGGCCGAGCACGCCGCGTACGAGAAGCGGGTCGCCGGCGGCGCGCCCGTCGAGCACCACCCGCGCCGCGACTACGCGCCGTACCGCTCCTCGGTGCTGCGCCACCCGAAGCAGCCCCCGGTCGCCATCGACGTCACCAAGGACCCCGAGCTGGTGGAGCTGTACTCCCCCGCGTTCGGGGAGCGGGACATCACCGAGATCGACAACGACCTCACCCGGCAGCACACCGGCGAGCCCGTCGGCGAGCGCATCACCGTCTCCGGCCGGCTGCTGGACCGCGACGGGCGGCCGGTACGCGGCCAGCTCGTGGAGATCTGGCAGGCCAACTCGGCCGGCCGGTACGCCCACCAGCGCGAGCAGCACGACGCCCCGCTGGACCCGAACTTCACCGGCGTGGGCCGCACCCTCAGCGACGACGAGGGCCGCTACCACTTCACCACCGTCCAGCCGGGCCCCTACCCGTGGCGCCAGCACCTCAACGCCTGGCGGCCCGCCCACATCCACTTCTCCGTCTTCGGCTCGGCGTTCACCCAGCGGCTGGTGACGCAGATGTACTTCCCCGGCGATCCGCTCTTCCCGTACGACCCGATCATCCAGTCGGTGACCGACGACGCCGCGCGGCAGCGGCTGATCGCGACGTACGACCACGACCTGTCGGTGCCGGAGTTCTCGATGGGCTACCACTGGGACATCGTGCTCGACGGACCGCGGGCCGCCTGGATGGAAGAGGGGCGCTGACCCACCATGACGAAGATCGACACCACTCGTCCGGAGACCGTGCTGCCCACCCCGTCGCACACGGTCGGCCCCTTCTACGGCCACGCGCTGCCCTTCCCCGGCGGTGAGGACATCGCGCCCGCCGGGCATCCGGACACCGTCACCGTGCACGGGTACGTGTACGACGGCGAGGGCCGGCCGCTGCCGGACGCACTGCTGGAGCTGTGGGGGCCGGACCCCGGGGGGAACATGCCGACGGCGGACGGTTCGATGCGCCGGGACCCGGCGAGCGGCGGCTTCCTCGGCCGCAACGGCGTGGAGTTCACCGGCTTCGGACGGATCCAGACCGACGCGAACGGCCACTGGTACGCCCGTACGCTGCGCCCCGGAGCACGCGGGGGGAACGCGCCGTACCTCAGTGTGTGCGTGTTCGCGCGGGGCCTGCTGGTGCACCTGTTCACCCGGATCTACCTGCCGGGCGACGAGGCGGCGCTGGCGGCGGACCCGCTGCTGTCCCGGCTCGACACCGGGCGCCGCGACACGCTGGTCGCGGACGAGGAGGGCGCCGGCACGTACCGTTTCGACATCCGCCTTCAGGGCGAGGGCGAGACGGTCTTCCTGGAGTTCCAGTGACATCAGCCGATTCCGACACCGGTCTGCTCGCCCCCGGGTGGGCCGGTTCCCCGGCCGCCGCCGAGACGGCGGACGCGGCGTTCCTGCGGGCGCTGCTCGACGCGGAGGCCGCGCTGACCCGCGCCCAGGCCGCACTGGGGCTCGCCCCCGCCC
>NZ_NCTE01000892.1 GCF_002114215.1 Streptomyces sp. 13-12-16 | reverse complement strand
CGACGCGTCCGGGGCGGCGGCCGGGGCCGTCCGGCGGCGCCGGTAGCGCGGCGGGACGAAGGCCTCCGCCCAGCGCGGGGCGCGCGGCCTGAAGCGGGGCAGCAGGAGCAGGACGAGGCCGAGCGTGGAGAGGACGACGACGCCCAGCACGATCCACATCGACGCCGAGTTCACGGAGTAGGTCAGCGCGCCGAAGGCGATCAGCGCCGACCAGAAGTACATGATCAGCACCGCCCGGCTGTGCGAGTGGCCGATCTCCAGCAGCCGGTGGTGCAGGTGCCCCCGGTCCGCCGCGAACGGCGACTGGCCGCGCCAGGTGCGCCGCACGATCGCCAGGATCAGGTCGGCGGCCGGGATCGCGATGATCGTCAGCGGCATCACCAGCGGGATGTAGACCGGCACCATCTGGTGCACCGTGCTGCGCTCGGACCCGCCGAACAGGCTGTCCGGGTCCACCTGCCCCGTGATGGAGATCGCGCCCGCCGCCAGGACCAGACCGATCAGCATCGAGCCCGAGTCGCCCATGAAGATCCGCGCGGGGTGCATGTTGTGCGGCAGGAAGCCCAGGCACATGCCCATCAGGATGGCCGCGAACAGCGTCGCGGGGGCGGCGGCCTCGATGCCGTACGAGTACCAGATGCGGTAGGCGTACATGAAGAACGCGGCCGCCGCGATGCACACCATGCCGGCGGCGAGGCCGTCGAGGCCGTCCACGAAGTTGACCGCGTTGATGGTGATGACGACCAGCGCCACCGTGAGCAGGGTGCCCTGCCACTGGGTCAGCGCGACCGTGCCGACGCCCGGGATGGGCAGCCACAGGATCGTCAGACCCTGCATGACCATCACGCCCGCGGCGATCATCTGACCGCCCAGCTTGATCAGCGCGTCGATCTCGAACTTGTCGTCCAGCACACCGATCAGCCAGATCAGCGCGGCCCCGGAGAGCAGCGCCCGCGGCTCGTTGGACTTCTCGAAGAGCTGGCCCAGGTTGGTGAGGTGGTCGGCGGTCAGCAGGCCCGCGCACAGGCCGAAGAACATGGCGATACCGCCGAGCCGCGGAGTGGGTTCCCGGTGCACGTCACGTGCCCGGATCTCCGGCATCGCCCCCGCCACGATCGCGAACTTCCGTACCGGCCCTGTCAGCAGGTACGTCACCGCGGCCGTGATGCAGAGCGTCAGCAGGTATTCACGCACGGGCTTCCCCACAGGTCTCGCTGGCCATCACAGCCCCACACCCTAGCGAGGCACGCATATGAGTGGGGACTTCCGGGTAGCGACGATGGTTGCACGCGTGACTGTGCGTCCGTGCCGCCCACCCCGGAACCGGCCCGCTCAGCGGGGGTACGGCGGGAACGCCGCGGCCAGTTCCCGTACGTCCTCCCGGGCCCGCGCGGGCTCGGTGCCGCCCCGCAGGACGCTCGCCAGCAGCCCCGCGACGAACGTCATCTCCCTCGCCCCCATGCCCTGCGTGGTCACCGCCGCCGTGCCCAGGCGCAGCCCGCGGTCGTCGTCGTGCGGAAGAGCGCAGCAGTCCAGGACGAGCCCGGCCGCCGCGAGCCGGCCGCGCGCCGTGCGTCCGTCGACGCCGAGC
>NZ_NCTE01000891.1 GCF_002114215.1 Streptomyces sp. 13-12-16 | reverse complement strand
ACGGACGCGAGGCGCAGGCCGGCGGCGGCGGCGCGGGCAGGCGAGCGCGGCCGGGCCCCGGACGCGTGCGTGGTGACGCGGATCACGGGACACGGAGCCAGCATGTTAAGCAGACGAAATGCGTAAAGTGTGCGCGCCTTGCGGGGGGTTCACACGGGAGGACCTGTACGGACCCGGCCCCGGGGCGGAGAAAAGCGCCGCCGGTACGGCCGGCGGCGCTGGGGTGGTGGGGCGACGGGCGGGCTCAGACGGTGGCCGCCCCCGTGCCGGCGCCCACGCGGTCGCGGACCGGCAGATGGTAGACGTGGAAGGCGCGGCCGATGACCGGCTGGGCGACGTTGCGCACCTTCACGCCCCCCGTCGTCATGCCGTGCTCGCTGCCGGCGTGCGCGTGCCCGTGCACGGCGAGATCGGCGCCGGCCGTGTCGATCGCCTCGGCCAGCAGATAGCTGCCCAGGAACGGATAGATCTCCAGCGGCTCCCCGGCCAGGGTCTCCGGCACGGGGGAGTAGTGGGTGAGGGCGATCCGGACGTCGCAGCCCTCCCGGTCCAGCTTCTCCAGCGAGGCCCGCAGGCCGTCGGCGCACCGGCGGGAGAGGCGCACGAACTCCTTCATCACCGGCTCGCCGAACTCCCCGGCACTCGCCCCGACGAACCCGCCGCCGAACCCCTTGGTGCCGGCCACCCCGACGCGCGCGTCACCTGCCCGTACGACCGCCGACTCCCCCTCCAGGACATGGGCGCCGGCGTCCCGCAGGACGGCCGTGACCTCGTCCTGCCGGTCGTCGTGGTGGTCGTGGTTGCCGAGCACGGCGACCACGGGGACGCCCAGGCCCCGGATCTCGTCGGCCACCACGCGGGCCTCCTCGACGGTGCCGTGCCGGGTGAGGTCCCCGGCCAGCAGCAGGAGGTCGGCGCACTCGGGCAGGGTGTCGAACGCGGGGCGGAGCGTGCCCCGGGTGTCGGGCCCCATGTGGATGTCGCCGACGGCGGCGATCCGGATCATGACAGTTCCTCCGCGTGATCGGGCGACGCGGTCTCGCTGACCACGATGTCGCAGTGCACCTCGAGCCCGGTGAGCTCCTCGCGCACCGTGTCCAGGACGTCCTCGCGGCAGTGGGCCGAGGGGACGGTCCCGGTGACCAGTACGGCCCCGCCGCGGACCTCGACCCGCACACCGAGTTCGCCGAGCTCGCCGGAGGCGAGACGGTCCTGGAGGTGGGCGACGCGGTACTCCGGGGCCGCCGCCGGTGTGCCGCCTGCGGATCCGGCGTCTTGGGTGTTCATGAGCGTTCCTTCCGCGGACGTTCAGATGACGTTCAGGCGTTCCAGGAGGAAGAAGAAGGCGGCCGGCATGGGCTCGTCCCCGCAGTCGCGCCGTACCCGCTCCCAGTCGACCTTCTCGCGCAGGGCGCGGGCGATGGGCAGGACGGCCCCGAAGTCGCAGTGGTGCTCCGAGAAGGCGGCCAGCAGGCCGGTCAGCAGATCGGTGGGCGCCAGCACCGGCATGCGTACCGACTCCACCGGGAGTTCCGGCGCCCGCCGGAGCATCTCGGTGGAGACGGGCCGGTGCGCCAGCTCGAAGATGATGTCCACGTCCTGGCCGAAGCAGGTGGCCTTGATCAGCCAGTCCTCGGGCGGGGCGTACACCGTCAGCCCGGCCTCGCGGAGCGTGGCGGCCACCGGCTCGGCGTCCTCGGGCCGGACACAGAAGTCGACGTCGTGCTGGAGGTTCCCGCTGCCGCCGTGGGCGTGGACGGCGACACTGCCGGCCAGGGCGAACAGGTGCCCGCCCCGCTTGAGCACCGCGCCGACCTGCTTGGCCGCCTCCAGGATCGCCTGATTGCGGTCGCGGGGCAGCTCCGGGTCGTCCTCCTGGTCCCGTGCGCCGCTCCGCACGGTGTGCGCCGGCACCGGTCCCGGGGCGTCCGTGGCCAGACGGAGCTCCCGGGTCCCCGGGGGCCGGGCGAGCGTGGCGTCCTCGCCGTTCTCCGTCATGACCACTCCCTTCGCCGACCGGACGGTCCGCACGTCCGCTGTGTGCCTGCACCTAGTACCCGGCGTGCCCGTTCCGACACGGGCCGGGGGGCGGCGCCCTCCCGCCGAGGACGTACAGGAAAGGCGCTTCGTGTGGTAACGGCTGAATATGGGGCAAAAGGTAGGGAAGGTGATGAGTGCCCGTGAGGGACTCGCCCGTGGAGGCCGACATGGAGCAGGACACGTACCGTCCGTCCGATCTTCCGCAGCCCTTGCGGACCGTCGCCTCGGGCCTGCGGCATCTGCCGGGCGCGGAGCAGGTGGGGAGGGTGACCGGCGGCGCCCTGGACGCGATCGGCGCGGTCTCCCCGCGCGGACGCCGGATGGCCGTCTACGCCGGCGCCGGGGTGCTCGGCGTGGCCGGCGTGGTCGAATGGCCGGTGGCGCTGACCGGCGCGGCCGTCGCCTGGCTCACCCGGCC
>NZ_NCTE01000890.1 GCF_002114215.1 Streptomyces sp. 13-12-16 | reverse complement strand
GACGCCGGACGCCGCAGTGCCCGGGGCGGTCGCGGCCGGTGCGGAGCCGGTCGGTGCGGAGCCGGTCGGTGCGGAGCCGGTCGGTGCGGGGCCGGCCGAGGAGGACCTGGCCGCGGAGGATCTGACCACGGAGGACCCGGCCGAGGAGGACCCGGCCGGTACGGAAGCGGGGGACCGGCCGGACGAGCTGCCCCCCGGGGCGCGGGTGCGGGTGCACCGCCTCCGCGCCGAAGCGCTGGCCGCGCGGGGCGACTACGCCGCCGCCGCGATCCACATGGTGCGTGCCGGGATCCTGGCACCGGACGACCCCGGGATCCTCGCCTCCAAGGGCGAGTACCTGCGGGCCTCCGGCCGGTTCGAGACGGCGCTGGCCGAACTGCTCCGGGCGGTCCTGCTCGACCCGGACCACTCCTACGCCTGGGCCTCCCTCGGCGCCACCCACCTCGCCCTCGGCGACCCGGCCGCCGCGCTCACCGCGCTGGACCGCGCCCTCGAACTCAGGCCCGACTACTTCTGGGCACTGATCCGCAGGGCCCGCGTCCGGCGGGAGCTCGGCGACCCCGGACGTCAGCTCGCCGACCTCGACCGTGCCGTCGCCCTGCAGCCCGACTCCCCGTGGGCCCACTGCGAACGCGGCGACGCGCTGCGGGCCACCGGCCGCGACGAGGAGGCCCTCACCGCGTACGACCACGCACTCGCCCTCGACCCCGAGTACGCGTCGGCGTACGCGAGCCGGGGCGTGAGCCGCTTCAATCTCGGCCGCCGCACGGAGGCCCTGGCCGACCTGGACCGCGCCCTGGAACTCGATCCCTCCTACGAGTGGGCGCGCGCCCAGCGCGACGCGGTCGTACGGCACCGCGACGGCTGAGACCCCCTGTCCGACCACTCGCGATCACTCACTTCACACGCCTCACACCCCGCGTACCGATCCGCCCCCTGAACCGTCCGTCCCCGTTCGATTACAGTGCTGGGCGTCGTACGTACGGACGGTGCCCCGGGAGGTCTTGGTGGGCGGTACTGCCGGGCCCGTGTGGGGGCGGCGCGAGCAGCAGGACTTCCGCAGCCGGGTGCGCGGGACGCTGCTCGGGGTCGCCCTCGGGGACGCGCTGGGCGCGCCCGTGGACGGAATGACGGCCGACGGGATACGACAGGCGCACGGCGCGGAGGGCCTCACCGAGTTCGCCCCCGCCCACGGCCGGCGCGGTGCCGTCACCCACCACACCCAGCTCACCCTCTTCTCCGTGGACGGCCTGATCCGCGCCCAGGTGCGGCGCGACACCGGCGCCTGGCATCCGCCGACCGATCTGCACCGGGCGTATCTGCGCTGGGCCACCACCCAGCGGGACTGGGGCCCGGACGAGCGGCGCAAGGACGACGGCTGGCTGGCGCGCGAGGAGTGGCTGTACGCCCGCCGGGAGCCCGCCCGCACGCTGCTGCTCGGGCTCGGGGACGAGACCATGGGGACGCCGGCGGCGCCCAAGAACCCCGGGGAGGCGGGGCCCGAGGCGGCGGCCCGGTCCGCGCCGTTCGGGCTGCTCGTCGGCTGGGATCCGCAGCTCGTCGTGCAGCTCGCCGTGGAGTGCGCGGCGCAGACCCACGGCCACCCGGTCGCCTGCCTCGCGGCGGGCGCGTACGCCGTGATCGTGCACGCGCTGGCCCGGGGCGAGAGCCTGGACACGGCGGTGCAGCGGAC
>NZ_NCTE01000889.1 GCF_002114215.1 Streptomyces sp. 13-12-16 | reverse complement strand
CGCCGTCTCCTGGGCGGTGGCGAACGGGACCGCGTCGGGCGCGCGGGGCTCACTGGCGACGGCGTGGGTGACCATCGTGGCCCCCAGGAGGAGTCCGCCGACGGCCGCCAGTCGTGTCACTCTCCGGACGACCCGTCGTCGTGCGTGCCTCATGCGTGGCTCCCGAACCTCGGCAGCGCGGTGCGCGCGCACCGCGAGGGCCTCCCCTGAGTCGGAGGCCCTCTTCCCATACGGGTCCGGGACCCGGCGCGTTCAGACCGGGCGCGGTCCCGCCGCGCCGCGAGCCGCTCCGGGACCCGGGCCGCCGGCGCACCGGCGCGGGCCGTCCGTCCGATGTCCGTTCACACCACGGCCCTTATCGTGTGTTCATGACCAGGATCCCGCACGAGACGTCCGGTGAACCGAATCCGCTGCTCGCCCTCGCCCTGGACCGCCTGCGCCGTCGCACCAGCATGAAGTGGCGGACCCACCCCGAGGACGTGCTGCCCCTGTGGGTGGCCGAGATGGACGTCCCCCTGGCCGGACCGGTCGTCCGGGCCGTCACCGGGGCGATGGAACTCGGCGACACCGGCTACCCCGTCGGCACCGCCTACGCGGAGGCGCTGGCCGCCTTCGCGGACAAGCGGTGGGACTGGGGCGGGCTCGCCGTGGAGCGCACCGCGATCGTGCCCGACGTCATGCTGGGCGTGGTCGAGATGCTGAAACTCGTCACCGGGTACGGGGACGCGGTGGTGGTGAACCCACCGGTCTACCCGCCCTTCCACGACTTCGTCGGGCACCTGGACCGCGAAGTGGCCGAGGCCCCGCTCGGTGCCGACGCGCGGATCGACCTCGACGTCCTGGAGGACGTCTTCCGGCGGGTGACGGCCGGCCGACGGCGGGCCGCCTACCTGCTGTGCAGCCCGCACAACCCCACCGGCACCGTGCACACCGCCGACGAGCTGTCCGCCGTCGCCGCCCTCGCCGAGCGGTACGGCGTGCGCGTCGTCGCCGACGAGATCCACGCCCCGCTGGTCCTCGGCGACACGCGGTTCGTGCCGTACCTGAGCGTGCCGGGCGGCGAGCGCGGCCTGTCGCTGATGTCGGCGTCGAAGGCGTGGAACCTGGCCGGACTCAAGGCCGCCCTCGCCGTCGCGGGGCCCGAGGCCGCGGGCGACCTGGCGCGGATGCCCGAGGAGGTCGGCCACGGCCCGAGCCACGTCGGTGTCCTCGCCCACACCGCCGCCCTGCGCGACGGCACCGCGTGGCTGGACGCCCTGCTCGCCG
>NZ_NCTE01000888.1 GCF_002114215.1 Streptomyces sp. 13-12-16 | reverse complement strand
CGGGGCGCGGCGGTACGGAGAAGGCGGGGAAGCGCTGCTTGAGCCGTACCGGCCGGTGGAAGTCGAGGATCGGCCACTCCCGCGCGAGGGCCTCCCGGCGCAGTGCGCGGTCCGGGTTCACGGCGTGCGGGTGGCCCACGGACTCCAGCATCGGCACATCGGTCACCGAGTCGCTGTAGGCGTAACACCGGGCCAGGTCGTAGCCCTCCGACTCGGCCAGCTCCCGGACCGCCTCGGCCTTGGTCGGGCCGTACGCGTAGTACTCCACCTCGCCGGTGAAGCACCCGTCGTCGCCCACGACCATGCGGGTGGCCACCACCCGGTCCGCGCCGAGCAGTTCGCCGATCGGCTCGACCACCTCGGCGCCCGACGTGGACACGATCACGACGTCGCGTCCCGCGGTGTGGTGCTGCTCGATGAGGGTGGCGGCCTCGTCGTAGATGATCGGGTCGATCAGGTCGTGCAGCGTCTCGGCGACGATCTCCTTGACCTGCTGGACGTTCCAGCCGCGGCACAGCGCGGACAGGTACTTGCGCATCCGCTCCATCTGGTCGTGATCGGCGCCGCCGGCCAGGAACACGAACTGGGAGTACGCGGTGCGCAGGACAGCTCTGCGGTTGATCAGGCCGCCTTGATAGAACGACTTGCTGAACGTGAGCGTGCTCGACTTCGCAATGACCGTCTTGTCCAGGTCAAAGAAGGCGGCTGTGCGGGGCATCGAGTGGTTTTCCACGTCCTTGAGCATAGGCGCAGCCCATTCGGCGTAAGGTGGGGCGTGTGGGTTTGCCTGAGAGGGCTCTCGGGTACACCATGGAAGTCACGGATCGTTCGCGACCGTGTCTAACCCGGTCCGACTCCTCCCCCCCCGAGTCGGCCGTGGGGACGACCCCCGCTCTCCCCCCCGGCGGGGGTCGTCGCATGTCCGGGTGGGTTTCCTCATTCTCCTCGCGGTTGGTGCACCGCGCCGGTGCTGTGCGTCCAGACTTTTGTCATGGACATGAATAGTTACCCGCGGTAGTCGTCGGACTGCTCTGCGGAAGTCGTACAGGAGGCGTGCGGGACTCACCGGTATGGGTGACCGCGATATTCACAGGCGTCGCCCCGTCCACAGTTATCGACCAAGATCCACATGTTTTTCCGGATCGCCGCATCGTGATTCCGACGCGCCCGCTCGCCGCGAGTTCACGCCCGGTTCCGTTTGTCGGGTCGCGTACGGCCGGTTTCCGCCGGCCGTTCAAAGAAGAACCGCTTGCCGGCTCTTCGCACGTCCGGGAATCGCGGGGCCGCAGGGGCTGCGCGAGAGATGCAGCAAAGGGGGACGAACATGTCCGGAACCATCACCCACGACCCGCCGCCGGCCACCGGAGGAGGCCGGCCGGGCGCACCGCTGATCCTCACCGAGGACGCCGGGCTCCTCGACGACCTGCTGCGCCTGTGCGCGGCGGCCGGCGCCACACCGGAGGTCCATCACACGGTGCCGGAACCAAGGGGCAGCTGGGAGGCCGCACCGCTCGTCCTGGTCGGGGACGACGCCGCGCGGCGGGTGCGCGGGGCGGCACGCAGGCCGGGAGTGGTGCTGGTCGGCCGCGACCAGGACGACTCCGGGGTCTGGCGGCGGGCCGTCGAGATCGGCGCCGACCACGTGCTGATGCTGCCCGACGGGGAACAGTGGCTGGTCGACCGCATCGCCGACGTGGCCGAAGGCGTCGGACGGCCCGCCCTGACCGTCGGTGTCATCGGCGGCCGGGGCGGCGCCGGGGCGTCCACGCTCGCGTGCGCGCTCGCCGTCACCTCCGCGCGTGAAGGGTTGCGCACCCTCCTCGTGGACGCCGATCCGCTGGGCGGTGGACTCGACGTGGCCCTCGGGGGCGAGACGGCCAAAGGGCTGCGCTGGCCGGCGTTCGCCGCGTCACACGGCCGGGTCGGCGGCGGCGCCCTGGAGGAGTCACTGCCGGAACTGCACTCGCTGCGGGTGCTCAGCTGGGACCGTGGCGACTGTCTCGCCGTACCGCCCAGGGCCGTACGCGCGGTGCTCGCCGCGGCGCGGCGCGGAGGCGGCACCGTCGTGGTCGACCTGCCGCGCCGCGTCGACGACGGGGTCGCCGAGGTCCTCGCCCAGCTCGACCTCGGGCTCCTCGTGGTCCCCGCGGAACTGCGCGCCGTCGCGGCGGCGGGCCGCGTCGCCTCCG
>NZ_NCTE01000887.1 GCF_002114215.1 Streptomyces sp. 13-12-16 | reverse complement strand
TGTCCTGGTCCCCCTGCTCACCCTGGCCGCCACGGCCGTCGGCGGCCTGCGCCTGGCGTCGGGCGCCCTGAGCGTGGGCGAGCTGCTCGCCGTGTGCCGGTACGCGCAGCTGACGGCCGGCGTCGGCGGCGCCGCGTCCCTGCTGGGCGCGGTGGTACGGGGCCGTGAGGCACGGAACCGGACCCTGGCACTGGCGGACATGCCCGCGCTGGACCACGGGACGCGGCGTCTCCCCCCGGCCGGACCGGGTGATCTCGAACTGCGCGGCGTGCGGGTGGTGCGCGACGGCAGGCAGGTCCTGCGTGCCGACGGTGTACGGGTGGAGGGCGGCACCACCGTCGCGGTGGTCGGCCGCAGCGGCGCGGGGAAGTCCGTCCTGGCCGCCGTGGCGGGGCGGCTGATCGACCCCGACGAGGGGCATGTGCTGCTGGACGGTGTCCGCCTCGACCTGCTGACCCGGGAGGCGCTGCGCACCGAGGTCGGTTACGCCTTCGAGCGCCCGGCGCCGGCCGAGGGCACGGTCGCCGAAGCGGTCGCCGCCGGCCCCCGGCGGGTGTCGCCCGAACAGGTCCGGGAAGCCTGCCGTGCCGCGGGCGCCGACGGCTTCGTCCGCCGGCTGCCGAGAGGTTATGACACCCCGCTGTCCACGGCGCCGCTCTCGGGCGGCGAGTACCAGCGCCTCGGACTCGCCCGGGCGTTCGCGCACGCCGGACGGCTGCTGATCATGGACGACGCGACGTCCAGTCTGGACACCGCCACGGAGCACGAGGTGGACCGCGCACTGCGCCACTCGGTACGGCCCGGCACCAGGCTGGTCGTCGCGCACCGCCCGTCGGTGGCGGCCCGGGCGGATCTGGTGATCTGGCTGGAGGACGGGGGAGTGCGGGCCGTCGCACCCCATCGCGAACTGTGGCACACGCCCGACTACCGGGCGGTCTTCGGCGCCGGGGACACCGGGACCGCGACACCGCGTACGGGCACCGGGCACCGGTCCGAACCCGAGGAGGCACGGCGGTGACGCGCGGCGCGGGGGACGGGGCCGGGGTGTTGCGCCGTATCGCGCCGCCCGCCCGTCGTTTCCTCGCCCGTCGTGCGGGGGTGTCGGCGCGGCTCGCGCTCTGGTCGCTCGTCGAGACCGCGCAGGCGTTCCTCGTGGGCTACGGCGTCGCCCGCGCCGTCGACCGAGGGTTCCTCGCCGGTGATGTGCGCCGGGGGCTGCTGTGGCTCGCGGTCGCGCTGGTCGCCGTACTGTTCGGCGCCCCGGTGATCCGGGGCGTGTTCACCCAGCTCGCCGGGTTGACGGAGCCGCTGCGCGACGGCCTGGTGCGGCGCGCGGTCGACCGGTCCCTGGCCCGGGCCGTCCTGGGCGGGGCCGGCGGGACGGACCGGGCGGCCGTCTCCCGGCTGACGAACCAGGTCGAGATCGCCCGGGACAGCTTCGCCGGTCTCGTCCTGACCCTGCGGTCCTTCGTCTTCACCGCCGCCGGAGCGCTGCTGGGGCTGTTGTCGCTGCACCCCGCCCTCCTCGTGGTGGTGCTGCCACCGCTGACGGGCGGTCTGGTGCTGTTCCTGGTGACGCTGCGGCCCATGGCGGCGGCTCAGCGACGCGCCCTGGCGGCCGACGAGGCGCTGGGCGACCACGCGGCCCGGTCACGGGCGGCGCTGCGGGACCTGACGGCCTGCGGAACCGGGCCCGAG
>NZ_NCTE01000886.1 GCF_002114215.1 Streptomyces sp. 13-12-16 | reverse complement strand
CCCGTCCGGGCCCGCACCACGCTCCCCTGAGCCGGTTCCGGCGTTCGTGCCGGCGCCCGCCGCCGTGGCCGGCCGGACCGGCCCCGGGCCGGTCGTGCCGCCGGATCCGTCCGCGCCGCCCGTGTCCCGGACGGATCCGGAGCCGGGCGGAGAACCCCGCTCCTCCTCCGGGGCCGTACGCACCACGCCCGAAGCCCGCTTCAGCGGGCCGTCCGCGGCGAACCCCGGGGGCAGGGGGCCCAGTTGGTCGAAGATCTCGATCAGTTCGTCGTCGGGGCCGGGCTCCGGAAGGAGTTCCACGGCGGCCGCGAGCGCCTTCCGTGCCCCCGTGGCCGTACGGAACCGCGCCTGCGGATCCGGCTGGAGCAGCGAGGCCACCACCTGCCACAGCGGCTCGGGGATGCCCTGGGGCGCGCCGGGCGTCCCGTGGTCGGCGAAGTACTGGATGAGGGCCTTGGCGTCCGGCTTGGCGCCCTCCAGCAGATACAGCGCCACCAGGCCCACGGCGAACAGGTCGGCGGGGAAGTCCGGTTCGGAGCCCATCAGCTGCTCCGGCGCGAGATAACCCGGCGTGCCCACCACCAGGTTGGTCTCGGTCAGCCGGGGCTCGCCCAGCCGCATCGCGATGCCGAAGTCCGACAGCCGCAGCCGCGGCCTGCCCGTGCCGGTGGCCTCCAGGAGCACGTTGGCGGGCTTGATGTCGCGGTGCACGACGTCCTCCGCGTGCACCGCGGCGAGCCCCGCCAGTAACTGGTCGAGCAGGGTGCAGACGAAGGCCGGCGGCAGCGGGCCGTAGTCGCCGACCAGGTGGACCAGCGAACCGCCGGCGACCAGGTCCATGGTGAACAGGACCTTGTCGTCGTCGGCGGCCCAGCTGGTGGGTGCCAGGACATGGGGGTGATCGATCCGCAGCGCCTGCTCGCGCACGAAACGGAGCAGGGAGTGGGCGTCGCTCTGCAGCAGGACCTTGGCGGCCACGTAACGGCGGCGCCGGTGGTCCCAGGCGCGCCAGACGGCACCGACACCCCCGCGCCCGATCGGATCGACCAGTTCGTACCGGCCGGCGAAGACCTCACCCATCGCTGTGCGTCGCCCCTCCCCTGCGGTGTCCCCCCGTCTTCCGCGCGTCCCCGGCGGCCGAACCCCCTCCGGCCGCCGGGCGGGGAATCAGTTCTGGTGGGACTGGTAGTGCGTGACCGCGTCGGAGGTGCGGCCCGCGCCGTAGACCCGGAGGAACTCTGCCAGTTCGGGGTGCGTGGGGGCGAGGGTGTCGGCGGCCTCGATGATGTCGCCGGCGGCGGCCACCGAACGCAGCAGTGACTGGATCTCACGGACCACCCGCTTGACCGTGGGCGCCCCCGAACCGCTCGTCGTCTGCGTGGTGTTGCTGAGCACCGAGCCCCCCTGTGACCTCTTGATCTCGTCCATGCGCTCGGTCGCCTCGGCCGCGCTCACACTGCCGTCGGCGACCTGCCCCGCCAGGTCCTGCAGCAGCTGCACCCGCTGCACCACGGCGGGATTTCCGATCTTCGCCCGCTGGCCGCTCATCAGCTGCGACAGCATCGGTGCGGACAGTCCCAGCACCCCCGCGAGACGAGCCTGGTTGAGGCCCAGGTCGTCTATGAGCCTACGGAAGAGCGCCCCCAGCGGCTCCCCGTACCAGTTCCGCTGCAGTTCCCGCGCTCTTGCGGTGGCTTCCTGCTGTGCGGCGTCCATTGCGTCTCCCCATCGCTTCCCCAAGAACCGTGGTTCGCTGTAGCGAACCACGTCCGAGCATCTTACGGAGAGTGGTTGGTCACGGGGACCCCCAATCTTTTTGCGGAATCCCCGGGGGGACCCGGTACTCTGGTCACAGGCGCCCACCGGGATGCGGTTCTCGCAGGTGGACGCTTTCCTCCGGGGCCTTAGCTCAGTTGGTAGAGCGCTGTCTTTGCATGGCAGATGTCAGGGGTTCGACTCCCCTAGGCTCCACATCCAAACCCCTCCCACCTGCGGAAACGCGGCGGGAGGGG
>NZ_NCTE01000885.1 GCF_002114215.1 Streptomyces sp. 13-12-16 | reverse complement strand
GGGGTCGAGTCCGAGTTCGCGCAGGCGGGAGGCGACTTCGGCGGCGCGCAGGTCGGAGCCGGCCTGGAGGCCGTGGTCGACGGTGACGCCGCCGGCGCGGACGCCGAGGCGGGGGGCTTCGAAGGCGAGGGCGGAGGCGAGCGCCATGGAGTCGGCGCCGCCGGAGCAGGCCACGAGCACGAGCGGGGAGGGCGGCCGCTCGTTCGGTGTGCGGCCGGAGGCTCGGCCGTGGTCGTCGAGGATGTCGGTCAGGACGCGGCGGACCGCCAGGCGTATCGCCGCGACCGCAGGATGGGGACCCATGTCCGGTTCCCTTCATGAAGTTGTCGGGGGGTGAGCCCGAGGTTCGGTCACTCAGAGTGTGTAGATGGTGACAGAACCGGGCCGTTACCCGAGCATTGCACGCCTACTCAGGACTCACGGTCCCTCGGACGGGTGATTGGAGGGGCGTCCTTCTGCCGTCGGTCGTGCGCGGCGCATGACGGTGCGCGGGACTCAGGCTTCCGGTTTGCGGTGCACCCGTGTGATCCAGTCCGCCGGTTTGGCGATCTCCGCCTTGGTGGGGAGCGTGTTGGGCGAGGTCCACACCCGGTTGAAGCCGTCCATGCCGACCTCCTCGACGACGGCGCGCACGAAGCGTTCGCCGTCGCGGTACTGACGGAGCTTGGCGTCCAGGCCGAGCAGCTTGCGCAGGGCCATGTCCAGGCGGGAGGCACCCTTGGCGCGGCGCTGCTGGAACTTCTCGCGGATCTCGGCGACGCTCGGCACGACCTCGGGGCCGACACCGTCCATCACGAAGTCGGCGTGGCCCTCCAGCAGGGACATCACGGCGGTGAGCCGGCCGAGGATCTCACGCTGGGCGGGGGTCTGCACGAGCTCGACGAGGGAGCGCCCCTCGTCGCCCTCCTCTCCCTCGGGGCGGCCTCCGGCGAGCGACTGGGCGGCCTCGCGGACGCGTTCCAGGACGGTCATGGGATCGACGTCGGTCTCCCCCAGGAACGACTGGATCTCGCCCTCCAGGTGGTCGCGCAGCCAGGGCACGGCGGTGAACTGGGTGCGGTGGGTCTCCTCGTGGAGGGTCACCCACAGGCGGAAGTCGTGCGGTTCGACGTCGAGTTCGCGTTCGACGTGGACGATGTTGGGGGCGACGAGCAGCAGCCGGCCGGCGCCGTTCGCACCGGCCGGGAGGTCGCGGGTGGCGGGGGCGAAGGTCTCGTACTGACCGAGGACACGGGAGGCGAGGAAGGACAGCAGCATGCCCAGTTCCACGCCGGTGACCTTGCCGCCGACGGCGCCGAGGACCGCGTTGCCGGGGCTGGTACCGCGCCGTTCCTGCATCTTGTCGAGGAGGGGTTTGAGCAGTTCACGGAAGCCGGCGACGTTGGCCCGGACCCAGCCGGGGCGGTCGACGACGAGGAGGGGGGTGTCGTGGGTCTCCTCGGTGCCCAGACGAGTGAAGCCCCGGACGTGTTCCTCCGAGGCCTTCGCGTGCCGGCGCAGTTCCGCGACGACGGCCCTGGCCTCGTCGCGGCTCACGTCGGGGCCCGGCCGCATGAGCCGGGTCGCGGTCGCGACCGCGAGATTCCAGTCGACCATCCCGGAAGAGGCAGCACCACCGATGCTCGTCATGCGTCAACGGTACGTGAGTGCCCCGGTTTCGGGCAGGACGGCGAGGTGGCCGAGGTGCCCCGGGGGCGGCCGGGCGCCGGCCCCGGGGCCCGCGGCGCTCGGGTGCGGGTCGTGCGGTGTGCCTCCCGGGCTTCGCCCCCGCCGCTCCTTCTCGTCCCTGGGGGCTTCGCCCCGGACCCGCTTTGCGCCCGCGCGGCGGAGCCGCATATCGGCACAGCCCCGCGCCCCTTTGAGGCCGCCCCCCTTTTGGAGGTCAGCGGCAGCCGCACGCCGCCAGGGCCGTGGCCGCCTTGTCGAGGGCGGACTGGGCTGCCGTGGGGGCGGTGGTGTCGTTCGCGAGGAAGGCGAAGGCCAGGAGACGGCCGTCCTTGTCGACGACCGTGCCCGCCAGTGTGTTCACACCGGTGAGCGTGCCGGTCTTGGCGCGTACGACGCCGGCCGCGCCGTCGGTGTAGCGGCCGGCGAGGGTGCCGGTGAAGCCGGCGACGGGCAGGCCGGTGAGGGCGGGCCGCAGCTCGGGGCGGGCCGGGTCTCCGGCCTTGACGAGCAGGTCGGTGAGGAGGTCGGCGGTGAGTCTGTCCCGCCGGTCGAGGCCGCTTCCGTCCTTGACGTCCGCGCCCTTCGAAGACAGGCCGAGGTGCTTCAGACGGGCGGTGACCGCCGCGCCGGCGCCCGCGAAGTCGGCGCTCCTGCCGGTGGCCAGCGCGGTGTGGCGGGCGAGGGCCTCGGCGAGGTCGTTGTCGCTGTTGGTCAGCATCCGCTCGACGAGGGCGGCCAGCGGGGGCGAGGAGACCGTGGCGAGCGTGGAGGCGCGGGTGGTCGCCTTCGACGGGCCGGGAGGCGTGGCCTTGACGCCGTGCTCCTTCAGCAGGTCGCCGAACTTCCGCGCGGCGTCGGCCGCCGGATCCGCGGCCCGCGGGGCCGGTCCGCTGGTGGAGCCGTCGGTGCGGGCCTCGTCGACCATCAGGGGGGTGACGGCCGCGAGGTTCGGGTTGACCCCGATCGGGTGGATCGTGGTGCCCTTGTAGAGGGTCGTGTCGTACGACAGCGTCACCTCGCGCACCCCGCGCCTGGCCAGGGCGGCGGCGGTCCGCTCCGCGAGGTCGCGCAGGCTCGCGAGGCCGCCGGCCTCCTTGCGGGCGGTGAGCGTGGGGTCGCCGCCGCCGACCAGGACGACCTCACCGGTGTCGGGTTCGTACACCACGCGGGTGGTGAGGCGGTGGTCGGCGCCCATCGCGGAGAGCGCGGCGACGGCGGTGGCGATCTTGGTGGTCGAGGCGGGGACGAGCGCCTCCCCGGAACCGGTGCCGTAGAGCCGTTCGCCGGTGGCCACGTCGACCACGGCGGCGGAGCGGTGGCCGAGCGCCGGGTTCTTCAGCAGCGGGTCCAGGACGGCGCTGAGGGCCTTGCCGCCGGGCGCCGACTTCACGGTGGTGGCGGTGCCACCGAGGCCGGTGAGCACGGAGACGGCCGGCGGGACGGCCTGGGGTCCGCGGGGCGGCGTACCAGCGTGGGCACGGGTGCCGCCGTGATCTGTGCCACGCGCGGCTTCCAGGGCCACGGCCCGGTCCCGCTCGGCCGTACGCTGACCCGAGGAGTCCCAGGGACCGGCGGCGGTCGCCACACCCGCGGCCAGCGCCAGACCGGCGGTGGCGGCGGTCGTGGTGAACTGCCAGGTCTTCGGCCGCGCGACCCGCGGGACCCGCGGTGATCCCGGCCGGCCCGGCCGCGCGAACCGTGGCCCGAC
>NZ_NCTE01000884.1 GCF_002114215.1 Streptomyces sp. 13-12-16 | reverse complement strand
GTGGACGTGGGCGGTGGCCGTGGCCCCCCGGTCGGGCCCGGCGGCGAAGCCGGCCCGCCGGCCGCTCACCCGGTACACGGCGGTGCGCAGTCCCGCCGCGCGGAGCGTCGAGTCCACCGTCCAGAAGTCGCGGGGGCGGGTCGCCACCGCGCCCCCGTGCACCACGAGCCGCCCGCCGGGCGCCAGCACCCGCCGGGCCAGCCCGTAGAACTCCTGCGAGTACAGCTTGGTGCTCGCGGTGATCCCGGGATGCGGCAGGTCCGAGACGAGGACGTCGTACGCCGCCGGGGGCGCCCCGCGCAGCCAGTCGAAGGCGTCCGCGGTGGTCACCCGTACGCGCGGATCGTCGAGGGCGTGCGCGTTCAGCGCGGACAGCGCCGGGTCGCGGCGGGCCAGCCGCACCACGCCCGCGTCGATCTCGACGACGTCGACCCGGCGCACACCGGTGTGGCGCAGCACCTCGCGGACGGCCAGCCCGTCACCGCCGCCGAGGACGAGCACGCGCGCGTGCGGCCCGGTCATCGCGGGGTGCACCAGCGCCTCGTGGTACCGGAGTTCGTCCCGGCCGCTGACCCGCAGCCGCCCGTCGAGGAACAGGTTCAGGGGCCGCCCGTCCCGCCCGCCGGTGAGCAGCACCTCCTGGACGTCCGTCTGGAGGGCCACCCGTACGTCGGAGCCGTACATGGCGTGCCGGGCGGCCCGTTCGAAGTCGTCGACGAGGACGGCCGCCGAGGCGAGGACCGCGAGCACGCACACGTTGACGGTGACCAGCAGCCGACGGGCGCGCCGCGTGAGGTCCTGCCGGAACAGCCCGAGCACCAGCGCCCCGCCGACGACCGCGTTGACGGCGCCCGTGATCAGCGCGCCGGTCAACTGGCCGAGCAGCGGCAGGAGGAGGAAGGGGAAGGCGAGCCCGCCGACGAGCGCGCCGACGTAGTCCGCGGCGGACAGGTCGGCCACCGCGCCGCCCGCGTCCTGCCGGCGGATCCGCTGGATGAGCTCCATCAGCAGCGGCACCTCGGCCCCGATCAGCAGCCCGGTGGCGAGGGAGAAGGCGACCAGCAGCGAGCGCGGACCGCTCGCCCACACCCCGCCCCAGTCGCCCGTCCAGGCGAACACGGCGTACAGCGCCATCGCACTGCACCCGCCGACGAGGGCGAGGGCCGCCTCGACGGCGCCGAACCCGGCGGCCGCGTGCCGCCGCAGCCGTTTCGCGGCGAGGGAGCCGATGCCCATCGCGAAGACCATCACGGACAGCACGACCGACGTCTGGGCGACCGAGTCACCCATCAGATACGTGGCCAGCGCGACCAGTTCCAGCTCGTACACGAGTCCGCAGGCCGCACAGACGAACACGCCCGCGAGGACCAGGAACCTCCCCGTGCCCTGCCGCACCGGCAGCCGCAGCGCGCTTCCCGCGTCGCCGACGGGGCCGTCCGGCCCGCCCCAGGGCTGCACGGAGCCGGGCGGTGCGGGGGCCTGCGGTTCGATCACCCCAGTGACGTTACGTCACGCCCCTACCGCACAACGTCACCCACACGTGTGGTCTTTGTTTACACCTGCCCGATATCGGTACGAGCAACGGCCCCCTCGGCCGGTCTCGCCCGCACCCCCACCCTCGTCCGGGTCGCCACGAGTTGCCCGTCCTGCGGGTAGGCGTGCCAGGTCCGCCAGTGCACCTGGCCCTCGTGGCTCCGGGCGAGCATCGCCGTGAACGCGTGCGGACTGCCCGGGAAGACCCCGGCGAGGCCCTGCGGATGGTCGGAGACCAGGGCCAGCAGCTCCTGGGCACGGCCCGCGAAGGACCCCGGGGAGAACACCTCCACCCGGGCCGCGAACTCGTACTCCCAGTCGTCCACCCGCTTGGCCACGCCCAGCGGAAGCGGCGTACTGCTGCCCGGAATGCACGCCACCGTCTCCGAGCAGAGGCCCCGCTCCTCCTCGATGAGCACCTGGTGGGACGCGCCGAGCAGTCTCAACTGGACTTTCCTTCCGGCCAGTTCGAGATCGAGCGTGGCCAGCGCGGGAAGCGGCTCACGCCCAAGGGCCCAGGCGAGGTCGGCCGCGCGCGTGTCGGAATAGGAGGTGTTCAGGGTCGTGAGCATGGATCGGCTCCGCTGGCACGCGAGGAGGGTGAGACAAGGGGGTCGCGCACCCCGGTCGCGCCGGGGGACTCGGCCCGTCAGCCCGGTCGCCCGGCCGGAAGAAGGGTCCGCGGGGAGTCCGAGGGCTGCGTCGGTGATTTATAGGCAATCATGAAATGTGGTGCCACCACAGCGTTTTTACCCAACTTCGCGGCCTTTCCATCCCTTGGGGGGCTCTCCAGCTCAACTGTTCAACCTCGGCGTGCGCCTCGAGGTGACGGCGTACGCCGGTGGACCGCGCCCCGGAACGGCACAGCGGGGTCCGCCCCAGGTGCGGACCCCGCTGTCGCGGATACGTCATCCCCCGATGCGGGGGCGGGCTGCCCCGTGTCAGCCGCCCCCTCCACCGCATCCGCCGCCGCCCCCGCAGGACGACCCGCCTCCGCAGGACGAGCCACCACCGCAGGACGATCCCCCGGAGGAACCCGACGAGCAG
>NZ_NCTE01000089.1 GCF_002114215.1 Streptomyces sp. 13-12-16 | reverse complement strand
CGTCGGCCACGCTCCGACCGTCCCGTCGATCCGTGCCGCCGGGCACGTGGCCGGAATCCCCGCCGGGGCACACGCGCCCCGGCTCCCGCCGCCGTCCCGCGGTGCAGGGCCCGGGGCCCCGCTCGCCGTCCGGCGTGATCGCGACGCGGGTCGGCCCTAGCGCACCAGGCCCCACCGGAAGCCGAGCGCCACCGCGTGGGCCCGGTCCGACGCGCCGAGCTTCTTGAAGAGCCGCCGTGCGTGCGTCTTGACGGTGTCCTCGGAGAGGAACAGCTCGCGGCCGATCTCGGCGTTGGAGCGGCCGTGGCTCATGCCTTCGAGGACCTGGATCTCCCGCGCGGTGAGCGTGGGGGCCGCACCCATCTCGGCGGAGCGCAGCCGGCGCGGGGCGAGCCGCCAGGTCGGGTCGGCGAGCGCCTGCGTGACCGTGGCGCGCAGCTCCGCGCGGGAGGCGTCCTTGTGCAGATAGCCACGTGCGCCGGCCGCCACCGCGAGCGCCACACCGTCGAGGTCCTCTGCGACCGTGAGCATGATGATGCGCGCTCCGGGGTCGGCGGACAGCAGCCGTCGGACCGTCTCGACGCCGCCCAGACCGGGCATGCGTACGTCCATCAGAATCAGGTCCGAGCGGTCGGCTCCCCAGCGGCGGAGGACTTCCTCGCCGTTGGCAGCCGTCGTCACGCGCTCGACGCCGGGCACGGTCGCAACCGCGCGGCGGAGCGCTTCTCGGGCAAGCGGGGAGTCGTCGCAGACGAGGACGGAAGTCATGGCCGCCCTCCGCAGCTGATGCGCGTCACCTTGAGCCTCCAGGCTGGTACGAAATCGTCACCTGTGCGGTCGACCGTCTCGGACACCCGCCCGAGCGCTTGTCCCTTCAACCGCCTCGCACTCTCAACGACGGTCACTCGAAAGAGTTACGGGGCCGTCTGCCACCTTCGGCACTCTACGTGAGGAGGCGGACACGATGACGACATGCGCGACGGACCCCCGAACTTTCACCACAACCCGTGCCCCATTCAGCCCCTTTTCTTCCCCTTCATTGGTGTCTAGGGCTAGATTCGCAATGAGTCATATTTTCATCTCCTTGGATCGTAGTTGTACGGTCGTGGACACCGGATCCGCCCAGAACGGCTACAAGGGGTCACGCAATGGCAGATTTCTCCCGCCTTCCCGGACCGAACGCGGACCTGTGGGACTGGCAGCTCCTGGCTGCCTGCCGCGGGGTGGACAGCTCGCTCTTCTTCCACCCGGAGGGCGAACGTGGTGCGGCTCGAAGCGCCCGTGAGAACTCGGCCAAAGAGGTCTGCATGAGGTGCCCGGTGCGCGCCGAGTGCGCCGCACACGCGCTGGCGGTACGCGAACCGTACGGCGTGTGGGGCGGACTGACCGAGGACGAGCGCGAAGAGCTGATGGGACGGGCGCGCAACCGGCTGGTGTCGGCATCGGCCGGCGGCGGGCACGCCGCTTCGAACAACTGAAGGAACGTTTCCTCAAGAGCACGGGGCACGCACGCGTGCCCTTGTTTCGTCACTGGGGGTGATCAACCGCTCCTCACGCGCGGTGACCACGTACCCGGAACCCCTCTTACCGGGCGGCCGCCCCGGCCAGTTTCTCCAGCGTCGCGGTGACCGCCGGCACCTGGGCGAGGTCCGGGAGGGTGAGCGCGACGATCTCCCGGCGCACGGCGGGCTCCAGTGCCACGGTGCGCACTCCCCTGGGCCGTACCGACTCGATGGCGAGCTGGGGCAGTACCGCCACCCCCAGTCCGGCGCCGACCAGTCCGGCGACGGCCGGATAGTCGTCGGTCGCGAAGTCGATGCGCGGGGTGAAACCGGCCGTCTCGCACACCTCGACCAGCTGGCCCCGGCAGCGCGGGCAGCCGGCGATCCAGGGCTCGTCGGCGAGTTCGCCGATGGCGACGGACTCCGCGCGGGCGAGCCGGTGCCGTTCGGGCACGAGTCCCACCAGCCGGTCCGACAGCAGCGGCCGTACGACCAGGTCGTCCCACTCCTCGGCGCCCGCCGCCCCCTCGTACCGGAAGGCGAGGGCCACGTCGCAGTCGCCCTCGCGCAGCATCTCCACGGAGCGGGGCGGTTCGGCCTCCTCCAGGGAGACCCGGGTGCCGGGGTGGGCGGCGCGCAGGGCGGCGAGGGCCGTGGGGACGAGTGTGGAACTGCCGCTGGGGAAGGAGACGAGCCGGACCCGGCCCGCGCGGAGCCCGGCGATGGCGGCGACCTCCTCCTCGGCGGCGGTCAGCCCGGCGATGATCCCGGCCGCGTGCCGCACCAGCGCCTCTCCGGCCTGCGTCAGGCGCATCTCACGGCCGCTGCGTATGAGCAGGGGCGTGCCGACGGACGCCTCCAGGGCCTTCATCTGCTGACTGACGGCGGGCTGGGTGCAGCCCAGTTCGCGGGCCGCCGCGGAGAAGGAACCGGAGGTGGCCACGGCGCGCAGCACACGGAGATGACGGGCTTCGATCACACCTCAAGGATAAGCCGAACTTTGACACGGCGCCGGATAATACGTCGCCGCTTTGACGTTCATCGCTTACCGTGCGACCCATGAAGCTTCTGTCTGTGAACCTGGGTCGCCCCAAGGCCGTGCCGTACACGGACCAGCGCGACGGCGTGACCGGCATCGACAAGCAGCCCGTGGACGGGCCGGTCCGGGTGGCGGCGCCGGGGCCGATGGGGGTCGGCGGGAGCGGCCTGGCCGGGGACGCGGTGTGCGAGAGGCGGCATCACGGCGGGGACGACCAGGCGGTCTACGCCGTGGCCCGCGAGGACCTCGACGAGTGGGAGCGCACGCTGGGGCGCCCGCTGACGAACGGCATGTTCGGCGAGAACCTCACCACCGAGGGGATCGACGTGTCCGGCGCCCTGATCGGTGAGCGCTGGGCCGTCGGTCCCGAGGTGGTGCTGGAGGTCACCTCCGGGCGCATCCCCTGCCGCACCTTCCAGGGCCATCTGGGTGAGAAGGGCTGGGTGAAGCGGTTCACGCAGCAGGGTGCGCCGGGGGCGTACTTCCGGGTGATCCGGCCCGGTGAGATACGCGCGGGCGACGCCGTACGGATCGTGCACCGGCCGGATCACGAGGTGACGGTCGCGTTGCAGTTCCGCGCGGTGACGACCGAGCGGGCGCTGCTGCCCCGGCTGCTGGCGGCGGGCGGGGCGCTGCATCCGGAGGCTCTGGCGGCGGCGCGGACGTACGTGGAGAAGTACGGGACGGAGCCGACGGCCTGACGGCGTGTCCATGGGATGACACGAAGCGGACGCCTCCCCTCCGGGTAACTACTCTTGCGCCATGACAACGGCTCTGATTACGGGATCGACGGCTGGGATCGGTGCCGCGTTCGCGCGGCGGCTGGCGGCCGACGGACACGACCTGGTGCTGGTCGCCCGCGACACCGTCCGGCTGCGCGAACAGGCGACCGAGCTGCACGACCGCCACGGCATCGAGGCGGAGGTGCTGACCGCCGACCTGGCCGAGGACAAGGGCATCGAGGCGGTGGCCGACCGCCTCGGCGACCGCAAGAACCCCGTCGACCTGCTGGTCAACAACGCCGGCTTCGGCCACCGGGGCCGTTACCTCGAGGTCCCCATGGCCGACGAGCTGAGGATGCTCAAGGTGCACTGCGAGGCGGTGCTCCGGCTGACGTCGGCAGCGGTGGAGGCGATGCGCGAGCGCGGGCGCGGAGGTGTCGTGAACGTCGCCTCGACCGCCGCGTTCGTGCCGCGCGGGACCTACGGGGCGTCCAAGGCGTGGGTCGTGCAGTTCACCCAGGGCGCGGCGCAGGACCTTGCCGGCCAGGGCGTACGGCTGATGGCGCTGTGCCCCGGTTTCGTGCGCACCGAGTTCCACGCGCGGGCCGGGATGGGCACGGACAACATCCCGAACTGGATGTGGCTGGACGCGGACAAGGTCGCCGCGGCGGCGCTCGCGGACCTGGCCCGGGGCAAGTCGCTGTCGATCCCGGATCCGCGCTACAAGGCGCTGATGGGGGCGGCGAAGCTGGTCCCGCGCGGGATGCTGGGCGGGATCTCCTCGCGGACGGGACGGAAGTACGGGCCCCGGCGGGGATAGCCGCGGGCCCCGGCGGGGACAGCCACGGGCCCCGGCGGGGGTGGCCCGTCGGCCACTCCGCCACAGCGGGACGGAGCCCGCTCCCCGGGAGAAAATGGGTGCTGACGGAACCGACCCGGACGCGGGGGGACCGGAGGCGAGAGCCATGACCTTCCTACAGCTCATCGACTGCAGGACCAGCCGGTTCGAGGAGATCGACCGGCTCCTGGACCAGTGGGTCGAGCAGACCAGGGGGAAGCGGACGGCGACGCACGCGGTGGTCGGCAAGGACCGCGCGGACACGTCGCACGTCGTCGAGATCGTGGAGTTCCCGTCGTACGAGGAGGCGATGCGGAACTCGAAGCTGCCGGAGACCGACCGTATCTTCCGGGAGATGGTGGCCCTGTGTGACGGCATGCCGACCTTCACGGACCTGGACGTGGTGCGCGAGGCGCGGCTGAACACGGACTCCGCACGGCGCTTCTTCGAGATCCTCACCGACGAGGACGACCTCTCCCCGATGACGGGCCTGGTCGAGGAGCACTACCACGACCACGATCCGGCCAACGAGCAGGACGTCATCGGCCTCGACCACCTCCGGCGCGAGATGGACGTGTGGCGCGGCGGCTTCGACTTCGCGTTCCGGATCGAGGACCAGCTCGCGCAGGGGGACCGGGTGTGCACCCGGTGGAGCTGGGAGGGCACCCACAAGGGCGACTTCCTCGGCGTCCCGGCGACGGGGAGGAAGGCCGCCATGACGGGCACGACCATCTTCCGCTTCGGCGACAACGGGAAGATCGTCGAGGGCTGGTGGCAGTACGACCGGCTGGGCCTGATGGCGCGGCTGGGGGCGTTGGAGCCGACGGGGACGTAACGGCGGCTGCCCGAACGAGCACCGCGTCCGCCCCCCGTCCTGCGCCTACCGGGTCCTTCACCAGGACCGCACGTAGCCGGGGGCACCCTCGGGGCAGGCCGGTCACCTCGTCCCGGGTGCCGCCGCCCGCGTCCAGCGGTGGAGCGTCCCGCTCTCGTCGTCGTACGTGAGCCAGGTCCCGTCGCCGAGCGGGCGTACGTAGCCGTCGACGGGGCCCGTCGGGTACGCGACCACCCCGCGTACGCGCAGGGTGCGGGCGTCGAGCAGCCAGTGGCGGGCCTGCTCCGGGTCCTCGTCGGCGTCGACCGTCGAGGCGATGACCGTGTCGGCGTCGACGAAGCCGCAGCCGTAGTCCCAGTAGGTCTCGTCCTCGTCGTCGCCATCGGCCGCCCCCGGCTCCTGCTCGGCGATCACCGTGCCGTCCAGGGCGTGCAGGCGCAGGTCCGCCCCGTAGTGCTCGACCGTCAGGAAGCCGGGGTGTCCCGCGTGGACGTCCGTCAGGATGCGGTCCAGTCCCTCGTTCACGTCCCAGCCGGTCAGCTTCCCGCCGTCCCGGCGCGCCCAGTGCAGCAGGACGCCGTCCTGGCCCATGCCGATGCTCAGCCCCATGTGGACACCGTCCGGGTGGGAGAGGTGGTGCGAACCGGCCGCCCCGCCGGCCAGCGGCAACCACCCCAGCTCCCGTCCGTCGCGGGCGTCCAGGACCACCCAGCGCTCCTGCCAGCCGCCCGGCTCCGGCTCCGCCACCACATGCGCCCACACGAGCCGGCCGTCGTCCGAGATCCGGCAGGAGCCGTGCTCCGAACCACGGCACACCTCCTGCTCGTCGCCCGTGTGCGGGTGACCGAGCTCGGGACCCCAGCAGCCGTGCCGGTACTCCCACAGCGTCTTCCCGTCCGTCCCCATGGCCCGTACCGCGCGCTGCCCCGAGAAGACCGCGAAGGTGCCGTCCGGACTCACCGAGTGGACGCCGTGGTCCCACCGGGGCCAGGGCAGGGGGAAGACGGCCGTCGGCGCGCGCTCCCCCGCGAAGAGCTCCCGGAGGTCGTGGACCTCCAGCTCGTGCCCGTTCCGGAGCAGGGCGCGGCAGGAGCCGTCCCCACGGCTTTCCAGCGCGAACCCGTTGACCAGTGCGCGCCCGCCCGGCAGCCTCACCGAGTCGCGCAGTTGTGCGGTGATCGACATGGCCCGAAGGTAACGGGCCCCACTGACAGTGCGGATCGCCCTCCGCGCTCACCGAGGGCCGTGATGTGTCCCCTCGGCCCGGCACACCGTGTGGACGGTGGTCACGGCACCACGGATGCGCAGGGGGCGACGCGGCGGCGCGTGACCTGGGGCGCCGCTTCGGCCCGGCCTCACTGGATGAGCTTGAGGAGTTCCGCGCCGGCTTTGTAGAAGGCGAAGAGGCCGGGAGCCACTGACAGGAGGGGACGGAGCCGGCCTCTCAGCGGGTACCAGCGGGGCGCCTCGTACAGCAGTTTCCCCTGGACGGAGAGGTAGGAGAAGTCCCTTTCGCCGGCGGAGGGGCCGCGCGACGCGACCGCACCGTCTCCACGCTCCAGCAGGCGCCTTTTCACTTCGGCTCTTTTCCGAACGATGATGTTCCGGTGATTTTTGACCATCACCCAGAGGAGCGCCAGCACGATACCCAGGTTCGCACCGATTCCCACCAGCGCCATGACGCCGATGACCGTGTTGCCCGATTTCCCGGGGGCGCCCTGCAGGATGTAGGCGACGGCGAAAAGGGAGACGGCGAAGTTCAGGAAGCCGAGATAAACCATCGAGTTGACGTCACCGACCGGCTTCCAGCCGAAGTCGTCGTCGCGGTCCCTCGGTACGTACTGGAACACCCAGTGTTTCCTGGACCCGATCGAGAACATCAGGATCTTCTGATAGATGTAGGCCTGCTTCGCCGCGAAGTAGACCCCGGCCGTCCCCACGGCGATCCAGGTGGCGGCCAGCAGCGGATGTTCCGTGTAGTTCGCCCACCAGGAGGCGCGCAGGACATCTTCGCTCGGATGGTCCCTCGATATCTCGGAGAGGTCGGAGAAGGCGCGGCCGCCCTTGTAGGCCGCCCAGTACAGGTAGCCGCTCCCGAGGGCGCTGACGGCGAGCAGCACCACTTTGACCAGGCGTCCGAGGCGTATCTCCCCGTTGAGTCGCTCAAGCTTCTCGGCGAGCTCCCCCACCCTGAACTTCTCGGGCCGCACGAGCCCGGAGGCGACAAGGTCCCTCTGGAGCCGGGAGAGTCTTCTGACCAGGGTGAGATAGAGCGTCACCGCGAGCGTGGAGGTGACGCCGAGGGCGACGCTCGGCAGGTCGGCGACGAGAGGCAGTTCGCGGCACTCCGAAGGGTGCTCCCGGAAGGCAGGGACGGCCAGGTGCAGAAGAGTGGAAGGAGGGCATTCCCGCGACGATTCCACCCCGACCGCGGCACATGCGGCGAACACGGCGAGCATGACCACGAGCGGGAAGGACGGAATGAAGAAGGCCTGCTTCACCTTGCTCTTCGGAGTGATCTTCTCCGAATAGACATCCAGGGCACTGTGGACCCTGACGGATGCGCGCCCGATTTTCGACATGAGTGACTTCAGGAATTTCACGGCACGCTTCCCCCTGTCGCACACGTGCGGGATGCAGCCGATCGACACCCCCGTGAAGATTAACCGATTCCCTCACTTCACCGCCATACACCCTCCCCGCCACTTTCCCGTCACCTGAACGGAAATCGAATTTAAATCGATAAACAGAGCGAAAAAAGTGCGATCACCCGATCGGACATGAACAGACGGAGGGGACCAGTCGGTGGGGGCGGACCGTGACACGGTGTCAGGGTGCGGGCCGTCCCGGCTGTTCGGCCGGGCCGCCTGGAACCACCGTGACCAGGCCACCCCCGACACCGGCCGCGCGGAGCGCGAACCGCCCGAGGCCGGCCTCGTCAATTCGTCACGCCCGGTCGGCATGACCTGAATCTCGATGTTCCGCTCGTGACCGTAAAGCAGGAGCTGTTCCAGCTGACTGCGCAGGGCCTCCGGTCCACCGAGAGGACGACGCAGTACATGCTCATCGATCACGAAGCTGAGCAGAGGAGCCGGACGCCGTGCGAAGAACTTCTTCCGCTCCATACGAGCTGCCACACGCTGCTCCACGGTCTCCTCGTCGAGCAGAGGCCGCCCCATACGAAAGACCGCTCGTGCGTACTCCTCTGTCTGCAGAAGCCCTTTCACCACATGGTTCGAGTAGGCATGCAGCTCACCCGCCTGCGCCTCCAGCTCCGCGTACCGCCGGAAGAACCCCGGATACCGAGCCTTCGCCACCTCCCCCTTCATGGCCCCCCGCACGGAGCGGCGGTCCTCGCTGCCGCTCCCCCTCGCCGATCAGACGGTGTTCTCGTTCCGCTTCACCCCGTCCCCGCGCGGTGCCCGGCTCGCCCGTCGGCTCGCCTCCTGCCAGATGGACGCCTGGGGGTGGCACCACGGCACCCCGGCGCACGACTCCGTCGAGCTGATCGCGGCCGAGCCGGCCGCCAACGCCGCGACCCACGGCCGGGTCCCCGGCCGGGACGCCGAGCTGCGGCTCAGCAGGGAGGACGGCGGGCACGTACGCGTCGAGGTCAGCGACGCGCGGGGCGAGCGGCTGCCCGAGGCACGGGACGCCGGAAGCGAGGAGGACGGCGGGCGAAGGCTCCTCCTCGTCGCCGCCCTGGCCGAGGAGTGGGGAACAGCCCCGCGCGCCGGCGCACCCGGCAAGACCGTGTGGGCCGTGGTCCCCGCCGGGCCGGTCCGTC
Source organism: Streptomyces sp. 13-12-16 (assembly GCF_002114215.1). Classification (GTDB taxonomy): domain Bacteria; phylum Actinomycetota; class Actinomycetes; order Streptomycetales; family Streptomycetaceae; genus Streptomyces. The sequence goes on along the minus strand of NZ_NCTE01000089.1, from coordinate 1,461 downwards.
AGTAGTGGTACCGGGCCTTGGTGATCACGACTTCCTTCTCGGTGGCCCGGTGGACAAGGCGGTGCTCGTCGTCGATCCGGCCTGACCGGTGGCCCGACAGGCCCCCTTCAGCGGCTCCGGTCCGCCGGTGCCGGTGAAGGGGTCCCTCTGGATCTCGCCGATCAGCAGGGAAGCCGTACCGGTCGACGGTCTGGGATCCAGTACGAGTCGCACGGCTCATCACCAGGAGGGGCCCGTGGGAAAGCGGACACAACCTGTCCTGTACGTCGCCGAGACTCATGCCCCCGGCGGTCGCAAGGACCGCTCATGCCGCAAGGAGCCCGCGCGTGTTCTCCGTTCTCGCCGATATCAACTGGGCGGCCGTCGCCGTCGTGGCCGTCGGATCGGTCCTGCTCGCCGGTGTGTGGTTCGCGGTGGTGATCGCCAAGCCGTACGCCGTGGCCCTCGGCCGCGAGGGGGCGCCGGCGCCCGCGCAGACGGCGGTCGCCATGGCGGGGCCGCCGGCGTGTCTCCTCGTCACCGTCCTGACCAGCGCCGTGCTCGTCGAGGCGCTCGACATCACGGGCATGGGGGACGCCGTGGTCTTCGGGCTGCTCGTCGGCGTCGGCTACCTCGGCGCGATGACCTTCCAGATCGCCATCAACCCGAACTTCCCGCGCCCGCTGTACTACGGCCTCCTCAACGCGCCGTTCTTCGTGCTCACGAGCGTGCTCGGCAGCGTCGTCCTGGTCGCGATGCGCTGAGTCCCCGCCGCTCAGTCGCCGCCCCCGCCGCCTCCTCCCCCGTCACCACCGCCGCCGTCGCCGCCGCTTCCGCCCCCGTCGCCGCCCTCCCCGCCGTCGCTGCCCCAGCCGTCGCCGCCGCCGCGTTCGTTGTCGTCGGGGCCGGTGCCGAGGTTGCTGAACCAGGAGAGCTCCCAGGTGCCGGTGTCCGTCTCTCTTCCGGAGCGGGGGCGGAACCTGGCCAGGCCCGTCGTGTCCCCGAGGCCGAAGGACACGGCGACCGCGTGGGCCATGACGGCGTCCAGGGGGTCGGGGCTCTCGTGGTGCACGGCGGCCAGCGGCAGCAGCACCGTGCCGGGTACGGGGTCCGGCCGGCGTGGCGGACGGGTCAGCAGCGCGACCCGGCGGTCGTCGCGCAGCAGCCACGAGCTCTCGGCGTTCTCGCGCCGCAGTGTCCAGTGCCGGTCGGGCAGGCGTATCTCCACGCTGCTCCTGGACTTGCGGAACTTCTTCTGGAGAACGAGCCGGGCCGTTGTGTCACCGACGGTCATGACCAGGCCGCTGCCCGGGACGGTGGAGTCGCCGCGGAAGCCGTACGGTGCCCGCAGGCGTACGGCGGGGGCGTGCGGGCCCCACACGTCCACGCGGACCAGGCGCCGGTCCACGGCGACGGCGACCGGCCCGGCGGGGCCGGGCGCGTAGCGCCGCGCGATCCACAGCGGTACGCCCTCCGCGTGCG
>NZ_NCTE01000883.1 GCF_002114215.1 Streptomyces sp. 13-12-16 | reverse complement strand
CCTCGCCGCGCGGGTCTTCGTCGGACTGCCCCCGGCCTGCGCGGCGCTGGACGTGGACGCCGCCGACGAGATGCGGCGCCATGTCGACGCGGTGCACGGCGCGGTGGCTCTCCTCGGCGACGCCCCCGCGCCGGGCCACGGGAAGCTGCGCGCCCGCTGGCAGTCGGTGCTGCGGACCCTGTCCGCACGGGACACCGTGCCCGGCGTCATACGGGGCCGGTCCGTGCGGCTGCTGCTGGACGGCGGGGAACTGGCGCAGGACGAGGCGGCGCGGCTCATGGGGCTCGTGCTGTCGCCGGGCACCCCGCCGGCGGACGCGGCCGCGTGGATCGAGGGCTTCGTCGGCGGCCCGGGCGGCGGACTGCTCCTGGTCCACGACGAGCGGCTGCTCGGGCTGGTCGACACCTGGCTGACGGACGTACCGGCGGAGGCGTTCACGGACGTACTGCCGTTGCTGCGGCGGACGTTCTCGGCGTACGAGCCGGGGGTGCGGCGCACTCTCGGGGAACTGGTCCGGCGCGGGCCGGGGACACGCGGCGGCACGGCGACCGCGATCTCCGGCACCCCCGGCTTCGCCCCCGAACCCGACACCGTCCGGGCGGACGCCGTGCTGCCGGTCCTGCGGCTGCTGCTCGGGCCGGACGGGGACGACGAGGGAGCACGCGACGAACCGGCGGGGGTGACGGCATGACGGACACACAGGACGGGGCGACCGCGACGACGGACCCGGCGCGGGAGCGGCTGCGGCGCTGGCGGCTCGTGCTCGGCGGGGACCCGGCAGACGGGACCGGACACGCCCTGTCCGGGCAGGACGCCGCGATGGACGGAGCGCTCGCCGCGCTCTACGGCAAGGGGGACGAACCGCGGGCGGGCCGCGACCGTTCGGCGGGGCTCGGCGCGTCGGCACCCTCGGTGGCCCGCTGGCTCGGGGACATCCGGACCTACTTCCCGTCCTCCGTCGTCCAGGTCATGCAGCGCGACGCCATCGACCGGCTCGGTCTCGCCACGCTCCTGCTGGAACCGGAGATGCTGGAGGCCGTCGAGGCCGACGTCCACCTCGTCGGCACGCTGCTGTCGCTCGACAAGGCGATGCCGGAGACGACGAAGGAGACGGCACGGGTCGTCGTGCGCAAGGTCGTCGAGGACCTGGAGGAGCGGCTCGCCACCCGCACCCGGGCCACCCTCACCGGAGCCCTCGACCGCAGCGCCCGCGTCAGCCGGCCGCGCCACCACGACATCGACTGGAACCGCACGATCGCCGCCAACCTCAGGCACTACCTGCCGGAGCACCGGACGGTCGTGCCCGAGCGGCTCGTCGGCTACGGGCGTGCCTCGCGGTCGGTGAAGAAGGAGGTCGTCCTCTGCGTCGACCAGTCCGGGTCGATGGCCGCGTCCGTCGTGTACGCGTCGGTGTTCGGGGCGGTGCTCGCCTCCATGCGGTCGGTCGACACCCGGCTCGTCGTGTTCGACACGGCGGTCGCCGATCTCACCGACCGGCTCGACGACCCCGTCGACGTGCTCTTCGGCACGCGGTTGGGCGGCGGTACGGACATCAACCGGGCGCTGGCGTACTGCCAGTCGCGGATCACCCGGCCCGCCGAGACGGTGGTCGTGCTGATCAGCGACCTCTACGAAGGGGGCATACGCGACGGGATGCTCAAGCGGGTGGCGGCGATGAAGGCGTCGGGGGTGCAGTTCGTGACGCTGCTCGCGCTGTCCGACGAGGGGGCGCCCGCGTACGACAGGGAGCACGCGGCGGCGCTCGCCGCGCTGGGCGCACCGGCGTTCGCCTGCACACCCGATCTGTTCCCGGAGGTGATGGCGGCGGCGATCGAGAAGCGGCCGTTGCCGATACCGGACGCGGGATGAGGCGCGGACTCGGGCCGGTGAAAACGGACATGAGTACCCATCGGTAACGGAGGGCTTGCGCAACCTCGGGAGTCGCGTGCAAGGATCGGCGCTGTTCGATTACAGGGACCCGTGAAGTGTCTTCAGCCGTCCCGCCGTCCGGGAGGACCCGCCCCCCTTGACCTGGTCAGCAGCCGTGCCCGGTGCCGCTCTGCGCGTGATGCGCGCGGCGGCCGGATGGCGTGCGGTCCGGTTGGCGCTGCTGGTGGGCGCGGTGTTCGTGCTCGGCGTGCTGTGCGGGGAGCGGGCGAGGGCGGCGGACGGCGGTCCGGCCGAGGGGACCTCCTCCACCACCGGGTCCGTCACCGTCGGTCCCGTCACCACCGGTGCCGTCACCGTCGGGTCCGCGGTGCCGGCCGGCTCGGGCACCGCGCCCGACTCGAA
>NZ_NCTE01000882.1 GCF_002114215.1 Streptomyces sp. 13-12-16 | reverse complement strand
CGGGTCTGCGGCGCGCCGACGTGCGTGTACGCGCATTCCTCCACCGCCGCGGTGACGTGCTGTTCATGCGCGGCGTCGAGGCGTCCGCGGAGGGTTCCTGTCGCCCCGGGCGGCGAGGGCTGCCCTCGGGGCGCCCTCGCTCCGCGCGGGGTGGGAGGGCGGTTCGCCCGGCGAGTGGGCCGCCCGCCCGTGCCTGATCACTCGGAGGGCGCCTGCCGGCTGTGGTCCCTGACCGACTTCTCGATGGTGCGCGCACACGTGGTGAACATCTCGACCTGGTCAGGGGTCAGATCGCGTACGGAGATCTGCTCCAGGGTGCGCCACATGTCGGCGATGGGCTCCCGCAGGGCGCGGCCGGCGTCGGTGAGGCTGACCACCATGACCCGCCGGTCGTGGGGAGCGGGCTCCCGGGTGAGCAGTCCGGCCTCCTGCATGCGGCGCAGTGACTTGGAGACGGTGGAGTGGTCGAGGCCGACACGCTCCAGGAGTTCCGCCTGTGTCCGGCCGTCGCGGTCGAAGAGCTGCATCAGCAGCAGCTCCTGCCCCGGGTGCAGGTTCAGGGCGCGCAGCATGGCGGCGGCGTGGCCGCGGTGCGCACGGGCGAGCTGGAAGATGGCGTAGCTCAGTCGCCCGTCGCGCGCCGCGTCCGGTAGCTCCGGTGAGGTGGTGTCGGACATTGCTGCTCCCTGGTCGTACGGGTGAGGTGGTCAGTCGACGGTGAGGACGATCTTGCCGCGGTTGTGGCCGCCGTCGCTGGCCTGCTGGGCCTTGGCGGCTTCCGCCAGCGGGTAGCTGGCGCTGATCGTGGTCACCAGTGTGCCGTCGGCGGCCTGCCGGGCCAGTTCGGCCAGCCGTGCGGCGGAGCGACGCTGCGGGCCCTCGGCGAAGACGACGCCGAGTTCACGGGCGCGGAAGTCGGCGGTGGTGACGATCCGGTCGGTGCCGCCGCGCAGGACGATGGAGTCCTCCAGCGCGCCCTTGCCCGCGGCGTCGAAGACGGCGTCCACCCCGTCGGGGGCGAGCTCGCGGACCCGCCGGACCAGGTCGTCCCCGTAGACCAGCGCGGTCGCGCCGAGCGAGGTGACGTACTCCTGGTTGGCCGGTCCGGCGGTGCCGATGACGCGGGCGCCGCGTGCGACGGCGAGCTGGACGGCGATGGTGCCGAGCGCGCCGGACGCTCCGTGGATCAGCAGCGTCTCACCCGAGGTGACGCCGAGCAGGTCCAGCACGCGTTCGGCACCGTCGCTCGCCACGGGCAGGGCGGCGGCGTGTGTCCAGTCCAGGCCGGCCGGCCTGGGCGCGAGGACGGCCGCGGACGCCAGGGCGTACTGGGCGTAGGAGCCGGTGTCGGACCAGCCCAGGACCTCGTCCCCCACCTTCAGGTGGTCGACGTCCTCGCCGACGGCGTCGACCACACCGGCGATCTCCCCACCGGGCACGGCGGGCAGCGTGGTGGGGAAGACGGCCTCCATGACACCGGAGCGGATCTTGCCGTCCACCGGGTTGACGCCGACAGCCCGTACCCGCACACGGACCTGGCCGGGGCCGGGCTGCGGAATGTCGATCTCCGCCTCGTGCAGGACCTCGGTGCCGCCGAACGCGTCGAAAACGATGGCCTTCATGACGGGATCTCCTCGTGTGGATGCCGCGCCGACCACTTTCTGTGGCCAGCCACATAAAAGTAGCACCGATTACGTGGCTAGCCAAGTAATCGCTTCGAGCGGGATTCCGGAGCCGACCCGCCTGCCGGCGCGGCCAGGGCCGCACCCCGCGCGTCAGCGCCGCACCCGGCGTGCCCGCCGTGCACCACGGGCTCCTTGCCCGCTG
>NZ_NCTE01000881.1:17446-19799 GCF_002114215.1 Streptomyces sp. 13-12-16 | reverse complement strand
CGCCGGACGGCCCCGGCCGCCGCCCCGGACGCGTCGGTCCCGGCGGACCCCGAGTCCGCCGACGACGACCACCGCACCCCGGTCGCCGCGGGTGTCTCCGGCGTCAACGGCGCGACCGCCGTCGGCCCCCGCGCACGCCTGGCCGACCGGTCACGGTCAAGGTAAGAATCCGACTAGAGCATTGCCAAGTCGTGGGACCCCGATGGGACCCTGTTGGGTGTGCGAACCGCCCTAATACCAGACAAAAAGGCTCGGTTCTTGCTCAGGCGCGCAGGTTCACTCTCATGTGTGACAGCTAGCACACCGAACAGGTAAAGACTGCATCAAATAGTTTGTGATACCGTTCACGAGAACCCCGGAGAGAGCCGAAGAGCCGCAGTGCGACGGCTCACCGGTGCGAGGAATTCGCACCCGGCCCGGGGGTCTACGCTCGTCCATGACGACACACTGCCCCCTGCGAAAAGCGGAGTTGCCGCCATGCCGTCCAATGACGTCCGGATCCTGGCCCAGGCCGCCGTGCCCACGGCTGCCGCCGGCGCTGTAGCCGCCGTCGTCAGCGCGCTGGTCGCCGGCGGCAAGGGTGCGATCGGGGCGCTCGTCGCGACCGTGGTGGTGGTCCTCTTCATGGGGATCGGCCTCTATGTACTGCAGCGCACCGCCAAGACGCTCCCCCACCTGTTCCAGGCCATGGGGCTGATGCTGTACGCGGCACAGATCCTGCTGCTGTTCATCTTCGTCGCCGTGTTCCGGGACACCACCCTGTTCCACCCCAAGGCCTTCGCTCTCACGCTCGTCGGTACCACGCTCGTGTGGATCGCCGCACAGACGCGCGCACACATGAAGTCCAAGATCCTCTACGTCGAACCCGAGTCGACGACGGGCAGCAAGCCCGGAAATTCGGGGCGCCCGTCGTGAGGGGTAGGCCCGGGATAAAGAGGCTTGGGAACTCCTGCTATCGTCCGGTGCCAACTGCGGCATCGCGGGCGCGGGCATCCGAGCTGACGCCTGCTCAATGGCGAGGCGAGATGCCCCCCAGCCGCCCCCACATCCGAACCACCAGTCCCGTGCCGAACCGCGGCCGTGCGCCGCGCCGACACAACGAGGTTGCCGTACCTATGCGCCACGATGAAGGAGCCCGCGGTGAGTGCTGACCCGACGCAGGTGCTCGCCTTCGAGACCGACTGCCACCTCTTCGACGGTTGTGGCTTCCCGGCTCCGGGCCTGCACTCGTTCCTCTTCGAGCCGCTCTGGGGCGACGCAGACGGCAACGGCCTGTACTTCAACAAGCCGATGCTGCTCGCGCTGCTCGGTTCCATCATCATCGTGGGCTTCTTCTGGGCCGCGTTCGCCCGGCCCAAGCTCGTCCCGGGCAAGCTCCAGATGATCGCCGAGGCCGGCTACGACTTCGTCCGCCGCGGCATCGTCTACGAGACGATCGGCAAGAAGGAGGGCGAGAAGTACGTCCCGCTCGCCGTCGCCCTGTTCTTCTTCATCTGGATGATGAACCTCTGGTCGATCGTCCCGGTGGCCGCCTTCCCGGTGACGTCGATCATCGCCTACCCGCTGGTGCTGGCCCTGATCGTCTACGTCACCTGGGTCTCGCTCACCTTCAAGCGGCACGGCTTCGTCGGCTTCTTCAAGAACGTGACGGGCTACGACAAGACGCTCGGCCCGGTGCTGCCGCTCTCGATGACCATCGAGTTCTTCTCGAACCTGCTGGTCCGCCCGTTCACGCACGCCGTGCGACTCTTCGCGAACATGTTCGCCGGCCACACCCTGCTGCTGCTCTTCACGATCGCCAGCTGGTACATGCTCAACGGCATCGGCATCGCCTTCTCCGCCGTGTCGTTCGGCATGGTCCTCGTGATGACGCTCTTCGAGCTCTTCATCCAGGCCGTGCAGGCGTACGTGTTCGTCCTGCTGACCTGCAGCTACATCCAGGGCGCGCTCGCCGAGCACCACTGAGCCCCCCAGGTCCCCACCCCACAGTCGTCCGGTGGCCAACCCCCACCGGTCCGTAAAGAGAAGGAAGAACTGGCATGTCCCAGACCCTCGCTGCTGTCGAAGGCCACATCGGCTCCATCGGTTACGGTCTCGCGGCCATCGGCCCGGGCGTCGGTATCGGCATCATCTTCGGTAACGGCACCCAGGCTCTCGCCCGTCAGCCCGAGGCCGCCGGCCTGATCCGCGCCAACCAGATCCTGGGCTTCGCCTTCTGTGAGGCGCTCGCCCTGATCGGTCTCGTCATGCCGTTCGTCTACTAAGACGAACCCTGACGACCGACCCTTTCGACGAAAGGCACTGATGTGACATCCGCCCTGGTTTTCCTGGCGGCCGAGGGTGAGAAGGAGAC
>NZ_NCTE01000881.1:10710-17436 GCF_002114215.1 Streptomyces sp. 13-12-16 | reverse complement strand
CGGTCTCGTCATGCCGTTCGTCTACTAAGACGAACCCTGACGACCGACCCTTTCGACGAAAGGCACTGATGTGACATCCGCCCTGGTTTTCCTGGCGGCCGAGGGTGAGAAGGAGAACCCCCTCGTCCCGCCGTGGCCGGAAGTTGTCATCGGCCTCATCGCTTTCGTCATCGTCTTCGGTTTCCTCGCGAAGAAGCTCCTCCCGACCATCAACAAGGTCCTGGAAGAGCGCCGCGAGGCCATCGAGGGCGGTATCGAGAAGGCCGAGGCCGCGCAGACCGAGGCCCAGAGCGTCCTTGAGCAGTACAAGGCTCAGCTCGCCGAAGCCCGGCACGAGGCCGCGCGTCTGCGCCAGGAGGCGCAGGAGCAGGGCGCGACGCTCATCGCCGAGATGCGGGCCGAGGGCCAGCGTCAGCGCGAGGAGATCATCGCCGCCGGTCACGCGCAGATCGAGGCCGACCGCAAGGCCGCCGCGTCCGCGCTGCGCCAGGACGTCGGCAAGCTCGCCACCGACCTGGCCGGCAAGCTCGTCGGCGAGTCCCTCGAGGACCACGCCCGGCAGAGCCGCGTGATCGACCGCTTCCTCGACGAGCTCGACCAGAAGGCCGAGGCCGCGCGATGAACGGAGCGAGCCGCGAGGCCCTGGCAGCCGCACGCGAGCGTCTCGACGCGCTGACGGACTCCACGTCCGTGGACGCCGGCTCGCTCGCCGCCGAGCTGGCCGCCGTCACCGCGCTGCTCCACCGCGAGGTATCGCTGCGTCGGGTCCTCACCGACCCGGCGCAGGCCGGTGAGGCCAAGGCCGACCTGGCCCGGCGCCTGCTCGGCTCGCAGGTCAGCGGCCCGGCCGCGGACCTGGTGTCCGGCATGGTGCGTTCCCGCTGGTCGCAGTCGCGCGACCTGGTGGACGCGCTGGAGGAGCTGGCCGATGTGGCCGACCTCACCGCCGCCCAGAAGGCCGCCGCGCTCGACGACGTCGAGGACGAGCTGTTCCGGTTCGGCCGGATCGTCTCCTCCAACACGGAGCTGCGCGCCGCGCTGACCAGCCGGAGCGCCACCGCCTCCGCCAAGGGCGAGCTGCTGCGCAGCCTGCTCGGGGGCAGGGCGAACGCGGCCACCGAGCGTCTGGTCACGCGTCTTGTGACCGCGCCGCGGGGACGTAGCCTGGAGTCGGGACTGGAGTCCCTGTCCAAGCTCGCCGCCGAGCGCCGCGACCGCATGGTGGCCGTCGTCACCTCCGCGGTGCCGCTGAGCGACCAGCAGAAGCAGCGCCTGGGCAACGCCCTCGCGAAGCTCTACGGCCGCCGGATGCACCTCAACCTCGACGTCGACCCCGCGGTCGTCGGCGGGATCCGGGTGCAGGTCGGTGACGAGGTCATCAACGGTTCCCTGGCGGACCGGCTCGAGGACGCGAGTCGTCGGCTGGCCGGCTGAGCAGCACATTTCTTCATAGCAGTACGTACTTACGGCCCTGGTTGGGCCGTGCAGAGGATTCACCTCGTATCGGGGGGAGTCCCCATACCCCCCAAGTGAAACTTCGGGCCCAACAAGGAGAGCAGGGAACTCAGATGGCGGAGCTCACGATCCGGCCGGAGGAGATCCGGGACGCGCTGGAGAACTTTGTCCAGTCGTACAAGCCGGACGCGGCCTCGCGCGAGGAGGTCGGTACGGTCACCCTTGCCGGCGACGGCATCGCCAAGGTCGAGGGTCTTCCCTCGGCCATGGCCAACGAACTGCTGAAGTTCGAGGACGGCACCCTCGGCCTCGCCCTCAACCTCGAGGAGCGCGAGATCGGTGCCATCGTCCTCGGTGAGTTCAGCGGTATCGAGGAGGGCCAGCCGGTCACCCGCACCGGCGAGGTGCTGTCCGTCGCCGTGGGCGAGGGCTACCTCGGCCGCGTGGTCGACCCGCTCGGCAACCCGATCGACGGCCTCGGCGAGATCGAGACCGAGGGCCGCCGCGCCCTCGAACTGCAGGCCCCCACGGTCATGCAGCGCAAGTCGGTGCACGAGCCGATGGAGACGGGCTACAAGGCCGTCGACGCCATGACCCCGATCGGCCGTGGTCAGCGCCAGCTGATCATCGGCGACCGCCAGACCGGCAAGACCGCCCTGGCCGTCGACACGATCATCAACCAGCGTGACAACTGGCGCACCGGCGACCCGAAGAAGCAGGTCCGCTGCATCTACGTCGCCATCGGCCAGAAGGGCTCCACCATCGCGTCGGTCCGCCGCGCGCTGGAGGAGAACGGCGCGCTGGAGTACACGACCATCGTCGCCGCCCCGGCGTCCGACCCGGCCGGCTTCAAGTACCTGGCGCCGTACACCGGCTCGGCCATCGGCCAGCAGTGGATGTACGAGGGCAAGCACGTCCTGATCATCTTCGACGACCTGTCGAAGCAGGCCGACGCCTACCGCGCCGTCTCCCTGCTGCTGCGCCGCCCGCCGGGCCGTGAGGCCTACCCGGGTGACGTCTTCTACCTGCACTCCCGTCTGCTGGAGCGCTGCGCCAAGCTCTCCGACGACATGGGCGCGGGCTCGATGACCGGTCTGCCGATCGTCGAGACCAAGGCCAACGACGTGTCGGCGTTCATCCCGACCAACGTCATCTCCATCACCGACGGCCAGTGCTTCCTGGAGTCGGACCTGTTCAACGCCGGTCAGCGCCCCGCGCTGAACGTCGGTATCTCCGTCTCCCGAGTCGGTGGTTCCGCGCAGCACAAGGCGATGAAGCAGGTCTCCGGCCGTCTGCGCGTGGACCTCGCCCAGTTCCGTGAGCTGGAGGCGTTCGCCGCCTTCGGTTCCGACCTGGACGCCGCGTCGAAGGCGCAGCTGGAGCGCGGTCAGCGCATGGTCGAGCTGCTGAAGCAGGACCAGTACCAGCCGATGTCCACCGAGGACCAGGTCGTCTCCGTCTGGGCCGGCACCACCGGCAAGATGGACGAGGTGCCGGTCGCCGACATCCGCCGTTTCGAGAAGGAGCTGCTCGAGTACCTGCACCGCCAGGAGCAGGGCCTCATGACCTCCATCCGCGAGGGCGGCAAGATGTCCGACGACACCCTGCAGGCCGTGGCCGAGGCGATCGCGGCCTTCAAGAAGCAGTTCGAGACGAGCGACGGCAAGCTGCTCGGCGAGGACGCCCCGTCCGCCGCCAAGTGACGTAAGGAAGGGACCTGACTCATGGGAGCCCAGCTCCGGGTCTACAAGCGTCGCATCCGATCCGTCACCGCGACCAAGAAGATCACCAAGGCGATGGAGATGATCGCCGCCTCGCGCGTCGTCAAGGCGCAGCGCAAGGTGGCGGCCTCCACGCCGTACGCGCGGGAACTCACCCGCGCGGTCACGGCGGTCGGAACCGGGTCGAACACCAAGCACCCGCTCACCACGGAGGCGGAGAACCCGACCCGTGCCGCGGTCCTGCTCCTCACGAGCGACCGCGGTCTGGCCGGCGCCTTCAACTCCAACGCCATCAAGGCGGCGGAGCAGCTGACCGAGCGCCTGGAGCGCGAGGGCCGGCAGGTCGTCACGTACATCGTCGGCCGGCGTGGTGTCGCCCACTACAACTTCCGTGAGCGCAAGATCGCGGAGACGTTCACGGGCTTCACCGACGAGCCCTCGTACGCGGACGCCAAGAAGGTCGCGGCCCCGCTGATCGAGGCGCTCGAGACGGAGACGGCGGACGGCGGCGTGGACGAACTCCACATCGTCTACACCGAGTTCGTGTCGATGATGACGCAGACGGCGGTCGACTCCCGGATGCTTCCGCTGCGCCTCGAAGAGGTCGCGGAGGAGAGCACCACCAAGGGCGAGATCCTGCCGCTGTTCGACTTCGAGCCCTCGGCGGAGGACGTCCTCGACGCGCTGCTGCCGCGGTACGTCGAGAGCCGGATCTACAACGCGCTGCTCCAGTCGGCCGCTTCGAAGCACGCCGCCACGCGGCGCGCGATGAAGTCGGCCACCGACAACGCGGGCGAGCTGATCAACACGCTCTCCCGTCTTGCCAACGCGGCCCGCCAGGCCGAAATCACCCAGGAAATCAGCGAGATCGTCGGTGGCGCCAGTGCCCTGGCCGACGCGAACGCGGGGAGTGACAACTAATGACCACCACTGTTGAGACCGCGACGGCTACGGGCCGCGTCGCCCGGGTCATCGGCCCGGTCGTCGACGTGGAGTTCCCCGTCGACGCCATGCCGGACATCTACAACGCCCTGCACGTCCAGGTCGCCGACCCGGCCAAGGAGGGTGAGCTCAAGACGCTGACCCTGGAGGTCGCCCAGCACCTGGGTGACGGCCTGGTCCGCACCATCTCCATGCAGCCCACCGACGGCCTGGTCCGCCAGGCCCCGGTGACCGACACGGGCTCCTCCATCTCGGTGCCGGTCGGCGACTTCACCACCGGCAAGGTGTTCAACACCCTCGGTGAGGTGCTGAACGTCGACGAGCAGTACACCGGTGAGCGCTGGCCGATCCACCGCAAGGCGCCCAACTTCGACGAGCTCGAGTCGAAGACCGAGATGTTCGAGACCGGCGTCAAGGTCATCGACCTTCTCACCCCGTACGTCAAGGGTGGAAAGATCGGTCTGTTCGGTGGTGCCGGCGTCGGCAAGACGGTGCTCATCCAGGAGATGATCTACCGCGTCGCCAACAACCACGACGGTGTGTCGGTGTTCGCCGGTGTCGGTGAGCGCACCCGTGAGGGCAACGACCTCATCGACGAGATGAGCGAGTCGGGCGTCATCGACAAGACCGCCCTGGTCTTCGGCCAGATGGACGAGCCCCCGGGCACCCGTCTGCGCGTGGCCCTGGCCGGTCTGACCATGGCGGAGTACTTCCGCGATGTGCAGAAGCAGGACGTGCTGTTCTTCATCGACAACATCTTCCGCTTCACCCAGGCCGGTTCCGAGGTGTCGACCCTGCTCGGCCGCATGCCCTCCGCGGTGGGCTACCAGCCGAACCTGGCCGACGAGATGGGTCTCCTCCAGGAGCGCATCACCTCGACCCGTGGTCACTCGATCACCTCGATGCAGGCGATCTACGTCCCCGCGGACGACCTGACCGACCCGGCCCCGGCCACCACCTTCGCCCACCTCGACGCGACGACGGTTCTCTCCCGTCCGATCTCCGAGAAGGGCATCTACCCGGCCGTGGACCCGCTGGACTCGACGTCCCGGATCCTGGACCCGCGCTACATCGCGCAGGACCACTACAACGCGGCCATGCGCGTGAAGAACATCCTGCAGAAGTACAAGGACCTGCAGGACATCATCGCGATCCTCGGTATCGACGAGCTCGGCGAGGAGGACAAGCTCGTCGTCCACCGTGCCCGTCGCGTGGAGCGCTTCCTGTCCCAGAACACCCACGTCGCCAAGCAGTTCACCGGCGTCGACGGGTCGGACGTCCCGCTGGACGAGTCGATCGCGGCCTTCAACGCGATCTGCGACGGCGAGTACGACCACTTCCCGGAGCAGGCGTTCTTCATGTGCGGTGGCATCGAGGACCTGAAGAACAACGCCAAGGAGCTGGGCGTCTCCTGAGCATCAGGCTCACCGTGAACCCCTGAGGTTCACACCTGAGGGGGCGGGTGCGTCCCGCCCCCTCATCCACGCCCCTTAGACTTGTAACCAACACCCGGCACAACCGCCGGGTGGTGACCCGAGGAGCCACCTTGGCTGCTGAGCTGCACGTCGCGCTGGTCGCGGCCGACCGAGAGGTCTGGTCCGGCGAGGCCACCCTGGTCGTCGCGCGCACCACGTCCGGCGACATCGGCGTCATGCCCGGTCACCAGCCGCTGCTCGGTGTGCTGGAGTCGGGCCCGGTGACCATTCGTACGCGTGAGGGCGGGACGGTCGTCGCCGCGGTGCACGGCGGTTTCATCTCGTTCGCGGACGACAAGCTGTCGCTGCTGGCCGAGATCGCCGAGCTGTCGGACGAGATCGACGTCCAGAGCGCGGAGCAGGAACTCGCCCGCGCGAAGGCGGAGGACGACGCGGAGGCCGAGCGCCGCGCGGACGTCCGTCTGCGGGCGGCGTCGGCAGGGCGCTGATACCGGCGCGGTGGGATGACGTCACTCAGCCGCGGCCGGCACCGGAGCGATCCGGAGCCGGTCGCGGCTGAGGCAGATCTGGATGATTTTTCCGTTCCGTTACCTAGGAGACGAGGAGGTCGGTGTCGATGGTCCTCGCTCTGACTGTGTGCGGAATCGTGGTGGCCCTCGTGGTGGTGGGGCTCTTCGTCTTCGGCCTGCGCCGCCGCCTCATCCAGCGTTCCGGCGGGACGTTCGACTGCAGCCTGCGCTGGGACGCGCCCGAGTCGGGCGACTCCGGCGGCAAGGGCTGGGCGTACGGGGTGGCACGTTACAACGGTGACCGGGTCGAGTGGTTCCGGGTCTTCTCCTACGCGCCCCGGCCGCGCCGCGTCCTGGAGCGTTCCGCGATCGAGGTGGCCGGCCGCCGGCTGCCCGAGGGCGAGGAGGAGCTGGCGCTGCTGTCGGACTCGGTGATCCTCGCCTGTCTGCACCGGGGCACGCGTCTGGAGCTCGCCATGAGCGAGGACGCGCTGACCGGTTTCCTCGCCTGGCTCGAGGCGGCCCCGCCCGGGCAGAGGGTGAACGTCGCGTAGAGCGGCGTTCGGGGCTCCGCCGGGTGGGGCGCCCCCGGCAGCGGAGCTGCCGGGAGGGAGCGGACGTGGCATGACGACGTCCGCTCTCCCCCGGACGAGGCCCGGGGGA
>NZ_NCTE01000881.1:6420-10700 GCF_002114215.1 Streptomyces sp. 13-12-16 | reverse complement strand
CTGGCTCGAGGCGGCCCCGCCCGGGCAGAGGGTGAACGTCGCGTAGAGCGGCGTTCGGGGCTCCGCCGGGTGGGGCGCCCCCGGCAGCGGAGCTGCCGGGAGGGAGCGGACGTGGCGTCAGTGGTGCTCGAGGGTTACTTCAGGCCGTTGTTGATGGCGCTGACCAGCTCGCCGTTGGCGGTGTCGCCGCTGAACTCCCAGAAGAAGGCGCCGCCCAGGCCCTGGTTCTTGGCCCAGGCCATCTTCGTGTTGATGGTGGCCGGGGTGTCGTAGGACCACCAGTTGGTGCCGCAGTGGGCGTACGCCGTGCCCGCGAAGGTGCCGGTGGCCGGACACGTGTTCTTGAGGATCTTGTAGTCCTCGATGCCCGCCTCGTAGGTGCCGGCCGCCGGGCCGGTGGCGGTGCCGCCGGGGGCGGACTGGGTGACGCCGGTCCAGCCGCGGCCGTAGAAGCCGATGCCGAGCAGCAGCTTGCTCGCCGGGACGCCCTTCGCCTTGAGCTTGGCGATCGCGGCGGCCGAGTTGAAGCCCTCCTTCGGGATGCCGGCGAACGAGGTCAGCGGCGAGTGGGGGTTGGTCGGGCCGGCCTTGTCCCAGGCGCCGAAGTAGTCGTACGTCATCACGTTGTACCAGTCGAGGTACTGGGCGGCGCCGCCGTAGTCGGCAGCGTCGATCTTGCCGCCCTCCGAGCCGTCCGCGGTGATGGCGGCAGTGATCAGGTAGTCCTTGCCGAACTCGGCGCGCAGTGCCTGCGAGAGGTTCTTGAACGCCGCCGGGCCGCTGGTGTCACAGGTGAGACCGCAGGCGTTCGGGTACTCCCAGTCGATGTCGATGCCGTCGAAGACGTCGGCCCAGCGCGGGTCCTCCACGACCTGCTTGCAGGACTTGGCGAACGCGGCCGCGTTGGCCGCCGCCTGGCCGAAGCCGCCGGAGTAGGTCCAGCCGCCGAAGGAGTACAGCACCTTGATGTGCGGGTACTTCGCCTTCAGCTGGCGCAGCTGGTTGAAGTTGCCGCGCAGCGGCTGGTCCCAGGTGTCGGCCTGGCCGCTGACCGACTGGTCGGCGGTGTAGGCCTTGTCGTAGGCGGCGTAGGTGTCGTCGACGGTGCACTGACCGTTCTTGACGTTGCCGAACGCGTAGTTGATGTGGGTGATCTTGGACGCGGAGCCCGAGGTCACCAGGTTCTTGACGTGGTAGTTGCGGCCGTAGACGCCCCACTCGGTGAAGTAGCCGAGGTTGACCTTCTCGCCCGGGTCGGGCTGGCCGCCGTCGTCGCCGCCGGTGGTGCGGACCTTCACCGCGCCGCTCACCGGACCGGTCTGGTCGGCGGTGTCACGGGCCTGCACGGTGTACGAGTAGTCCGTGCCCTTGGTGAGGCCGGTGTTCGTGTACGAGGTGCCCGTCACGGTGGCGACCTTGGCGCCGTCGCGCAGGACGTCGTAGTTCTTGACGCCCTTGTCGTCGGTCGCCGCCGACCAGGACAGCTTCACCGAGGTGTCGGTGATGTCCGAGGCGGTCGGGGTGCCGGGGGCGGAGGGGGCCGCGTCGCCGGGGACCTCCGGGCCGCCGTCACAGCTGCCGCCGTTGAGCTTGCAGCCGGAAGGAGAGCCGGAACCGCTGCCGTTGAAGCCGAAGGAGACCGACGCCCCGGGGGCGAGGGTGCCGTTCCAGCCGAGGTTCTTGGCGGTCCAGTGGTCACCGGAGTTGGTGACCGTGGCGTCCCAGGCGGAGGTGACCTTGGTGCCGGAGGGGAAGTCCCACTCGATGGTCCAGGAGCTGAGGTTCGTGGTGCCGGTGTTCTTCACCGTCCACTTGCCCTCGAAGCCGGAGCCCCAGTCCTGGGTCTTGGCGTAGGTGGCGGTCGCCGAGGTCGCCGCCTGGGCGGGACTTGCGAGGGCGACGAGGCCGGAGAGGGGGAGCAGCAGGGTCGCGAACCCTGCGGCGGCTCTGTGTCTGAAGCGCATGCTGCGCCTCCTTATGGGGAGAAGCCGTCGTGGGCGTGACTGAGCCATCACGCCCGCAGTGCCGCGAGAATAGAAAGGTCTGGACCACAGGTCAATAGGTCTGGACCACTTGTCCTCGCGGCCCCCCTGTGCTTCCGCTAGAGCCCCAACTCTTGCGCCAGCACCGCCGCTTGCACCCGGCTGCGCAGCTCCAGCTTGCCCAGCAGACGGCTGACGTGCGTCTTCACCGTCGCCTCCGCCATGTCGAGGCGGACCGCGATGTCGGCGTTGGACAACCCCTCGCCCAGACAGGACAGCACCTCGCGCTCGCGCCGGGTGAGGGCGTCCAGCACCGCCGGATCGGCGGTGGCCCGGGGGGCGGGCTTCGCGGCGAACTCCGCGATCAGCCGCCGGGTGACGGCCGGGGCGACGACGCCCTCCCCGCGCGCCACCGTGCGCACCGACGCGATGAGGTCCTTCGCGTCCGTGTTCTTCAGCAGGAACCCGGCCGCCCCCGCCCGCAGCGCCCCGAACACGTACTCGTCGAGGTCGAAGGTGGTCAGCACCAGCACGTCGGCGAGCCCCTCCCCGACCACCTGCCGGGTCGCCGACACCCCGTCCAGGCGCGGCATCTGTATGTCCATCAGCACCAGGTCGGGGCGGAGTTCACGGGCGAGGGCCACCGCCTGCTCGCCGTCGCCCGCCTCGCCGACCACCTCGATGTCGGGCGCGCTGCGCAGGATGAGGACCAGTCCGGCACGGACGGCGGACTGGTCCTCGGCGACCAGGACCCGGATCATTCCGTCTCTCCTTGGGCGATGTCGGTGACGGGAAGGGAAGCGCGTACGACCCACAGCTTGCCGTCCGGGCCGCTCTCCGGCGCCGCCTCGAACGTGCCGTCCAGCAGGGCCGCCCGCTCCCGCATGCCGACGAGCCCGGCCCCGGACCCCGGCGCGCGCGGGGTGTCCCGGCCGCCGTACGGGCTGGCCACCCGGATGTCGAGGCCGCCGTCGAGGCGGCGCAGCAGCACGGTGACCTTCCCCGGCGCGGCGTGCTTCAGCGCGTTCGTCAGCGACTCCTGCACGATCCTGTACGCGGCGAGCTCGACCGGTGCGGGAACGGAGTCGTAGGTGGCGTCGAGGGTGACGTCCAGGCCGTTGGCGCGGGCGCCCTCCACCAGGGCGCCGAGGCCGTCGAGGGTGGGGGTCGCGGCCGGTTCCCGGTCGTCGGCCCCGTCGCGCAGGATGCCGATGAGCCGTCGCATCTCGGACAGTCCCTGGACGCTGTTCTCCCGGATCACGGCGAGCGCGTCGCGGGAGGTCTTCTCGTCGCCCAGGGAGAGCGCGGCCGTGGAGTGGATGGCGATCGCGGAGAGGTGGTTGGCGACCATGTCGTGCAACTCCCGTGCCATCCGGGCGCGCTCCGCGGTCACCGCCTGGACGCGGTCCATCTCCGCCAGCAGCGCGGTCTGTTCGGCCCGCAGCCGGGCCGCCTCGGCGGCGTCGCGGTGGTTGCGCACGATGAGGCCGGTCGACGCGGGCGTGAACGCCACACCGCCGACGACGAGGCCGATCAGCAGCGCCTCCGGCACCCGCCACACGGCGTACGGCACCAGCGTCGCGGCGATCGTGAGCATGCCGGTGATCCACGGCAGGCGGCGGGCCGTGGCGGGCGTCCCGTACAGGACGGCGGCGTACATCAGGTCGGTGTACATCACGATCGTGGCGATGCTGCCCCGGGTCATCGTGTCCGCGGCCAGCGCCAGCGTGCCGGTCAGCAGCGCGGTGCGCGGAGCGGTGCGGCGCAGCAGCTCGCAGCCGGCCATCACGGCGAGCGGCACGAGGAGCGGCCAGCGGCCGTCGAAGAGCACGATCGGATCGTCGGCGCCGCGCACGCCCAGTCCGAGCCCCCACAGCAGCAGTCCGCCGGCGAGTCCGGCGAGCGCGGTCCACACGTCGAAGCGGTGGGGGCGGGGCGGTCGTACGGCCATGGCACCATCCAACACGGTGCGCGCACCCGGCGCCTGATCCCCGCGGACGGTCCTGGACTGCATCCTTCGATGTACCGCGGGTTCATCGGTGGCGACGACGAAACGGACCGGTCCGCACGGGAGCCTGAAAGGGTGACCGAAGGGAGCGAACCGTGATCGTCGCCTTGATCGCCGCCTGTGAGATCGGCTTCTGGGTGCTGCTGGCCGCCGGACTGGCCTGCCGCTACCTGCTGAGGATGCCCCGCACCGGTCTGGCGCTGCTGCTGTGCGAGCCGCTGCTGGAGGTCGTCCTGCTGGTCGCCACCGCGCTGGACCTGAAGAACGGGGCCGAGCCGAACTGGACGCAC
>NZ_NCTE01000881.1:0-6224 GCF_002114215.1 Streptomyces sp. 13-12-16 | reverse complement strand
CCGGCTGGGCGGCGCGCCCAGGCCGCTGGGCCCGCCGCGCCACGGCATGCCCCGCGCCCGGCACGAGACCAAGGTCTGGCTGGGCACGCTGACCGCCGCCGTCGTGGCGACCGTGCTGCTCCAGCTCGCCATCTGGTACGTCGACGACCCGAGCCGCGTCACGTCCCTGGAGGCCTGGCGCTTCACCGCGTGGCGGATCGCCGGGATCCACGGTCTGGTGGCCCTGGCCTACTGGATCTGGCCGAAGAAGGCCCCGGCGGACGAGCGGGACCTCACCGGCGCCGGCAAGGAGCGTGCCGGCCGATGACACGGGCGTCCAGGAACCTTCTCGCGGGGCCCGCCACGCTGGTGGCGGGCCTGGCGCTGTGGCTGTTCGCCGGGGAAGCGGACCTGCCGGTGGTCATGCCCGCCAAGCTGGGCGTGGTGCTGGTGTGCGTCGGTGGCGCCGAGACCCTGCTGGGCCTCTACCGGGCCGTGCGCGGCCCGGCGGGGCCCCGGTAGGGCCTAGCGCTCCCCGCCCGGCACCCACAGCACGTCGCCGGTCTCCTTGTTCGCGATGCGGGCCAGGATGAACAGCAGGTCGGAGAGGCGGTTGAGGTAGGTCGCGGTGAGCGGGTTCATGGTGTCGCCGTGGGCCTCCAGCGCCGCCCAGGTGGAGCGCTCGGCGCGGCGTACGACCGTGCAGGCCTGGTGGAGCAGGGCCGCGCCGGGCGTGCCGCCGGGCAGGATGAAGGAGCGGAGCTTCTCCAGCCGCTCGTTGAAGCGGTCGCAGTCCGCCTCCAGCCGGTCGACGTAGAACTGTTCGACCCGCAGCGGCGGGTACTCGGGGTTCTCCACCACCGGCGTCGACAGGTCGGCGCCGACGTCGAACAGGTCGTTCTGGACGCGGGTGAGGACCTCGACGACCTCCTCCTCCAGACCTCCCAGCGCGATCGCGGTGCCGATCACCGCGTTCGCCTCGTTGCTGTCGGCGTAGGCGGAGATCCGCAGGTCGGTCTTGGCGACCCGGCTCATGTCACCGAGGTGCGTGGTGCCCTTGTCGCCGGTTCGGGTGTAGATACGCGTCAGGTTGACCATGGGGCCAGCCTAGGGGGTGTCGTTCCGGACCAGGCGGGCTCCGGTGAGCGGTGCCGGGGCCCGCGACCCCGGCAGGATCCGGACGACACCCCCTGGTCACGCTCCGGCCGTCCGGAACACGCGTGTGCCCACCGTCACGGCGAGGACCGCGAGGCCGACGGCGACGGCGGCGCCGTACAGCATGTGGGCCGTCGCGTAGGCGCCGACGTAGGCGTCCCGCATCGCGTCCACCAGATAGCGGAACGGCATCAGGTGGGACAGCACGTCCAGCCAGGCGGGCCCCAGGGTCATCGGCAGCATGAGGCCCGACAGCAGCATCGACGGCATCGTCAGGGCGTTGATCGTCGGCCCGAACGTCTGCGGGGTGTCCATCCTCATGGCGAGCGCGTAGGACAGCGCGGCCAGGGACACGGTCAGCAGGGCGACGAAGGCAAAGCCGAT
The DNA here is from genome assembly GCF_002114215.1 of Streptomyces sp. 13-12-16. Taxonomy (GTDB): domain Bacteria; phylum Actinomycetota; class Actinomycetes; order Streptomycetales; family Streptomycetaceae; genus Streptomyces. The sequence continues at coordinate 4,706 of NZ_NCTE01000881.1, read as the reverse complement.
CAGCACGCCGGCCAGCGGTGCCCGCAGCCCCATCACCAGCGCCGCCAGCACCAGCAGCACCGCCTGGAAGACGAACAGCGTGGCGTCCCGCAGGACCCGGCCCAGCAGCAGGGCGAGGCGGCTGACCGGCGTGACCCGCATCCGCTCGACCACCCCCTGCCCCTTCTCGATGATGATGGTGAAACCGGCGAACGAGGCGCCGAACAGGCCGAGTTGCAACAGCAGGCCCGGCACCAGCAGTTGCCAGGAGCTGCCCTGCCCGCCGAGCGGCAGACCGGTCAGCAGCGGGCCGAAGAACAGCAGGTACAGCAGCGGCATCAGCACGCCGAAGAGCAGCGCGAAGCGGGAGCGCAGGGACTGGCGCAGATAGCGCCCGTAGACGAGCGCGGTGTCGTGGAGCAGCACGGGTGTCGGTGTCCTATACGGCTACGGGGGCGGCGTCGGCCGGGGCGGCGCCGCGGCCGGTGATGGCGAGGAAGGTGTCCTGGAGCGAGGCGTCGATCGAGCCGCCGTACTCCAGCTTCAGGGCGCCCGGCGTGCCCTCGGCGACGACCGCGCCCCGGTCGACGACCACCAGCCGGTCCGCGAGCGCGTCCGCCTCGTCGAGGTAGTGGGTGGTCAGGAACACGGTGGTGCCGTGTTCGTCGCGCAGCCGCCGCACCAGGTCCCACAGGCCGGCGCGGCTGCCGGGGTCGAGGCCGGTCGTCGGCTCGTCCAGGAACAGCACCGCGGGGCGGTGGGTGAGCGCCATCGCGATGTCCAGGCGGCGCCGCTGGCCGCCGGAGAGCGCGGCGCACTTGCGGTCCAGCAGCCCGGTGAGGTCCAGGTCGCGGGCCAGCTCCTCGGCGCGCTCGGTGGCCCGCGCCGTGCCGAGCCGGTACAGACGGCCCTGGGTGACCAGCTCCTCCCGCACCGTGACCTGCGGATCGACCCCGCCGGACTGCGGCACGTAGCCGCAGGCCCGCCGGACCCCGGCCGGGTCGGTCGCCAGGTCGTGGCCGGCCACGGTGGCCGCGCCGCCGGTGGGGGCGAGCAGGGTCGTGAGCATCCGCAGGGTGGTGGTCTTCCCGGCCCCGTTGGGACCCAGGAAACCGAGGATCTCCCCCTCGCGGACGGTGAGGTCGACACCGCGCACGGCCTCCACCGGGCCGTGCTTGGTCTGGAAGGTACGGGCCAGTCCGGCCGTACGGATGATTGCCATGACCCCAGAAAAACAGAGTGACCCAAATTTTGCAACGGCTCCAAAATTTCAGGAAGCCCAATGATCATCGGGCCGACCTACGATGAGGGGCATGGCAGAGGGGCTCAGGGAGCGGAAGAAGCGCGAGACCAGGCAGCGGATCTCGGACATCGCCACCGGACTGTTCCTGGAGCACGGCTTCGTGACCGTGACGATGGCGGAGGTGGCGGAGGCCGCCGACGTCTCCGTGAACACGGTCTACAACTACTTCCCCGCCAAGGAGGACCTCTTCTTCGACCGCTCCAAGGGCGTCGTCGACCAGCTCGCCCGCTGGGTCCGGGGCCGGGACGCCGGGGAGTCGGCCGCCCACGCCGTACTGCGCGAACTGCGCGCCGACATCGAGGCGGTGTCACCCCGGGTGGGCCTGATGGAGGGCTACGACCGCTTCATGCGCGTCATCCACGACTCCCCGCCGCTGCGCTCCCGGCTGTGGAGCCTGCAGCAGGAGATCCAGGACAACCTCGAGGCGGCGCTCCGCGAGGAGACGGGCGCCGCCCCCGACGACCCGCTGCCGGGCCTGGTGGCCGGCCAGATCTGCTGGATCCACAGCACCGTGTTCGTCACGATCGGCCGGGAGATGATGAAGGGCCGCGCACCGGCCGAGGTGTCGCGCGAGGTCCTCGTGCTGGTCGACGACATCGAGGAGCTGCTGAGCGACAGGGTGCTCGGTTACGCGGTGCGCGGCTGAGCCGGGTTACGCCGGAGGGGTCGCGTGCAGGACGCACAGGAGGCCCCGCACGCGGGTGCCGTCGGGCGCCTCCCACGCGCCCGCGACATGACCCGCCGCTCCCGGACCGGGAAGCGGTGAGTCGTCCGGAGCGGGCCGCAGGGTGCGCAGGACCCGCAGGGTGGTGCCGTCCGGCGCGGACAGCTCGGTGTGCTCCGGGGTGTCCTCGACGGTGGAGAACTCCGCCGGCACCGGGGTCTCGCCCGCGCAGGCGCGGGTGACCTCCTCGTCCGGGGTGTCGCTGACGCTCTGGGCCTGGGCCCGCACGCGGCCCTCGACCAGCGCCGCCAACTCGGCGACGGCCACCGGGTCGTGGCAGCCGTCGTAGACCCAGCGCCGCCCGAGGACGCCGTGCTCCGCGGTGCCGACGAGGGCGTGCTCCGCCCCGTCGAGCGGAGCGCCCCGGTAGGTGAGCGGCACCAGGTAGGCGGTCGGCTCGGAGCCGGAGGCGTCGGTGACGACCATGAACTCGACACCGACCTCCCCCTTCGGGTCGTCGAGCCGGAAACCGCCGGCCCTGGTCAGCCGCGGACCCTCCGCGCCCCCGTGGTACCAGGGGCGCGAGGGCAGCCAGGCGGTCAGCAGTTCGAGCTTGGTCGGTTCGAGGGTGGTGCGGTGGATCACGGCCATGCCGAGGTTCTCCTCCGTCGATCGGACACCGGCCCCCCTACCCTCGCATCACGGGGCGGCACCTGACGGTCCGTCGGATCCGCCGGCGCCTGCCGTCGGTGTGATGTCCGTCATGTGAGACGTGACGCGCATTACTTACCGGTCACACAGGGCCCCGCGAACGCTAATGTCCGCTTCTGGAGAACAAGACAGCGCGTATCAGGGGAGTCGCACAGTGGCACGCAAGCTCGCCGTCATCGGGGCCGGTCTCATGGGGTCCGGCATCGCCCAGGTATCCGCCCAGGCGGGCTGGGACGTCGTCCTGCGGGACGTCACCGACGAGGCGCTCACGCGCGGCACCGACGGGATCAAGGCGTCGTACGACAAGTTCGTGAGCAAGGGCAAACTGGAGGCGCACGACGCCGACGCGGCCCTCGCCCGGATCACCGCCACCACCGACCTGGACGCCTGCGCGGACGCGGACGTCGTGGTCGAGGCGGTGTTCGAGAAGCTCGAGGTCAAGCACGAGATCTTCCGGACGCTCGACAAGATCGTGCGCGAGGACGCCGTACTCGCCTCCAACACCTCCGCCATCCCGATCACCAAGATCGCGGCCGTGACGGAGCGCCCGGAGCGGGTCGTCGGCACCCACTTCTTCTCGCCGGTGCCGATGATGCAGCTCTGCGAACTGGTCCGCGGCTACAAGACCAGCGACGAAACCCTCGCCAGGGCGCGGGAGTTCGCCGAGTCGGTCGGCAAGACCTGCATCGTCGTCAACCGCGACGTCGCCGGCTTCGTCACCACCCGCCTCATCTGCGCCCTCGTCGTCGAGGCCGCCAAACTGTACGAGTCGGGCGTGGCGAGCGCCGAGGACATCGACCTCGCCTGCAAGCTGGGCTTCGGCCACGCGATGGGACCGCTGGCCACCGCCGACCTCACCGGCGTGGACATCCTGCTGCACGCCACGGGCAACATCTACACCGAGTCCCAGGACGAGAAGTTCGCCGCTCCCGAGCTGATGCGCCGGATGGTTGACGCCGGTGACATCGGCCGCAAGAGCGGGCAGGGCTTCTACGAGCACTGACACCGCGCACTCGCCCCGGCACGCGTCACACGCCGGGGTGAATTCGGTATCGGTTCGCTTACAGGTAGCAACCTCGGACGCCGCCACGCAGTCAGAGGTTGCATCACCGGCCATCAGGAAACGCGGAGCACGAGACGCATATCGGGGAGCGCATATGTACATCAAGGGCGACCACGCCGGGCTGGTCGTCGGGGGCCGCCTCGACGTCCGCAGCGCGGCGGACGCCCGTACGGTCCTGCACTCGGCCGTCGACGACGGAGTCGGCGACCTGGTGCTGGACCTGTCCGACCTGGACTCCTGGGACGCCACCGGACTCGGTGTGATCATGGGGGCCCACCGGCGGGCCGGCCGCTGTGGCCGGCGCCTGGTGCTGCGGGACGTCCCGCCGCAGATGCAGCGCCTGTTGGTGGCCACCCGGCTGCACCGGATCCTGGCGATCGAGGGAGGCATCGGGGTGGACACGCTGCCCCGCGTATGAGGGCGTACGGGTGCGGGACGGACGACCCCCGAGAACCCGGACCGACCTCGACGAACCCTTCGACGCGCGCACAATCCTCACGAGACCGTGACGTCCGGGACCACGCGGTACCCCGGACTGTCGTAGATACTGAGCGAAGGTTTAGGGTTCGGCTGCCTGCTGCCCTGCAAACCCTGAGCGGGCCCGGACCAGAAGCGACAGCGCGGTGTGCGACGAGGCCGGGAGGGGCTTCCACCACACGACGCTTTTGGGGGGCTAGGACCTATGGACCCGAACAACCCGGGACCCGAGGAGTACGGCCACGAGGGAGGGCGGGAATTCGAGACCGGGTCAGGACCGGCGCCGCGCCAGCGTCCGCCCAGGGAATCCCTCGCTTCCGACTTCGGACAGCACGCGCCCGCGCTCGCCCGCACGGTGCAGCTCGTCTCCGGTGACTTCCTGCTGACCGTCAACCCCGTCGACGGCAGCGAGATCGAGCCCTGCCCGCCCGCCGAACGGCCGTCCCGCCCCGCGAAGCTGACCGAGGCCGAGCGCGCCGAGGTCGAGCGCGCCGCCAGGCCGCCCGTCC
>NZ_NCTE01000880.1 GCF_002114215.1 Streptomyces sp. 13-12-16 | reverse complement strand
GCCCGGCCCCGCCCGGCCCGGCGGAAACCGGACGGCACCCCTCCCCCGGATCAGCCCGGGGGCGCGGCCGGCCGCCGGTAGTGGTCGGCGACCACCCGCGCCATCGCCCCGGCCGGATCGGCCGTCACCTCACGGGCGGCGAAGAAGACGTGCCCGCGCACCTCGGGGTGCTCGGCGGCCAGCGTGAGGTGGCGGGAGAGTTCGGCCGGGTCCCGCCAGGCCGCGGGCTGGGCCGGGTCGCCCGCCTTGTAGAGGGCCTCCCCCACGTACAGCCGGGTCCCGGAGCCCCGGACGACCTCGGCCCACCAGGGCAGCAGCGCGGCGTAGTCGGCGGCGGCGAAGCCGATGTTCCAGTAGAGCTGCGGGCAGATGTAGTCGATCCAGTTCTCCCTGGCCCACCGGCGGGTGTCGGCGTGCAGGTCGTCGTACGTCTGCACGCCCGCGTGCGTGGCGGAGCCCCGCCCGTCCACGTCGGCGTTGCGCCACACCCCGAAGGGGCTGATGCCGAAGCGGGTGCCGGGGCGGGTCTCCTTGATCCCGGCGGCCGTCTCGCGCACCAGCCGGTCGACGTTGTCCCGCCGCCAGGCCGCCCGGTCCGGGAAGCCGCCGCCGTGGGTGTCGTACGCGAGGTCGTCGTCGAAGCTCTGCCCGGCCACCGGATACGGGTAGAAGTAGTCGTCGAAGTGGACCGCGTCGACGGGGTAGCGGCGCACCGCGTCGAGCATCGCCTCCCGGACGAAGGCGCGGACCTCGGGCAGGCCCGGGTTGTAGTAGAGCCTGCCGCCGTACGGGACGGTCCAGCCGGGGTTCCGGCGGGCGGGGTGGGAGGCGGTGAGCCGGGCGGGGTCGGCGTGCAGGGCCACGCGGTACGGGTTGAACCAGGCGTGCAGTTCCAGACCGCGGGCGTGGGCCTCCGCGACGGCCGTGCCGAGCGGGTCCCAGCCGGGATGGGCGCCCTGGGTGCCGGTGAGGTACTGCGACCACGGCTCGTACGGCGAGGGCCACAGCGCGTCGGCGGTGGGCCGCACCTGGAAGATCACGGTGTTGAGGCGGTCGCGGACGGCCGTGTCGAGGTGGCCGAGCAGTTCGGCGCGCTGCCGCGCGGCGCTCAGCCCCGGCCGGGAGGGCCAGTCCCGGTTGGTGACGGTGGCCACCCACATGCCCCGCATCTCACCGGTCGCCGCGCCCCGCACCGCGCGCCGCCGCGGCGCGGCCGACGCCC
>NZ_NCTE01000879.1 GCF_002114215.1 Streptomyces sp. 13-12-16 | reverse complement strand
CGCGTGCGCGGTGCCGGTGCCGTGCGCCTCGACCACGTCGATGTCGTCGGCGGTGAGTCCGGCGGCGTTCAGTGCCTGGCGGATGACGCGGGCCTGGGAGGGGCCGTTGGGGGCGGTGAGGCCGTTGGAGGCGCCGTCCTGGTTGACGGCGGAGCCGCGGACGACGGCGAGGACCTCGTGGCCGTTGCGGCGGGCGTCGGAGAGGCGCTCCAGGACGAGGACGCCGACGCCCTCGGCGAGGGTCATGCCGTCGGCGTCGTCGGAGAACGCCTTGCAGCGTCCGTCGCGGGCCAGCGCCCGCTGCCGGCTGAACGCGATGAAGGACATCGGGTTGGTCATGACGGTGGCGCCGCCCGCGAGGGCGAGGGTGCTCTCGCCGTTGCGCAGCGACTGGCAGGCCAGGTGCAGCGCGACCAGGGAGGAGGAGCAGGCGGTGTCGACGGTGACCGCCGGCCCCTCCAGGCCGAAGGTGTAGGCGAGGCGGCCGGAGAGCACGCTGGGGCTGGAGCCGGTGACGGCGTGCCCGGCGGAGCCGTCGTCCATGGCGACGCCGTAGTCCTGGTAGGTGGAGCCGATGAAGGTGCCGGTGGGCGTGGAGTGCACCGTGGCGGGGTCGATCCCGGCGTGCTCGAACGCCTCCCAGGTGGTCTCCAGGAGCAGCCGCTGCTGCGGGTCCATGGAGAGCGCCTCGCGGGGCGAGATGCCGAAGAAGCCGGGGTCGAACTCGCCCGCGTCGTGCAGGAAGCCGCCGAGGGTGGAGTAGGTGGTGCCGGGGTTGTCGGGGTCGGGGTCGTAGAGGGCGTCGGCGTCCCAGCCGCGGTTGACGGGGAAGTCGGAGATGCTGTCGGTGCCGTCGGCGACGAGCCGCCAGAACGCGTCGGCGGAGCGGGCGCCGCCGGGGAAGCGGCAGCTCATGCCGATGATGGCGATGGGCTCGTCGGCGGCGGCCGGGCCGGCGGTGGCGGGCGACGCGCCGTCGCCGGTGCCGAGGAGTTCGTCCCGGAGGTGGCGGGCGAGGGCGGCCGGGTTGGGGTGGTCGAAGACCAGGGTGGTGGGCAGGGCGAGGCCGGTGAGCGCGGCGAGGCGCTTGCGCAGTTCCACGGCGGTCAGCGAGTCGAAGCCCGCGTCGCGGAAGGCGCGCCTGGCGGGGACGCCGTCGGCGGAGGTGTGGCCGAGGACGACGGCGGCCTCGGAGCGCACCAGGTCCAGGAGCAGCCGCTGCTGCTCGTCGCCGGTCAGTCCGCGCAGCCGTCCGGCCAGTTCGGAGACGGTCGCGGTGGTGTCCGCGGGGGCGGTCAGGGCGCGTACGGTGTCGATCTCGTCGAACAGGCGGCTGGCGCGCGCGGCTGTGAAGACCGGGTGGTACCGACCCCAGTCGACGTCGGCGACGGTGACCGCGGTGTCCCGCCGGACCAGGGCGCGGCGCAGCTCGGTGACGGCGGTGGCGGGGGCCAGCAGACGCAGTCCGCCGCGTTCGAGGGTGTCGGAGACGGAGTGGTGCGCGTGGGCCATGCCGGTCTCGGCCCAGGGTCCCCAGGCGATGGCGGTGGCGGCCAGGCCGCGGGCGCGCCGGTGCTCGGCGAGGGCGTCGAGGTAGGCGTTGGCGGCGGCGTAGGCGCTCTGCCCGGCGCTGCCCCACACTCCGGCGACGGACGAGTACAGCAGGAAGAAGTCCAGGTCGTGGCCGTCGAGCAGGGCGTCGAGGTGGGCGGCGCCGAGGGTCTTGGCGGCCATCGCGGCAGCGGTGCCGGCCAGCGGGGTGGCGGACAGGGGCGCGGCCTGGCCGACACCCGCGGCGTGCACCACACCGGTGAGCGGGGCGTCCTCGGGGACGGCGGCGAGGACGGCCGCGAGGGCGTCGCGGTCGGCG
>NZ_NCTE01000878.1 GCF_002114215.1 Streptomyces sp. 13-12-16 | reverse complement strand
CCCGACCGCGCGACGGCCGTCGCCGCACCGGTGACGGGCGGAGCCGGCACCGGAAACGCCGGACCGCCCGGCACCGCGGTACGCCGGCCACGCGTTCCCGTGCCCCCGCAGACCCTCGCCGACATACCGGTGCTCGCGTGGCGGAGCCTCTCACCGGGGGAGCGGGCCGCCGCCGCGCTCGCCGTCCGGGGTTTCGCCAACCGGGAGATAGCCGCCGCGCTGTCGGTGACCACCCGCACCGTGGAGCTGCGCCTCAGCGGTGTCTACCGCAAGCTTCGCATCCGGGGGCGCGACGACCTGCGCGCCCTGGTCCAAGGCACGGAGGACGACTGACCGCATGTTGCTGGAGCGCACCACCGAGACGTCCCTGGTCGATGCGGCGCTGGCCGCCGCCGGCCGGGGCAGGTCCTCCCTGATCCTGGTCACCGGCCCGCTCGGCATCGGGAGGTCGGCCCTGCTGCGGTCCCTGCCCGCGCTCGCCGACGGCCACGACGACATCCGGGTGCTGCGGGCCAACGCGGCGCCCATGGAACAGGACTTCGCCTTCGGAGTCGTCAGGCAGCTCTTCGAGAACCTGCTGTCCGAGTCGTCCGAGGACACCCGCGCCCGCTGGATGGACGCCCACGCCTCCTTCGCCCGGCACGTCTTCGCCGACGACAGCGCCTCACCCGGAGCGGACCAGGCCGCCGCGGCCACCGAGGCGGTCCTGCACGGCCTGCTGTCCCTCCTGGCCAACGTCAGCGCCGACGGCAGACTCCTCGTCCTCGTCGACGACCTCCAGTGGTCCGACGTGCCCTCCCTGCGCTGGCTCACCTACCTCGCCAAACGGCTGCACGGTCTGCGGGCCGTCGTCGTGTGCGCCCTGCGCGACGGGGACCCCCGCACCCAGCACACCCTGGTGCGGGAAGTCAGGGAGGCCGCCACCCAGTGCCTGCGGCCCGCGTCGCTCAGCCTCGACGCCACCCGCGAGCTGGTGCGCGAACACTTCGGTGAGCCCGGCGACGACACCTTCGTCCACGCCTGTCACGAGACGGCCGTCGGCAACCCCCTGTTCCTGATGTCCATCCTGCTCGGCATGGAGCACGCCGGTCTGCGGCCGCTCGCCGAACACGCCGACCGGGCACGGTCGCTGCGCCCCTCGCAGTTGCGCGAGCGTCTCGCCGGCATCCTGCGCACCCAGGCCCAGCCGGTCCGTGACCTCGCGGCCGCCATCGCGGTGTTCGGCGACCACGTCGACCCTGACAACGTTGCCCGTCTGGCAGGCCTCGACTCCGTGGGCTACCCGGCGGCGCTGCGCACCCTGGCGGACCTCGGACTCGTCGCCGCGGACGACGAGCCGCGCTTCGTCCACCGGGTCGTACGGGACGCCGTCGAGTCGACCCTGACCATGGTCCGGCGCGAGCAGCTCCACGACGAGGCGGCCGCGCTGCTCTACACCTCCGGCCGCCCCGCCGAGCGGGTCGCCGCGCAGCTCATGGCCGTCGTCACTCGTCACCAGCCCTGGACCGTGGACGTCCTGCGGTCCGCCGCCGACACCGCCCTGCGCCGGGGCGCCCCCGACGCCGCGGCCCGCTACCTGCGGCGCGCCCTTCTCGACAGCGCCGCGCAGGGCACCGACCGGGCCCGCCTGCTC
>NZ_NCTE01000877.1 GCF_002114215.1 Streptomyces sp. 13-12-16 | reverse complement strand
AGCAGGACGACGGCGCCGTCCGGCAGTTCGCGCAGGGTGCGGGCGAGTTCCGCGCGGGCGGCGGCGTCCGGCCGGGGCCAGTCACCGGCCACGGCGTGCCGGTGCGCCTGCCAGCCGAACCCGGGCAGGTCCAGGCACACGCGCCGGTCGTAGGCGTTGCCGCCGCTCGGCGCGGCCGGGTCGTCGACACCGCCCGGCATCACGAAGTGCACGGAGCGCAGCGACATGGGGATGATCCCGCCGTTCCTCGGGAAGGACGCCTGCCGGGGAACGTAGTCCAGGCGGGCGGTGCCGGCCCGGTCGGGGGCCGTGCCGGTCACGTCCATGGTCGTATCGGTCACAGCACACGCTCGTAACTCGCCCAGGCGATGTGCGACTCGTGCAGGGTGACGGCGATGCCCGCGATGCCCTTGGCCCCCTCGCCCAGCGCGCCCTTGCGGATGCGTTCGGCGAGCCGGTCGGCGATGACCTTGGCCAGGTACTCCGTGGAGGTGTTGACCCCCGCGAAGTCGGGTTCGTTGTCGAGATTGCGGTAGTTCAGCTCGCCGACGACGGCCCCGAGTTCCTGCGTGGCCAGGCCGATGTCGACGACGATGTTGTCCTCGTCCAGCTGTTCGCGCCGGAACGTGGCGTCCACGAGGAACGTGGCTCCGTGCAGGCGCTGGGCCGGTCCGAAGACCTCGCCGCGGAAGCTGTGGGCGATCATGATGTGATCGCGGACGGTGATGCTGAACAACGGACGACCCTCCAGGTGCGGCGCGTCTGCTCCCCGGCCGATCTCCGACGGGGATGCCGTGTAGTACGGCTGACTGCCTTCCCCTGTTCAGCGTCGGCTACGTCTTTTCTCAGGTCAGGCGTGCCGGCCCCGCTACGGGGTGTCGTAGCGCACGCGGTGGCACAGGGCCGGGGTCTCCCCGGAGGCGAGGCGGGGCATGACGTCGGGCAGTTCCTCGAAGGCGGACTCGCCGGTGACGAGGGCGTCGAGGGCGGGGGCGGCGAGCAGGTCGAGGGCGAGGGCGAGCCGGTCGGCGTAGCTCCGGTTCGCGCGGGCCGGGGAGACGGTGCCGACCTGGCTGCTGCGGATGACCAGTCGCCGGGAGTGGAAGGCCTCGCCCAGCGGGAGGCTCACCTTCCGGTCGCCGTACCAGCTCAGTTCGACGACGGTGCCCTCGGGGCGGAGCAGTTCGAGCGCCCGGCCGAGTCCCTGCTCGGTGGCGCTGGCGTGCACGACCAGGTCACACTCGCCGAGCGCGTCCCCGGGCAGTGCGAACCCGACGCCGAGCGCCGCCGCGGTGCCCGCGCGCGCCGGGTCGGCGTCGACGAGCTGTACCCGTACGCCGGGGAACCGTGCCAGCAGCGCGGCCACCGAGCAGCCGACCATCCCGCCGCCGACGACGGCGATCCGGTCGCCGACCAGCGGCGCGGCGTCCCACAACGCGTTGACCGCGGTCTCCACGGTGCCGGCGAGCACGGCCCGCCCGGCGGGCACGCCGTCGGGCACGGGCGTGACGGCGCCGGCCGGGACGACGTACCGCGTCTGGTGCGGATACAGGCAGAACACGGTCCGCCCGACGAGCGCCTCCGGTCCCTCCTCCACCACTCCCACGTTGAGGTAGCCGTACTTCACGGGGGCCGGGAAGTCACCTTCCTGGAACGGTGCCCGCATGGCGGCGTGCTGGCTTTCCGGTACCCCACCGCGGAAGACGAGCGTCTCCGTGCCCCTGCTCACCCCGGAGTACAGCGAGCGCACCAGCACCTCGTCCGCGCCGGGGGCGGGCAGGTCGACCTCACGGATCACCCCTCGGCCAGGCGAGTCGAGCCAGAACGCACGTGCGGTGCGGTTCATCGAGTTCCTCCTGAACGATCGGGAAGCCGCGCGCGTACCGAGTGGTGCACAGGCCGCGCACAAGGTAGCGGCGTTGATCGACTCTGTCACACGGCCGGAGGGTGTTCGGTGGCCCTGAACAACAGTTACGACGCGAGGCTCGTACAGCAGGAGACCGCCGTGGGGGCGGGCGTACAGGTCCTGTTGCTGGCCCTGATCGGTACGGCGATCGGCATGGGCCCTGCGGGCTGGCTGACCGGCCTCGCGTTCGCGATCGCCACCTGGGCGGTGCTCTCCCGGGCCCTGCACCGGTCCCGGCTGCGCTCCTTCGGCGCGGCCAACCGGGTCACGCTCGGCCGCGCCACCCTCGTCGGCGGGGTCACCGCGCTGGTCGCCGACTCGTTCCAGGACTCACCGCCCGTCTCGCTCTTCGTCGGCCTGACCGCCGTGGCCCTGATCCTGGACGGCGTGGACGGCAAGGTGGCCCGCAGGACCGGTACGTCGACTCCGCTGGGCGCCCGCTTCGACATGGAGGTGGACGCGTTCCTGATCCTGGTGCTGAGTGTGTACGTGTCGATGGCGATGGGTCCATGGGTGCTCCTCATCGGTGGTATGCGGTACGTCTTCGTGGCCGCCGCGCGTGTCTGGCCCTGGCTGACCGCGCCGCTCCCGCCGAGCACGGCCCGCAAGACGGTGGCCGCGCTCCAGGGCGTGCTGTTGCTGCTGGCCGGGGCGGCTCTGCTGCCGCACGTGGTCAACGTCGGTGTGGTGGTGCTGGCGCTGGGGCTGCTGGTGTGGTCGTTCGGCCGGGACGTGCTGTGGCTGTGGCGGACGTCCCGGGTGGAGACGGCTCCCGCCGGGCCCGAGGTGCGGCGGGAACTGGTCACGAACTGACGGCCGGCCAGGGGGTGCGGACCCGGCGTTCCACGGGCGGGCGCTTCACGACCGGGTGCCGCACGACCGTGGCGGTGCGGTGCGGTCCGGTCCGCCCTCCGTGCCGATCGGATGGCCCGAGGTGCCGCCCGGGTGACCCGAGCCGGCCGACTGCCGCCTCGCAACCGCGGGCGGCGGCCCCGCGTCCAGCGGGGCGCCGGTAGCCGAGTCACCGAACCGGATTCCCGGCAGCCCACGGTGTGACCTCGGGGCCCCCGCCCCCTCGTCCCGCCGCCTGCTCGCTACTCGACACCCGCCGCGTCGAGGAGCCGGACCAGGTCCTTGCGCCCGTAGCCGAGCACACGGGCCCGGTGGATCGCCGTCAGCATCAGGTGAGCGGCGATCGCCCCCGCACGGCCGTCCCGGTCGGCCCCGTACCACTCGCCCGGCTTCTCGACACCCAGGCTGTTCATCACCAGCCCGTGCTCACGGCGGACCTCCGCGACGGTACCGGCGACCGCGTCCAGCAGCGTCTTCCCCGGCCGCTCGCACTCCAGGGCGAAACAACCCCGGTCGACCGGCGCGCACCCCTCCGGCGGACGTGCCCTCACCCCCGCGTACCGCTCGTCCCCGAACCCGGTGTGCTCGAACTCGTCGTGCACCAGGGCGAACCGGTGGAACCCCGGCGGGACAGGAGGCGGTGGCGGCGTGTACGCCCACCCCGCGTCCTCGTACAACTGCCGCTTCACCTCCTCCTCTTCGGCGTGTGTGACGGTGAAGCCGGTGGCCTCGTTCCGCCCGGTCGTCGTGCCGTCGGGGTTGCGGTGGAGATGCAGGCTCATGATGTGCTCCGGTCGTCCGTGTCGTGTGAGGGCGGGAGATGTTCCCGTCACCGGATCGAACGGACCGCCCGTCCCGCACGTGCCCGCATCGCACAGCACCACCCGATCGTGTGACACCGCCCGCCGAAGGCGACCCCATCGACCACGGCACAGCAGCCCCCCGACGGACCGCCGTTGCGCCGGGGGCGGTTGTCAGGGGTGGGAGTTATCCTCACAAGGCGCTTGCGACACATGTGTCTTACGACCACGGGGGGTGTCCGTGCACGGCGGTGACCAGAATTTCCCACAGGACTGCCCGGGCGGCCATCCGGGCATGTCGACCGAGGCGGGGATCGACGTCCAGCGACAGCTGGAGTCGCTGGTCCAGGACTTCCGGACCAGCGATCCCCCGATGCCGGTGATCGTGCTGCACGCCGAGGACCCCGCCGACGACGACCGGGTCACCGAACTCGTCGACGAGCTGAGCGAGGGACAGCAGCGTCACGGTACGCGCCTGGCCGTAGCCCCGACCGAACCGCAGCCGGGGGAGCTCGATCCGGCCGCCCGGGCCGCGCGGCTCCTGGTCGACCTCGGTGACCCCGGGAAGTGGGGCGACCGGTCCGCCTCCTACCGCCCCTACTCCTTCCCCCGCCTCAACCTGGTGCGCGCCCTCCAGGAGGCCACCGAAGACCCGGAGATGCGCGAGCACTGGCCGACCGCCCCCGGCGGCACTCCGGACGGGAACGCCCAGCGGGAGCGGGCCCAGACACATCTGCTGCGCATCCTGGCCAAGCAGCGCTGGCGCCCCCGCAGACCCTCGCGCCGGCACCGGCAGGTACTGCTCAACGACGTGCAGCAGTTCCTCCCCATGGGCGTCCTGGGCGCCTTCACCGCGTTGCTCACCCGCCCCGAGTGGTACATCGCCGTCCTGGCGGGCATAGGGCTGATGATCCTCCTCGCCGGCCTCAACCACGTCCCCGGGCGCGCTCCCCTCTTCCTGTGGCTGCGCAGGGAGAGCCGGTGGTTCCTGACCACGACGTTCCTCCAGTCCGCCGCCCGCCGCCAGTCCACCAGCGTGCGGCTGCTGCGGCCCGTCCGCTCCTGGCGGGCCATCGCGGCCCGCGCCTACGACGTGGCCGAGGCCATGCGCGAGGGCGGCCCGTTCCCCCTCCAGCTGTACGTACTGGCACTCTTCGAGGACCTGCGGGACAACCACCGGCGCGGCAGCTGGGACCTGCGGGGATTCAAGCGGACGCGCCCGCCGGTGCTGTTCCTGCGCCGGGTGGGCCGGGAGAACGGCGGCATAGAGCTGATCAGGGCGGTCAGCGACGTCCGCAGCCGGCGCAGCGAGCTCGACCCGCTGCTGATCGTGGCGAGCGTGGCGGCGGACGACGCGGCCCTGCTGGACCGGGGCGCGGACGCCGGCCCTCCGGTGAACCGGCCGCGGCAGTCCCCGTCCCAGCCCTCGCGTCTCCCCCAACGGTTGCGGCACTGGTACGACGAATGGGCCGGAAACCTCCGGGCCGATCAGTCACCGAGCAGGACGAACGCCCTGCCCTGGGTACTGAGGATCCCGCTGCCCCCCGGCGAGCTGGTGCAGTTGCGGCAGACGGACTGGCGGTGCGTCAGGGCCGGACACCGGCCGCCCCTGGCCCGCCTGGTGTGGTCGGCGCACAGCCTGCTCCTCGTCCTCGCCCTGGTCGTCACCGCGGGCGTCGTCCACGCCCGCGAACTGCACCGGACGTACTGCTCGGCGGGCCTGCTGACCGCCGACCGCGACACCGAGCGGCGTCCCGCGCCCGGCGGCGGCACGGAGTGCGTCGGCATAGCCGCCGGAGGCGTCCGGTTCGGCGCACACCTGAGCGGTGGGACGACCGGGGAGGGAAAGCGGCTGCGGGAGCTGGAGCGACTGGTGCGCGCCGAGAACACCGAAGTCCTGCGCGACCACCCCGACGCCTACGTCACCGTGGTGTACGCGGGACCGCTGAGCTCCTCCTCGGTGGACCCGTCCCTGGTCAAGGGCGCCGAGGAGCTGACCGGCGTGTACCTCGCCCAGCGGGTGGTCAATGAGAACTACACGGTGAAACTGCGGGTGCTGCTCGCCAACGGCGGCTCGGACATGGGGCACCAGCGTGTCACGGCCGACGCGATCGCCGAGTACGCCGACCGCGACCCGACCGTCGTCGGAGTGGTCGGCTTCGGCCGCGACCTGCAGAGCAGCCCCGACGTCACCCGCCGGCTGCACGCGGTGGGGCTGCCCATCGTCTCCGGCACCAACTCGGCGACCTACCTGCCGAAGGAGTTCTCCAACTGGTTCAGTCTCGCGGCTCCCGACGAGCACCAGGCCGAGGCGCTCGGTCTCGTCGCCCGGCAGCTGCGCGCCGGGGACAGGGCCCCGCACGCCCTGGTGCTGGCCCGCGACACCAAGGAGTCGCAGGACCGCTACACCAGCGAACAGGCCCTGTACGGCGGGGAGATGCTGGACCGGGAGGACTTCCGGATGCTGCCCGCGCGACGCTACCGGGTGGCGAACGGCAAGCCCGAACTGCGGTCGCACGCGGAGAGCATCTGCCGGGGCGAGAACGTTCCCTCGGTGATCTACTTCGCCGGACGGGTCGAGGACATCGGACCGCTGATGACGCAGCTGTCTACCGAACCGGGCTGTGCGAACCGGCAGATCTCGATCCTCACGGGTGACGACCTGAGCAAGGCCCGGTTCTCCGGCACGGGCGGCCGCGACGGCGTGGCCCCGCGGATCACGCTGTACCACGCCGCCCTGGCCGAGCTGAAGGAAGCCTCGTCCAGGACCGCCTTCTACGAGGACGCCGCCAACTACCTCCCCTGGCTGAAGGGCGGAAAGGCCACGTACGACGCCGCCGACTTCGCGAGCGGGCAGACGGCCCTCTCCCACGACGCCACGCGCGCCCTGTACTGGGCGGCCAGCCTCGGGGACGTACGCCAGAGCCGCGCGGCGACCTGGGTCAACCTCAGGAACGTCAAGCTCGACGGCATGGCCACCGGAACGATCGACTTCACCGACGCGCCCCTGTACGCGGAACGCCACGGCCACAGCATCGTCCTCAACCGGGTCCGCAGAACCGCCGAGGGCGTCTCGGAGGCGGAGGTCCTGTGCAGCAGACCGGCCGGCAGCACCGAACCGCTCAGCGTGAAGGAGTGCGCGATCGAGTGAGCGGAGCACCGGTTGTTACGCTCTCCGGGTGAGGATTCCGGGACCCGAAGAGATCCGCGCGCTGCACCGGAAGCACGCGCCCACCGCCGAGGCGTTCGAACTCGTCCACACGCACTGCGAGATCGTCTGGAGCGTCGCCGAGCGGCTCATCTCGGCCTCGCGCCTCGACGTCGACGCCGAACTGGTCCGCGCCGGCTGCCTCCTCCACGACATCGGCGTCTACCGCCTCTACGGCGACGACGGCCGCCTGGATCACGAGAACTACGTCCGCCACGGCCTGCTCGGCCACGAACTCCTCGCCCGGGAGGGCTTCCCCGAGCCCCTGTGCCGGTTCTGCTCCCACCACACCGGAGTAGGTCTCACCCGCCACGACATCGAGACCCAGCGCCTCCCGCTGCCTCCCGACGACTACCTCGCGGTGACGGCGGAGGAGCGGCTGGTGATGTACGCGGACAAGTTCCACACCAAGTCCAGGCCCTCCGTGTTCCTCACCCCGGACGAGTACGCGGCCCACGTCCGCCGCTTCGGCGAGGAGAAGGTGACCGCGTTCGAGACCCTGCGCACGGAGTTCGGCGACCCGGACCTCGACCGGCCGGTGCCGTACGGGGGTGCGTCCGCCCGCCCGTGAGCGCTGCCGGGCGTCGGCCACATCGGCGTCGCCGTCGCCCGTACGCTCACGCGGCGTACGGGCTTCCTCCTTCCGCGCGGACGGACGGAGCCGACCGGTGCGGTGGCACGGCCCGCGCGATGTGCGGGCCGTGTGACGGGACCGCGGGCCATGTGTGAATCCTTCACGGTTCCGGGTGGCGTTCACCACAGCACCGGAGCAAAGAGCCGCAGTCGACGCACACGGCGCACCCCGTCGAACAGCCGGAATGACGGCGGTTCACGCCAATCCGGCACACGGGAAGGCCATGTCGCACTCCGACCCCGATGACGAACCGCCCCTTCCAGCCTGCCCTATGATCGTTTAATAGTTGACTTCATCGCGCTTGCAACCCTTCCCCGACGGTTCCCGGTGACCGCCGGCACATCCATCGGTGCGAGTCTCGCCGCGGTGACACGCAGGAAGAAAGGTGAACCGCATGGCCCTCGGACTGCTCCGGCGTCGACGTTCCCGCGGCGGGCCCGATGCCGCACCGGACCTCTCGCTGCCCCTGCCGGCCGGTGCCGGCGCGTACGGCTGCGAGGTCGTCGATCCCATGGGACAGCCCTTGGGCGGCGCCGAGGTCACGGTGACCGCCCTGGACAGCCACCGTGTCGCCGCCCACGGCACCACCGATCCGTACGGCCTGTTCATGGCGGCGCTCCCGCCCGGCTCCTACAGCGTGATGGTCGCGGCTGAGGGCCTCACCCCGGCCCGCAGCAACGTCGACATAGCCGCCGGCGCCGCCCTCCCCCCGGCGCGCGTCGCGCTGCTGCCCGCACGCCAGCTGGAACTGCCGCCGCCCGGCACCTGGCTGTTCGACCCGCCGCACACCGCGATCCGCTTCATCGCCAAGCACGTGGGCATGGCCCACGTCCACGGACGCTTCACCCGCTTCACCGGCGGCATCCGCGTCACCCCGGACATGGGCGACTCCCAGGTCTCGGTGCGCATCGACGCCGCCAGCATCACCACGGGCAACAGGACCCGTGACAACCACCTGCGTTCCGCCGACTTCCTCGACGTCGAGCACTACCCCTACATCGACTTCACCAGCACCCGGTTCGTCTACCGGGGCGGCTCCCGGTGGACGCTGAACGGCACGCTCACCATGCACGGCACCAGCCGCTCCGTGGGACTGGACACGACGTACCTCGGCACGGTGAACGGCGGTTACGAACAGGAGCTGCGCTGCGCGGCCCTGGCCAAGACGGAGCTGCACCGCGAGGACTTCACCCTCAACTGGCGCTCGATGCTGGCCCGGGGCATCGCGGTCGTCGGCCCGACCGTGCAACTGGAGCTGGACGTCCAGGCGATGTACCGCACCCCCGAGACCCCCACGCCCCCGGAGTAGGCCGGTGCGGACGGAGGTCCCGGGCCGCCTCGGCTCACGCGTAGGGGTCGGGGATCACCTCGGTCGCCGACTCGAGGACCTTCTCCACCCGCAGGACCGCGCTGCGGACGACCCCCTCCTCCGCGACCAGCACGTCGGGAACATGGGACTCGTAGAAGCGCAGGTACCCGACGGTGCCCACGGTCGTCGTGCGCGCGCCGAGCCACAGCACCATCCTGCGCAGGTCGTCGAACTCGTCGGGATGCGCCTCCTGCCGCACGGTCAGCGCCCACTGCGGTCCGTCGGAGCACAGCTCCCCGACCAGCGCGCCCCCGATCCGCAGCGCCGGCCCCCGGTCCGCCCAGAGGGGGTACGCGTAACCGTCGTCCTGCCGGCCGCCTTCCTCCCCCAGGTGCCAGCGGAGCAGGGCGAGGTCCTGCGGCGGGAGCGAGCCCGGCAGGTCGAGCGTGAGCTGGAGTTCGTGGATGTCGGCCATGGCCGCAAGGCTATGCATCCCGTCCCGTGAAATCTTCCGACGGCCGACCGGTCGACAGTGGAGCGCAGGTGCCGGGGCAGTCAAAAGACCGACAGCTTCAGTGATGTACCAGTAGGCCGTGGTCGCGCCGACGTCGACTCCGACTACGGCCTGAGCGTAGGGGCGCCCCTTGCGGAGGTGGACGAGGGTGGGCAGGACCTGTTGGTGGGCATTCAACCTGCGGCAGCTCTCCCAGCGACCATACCAACGAGACGAATGCGTCACATAGCAGGCCCGGCCAGCAAGAGGGCCCAAGCGGAGATGAGTTGACGTAAAAAAATCTCGTCCCACTGGAGCTCTGGGCCAAAAAACCGATCCTATATCTCAACTCAACCGCCAACCGACGGTTTTAAAACTGTTACACCATTCCCGAATCTGCCAGCAGACCTCTTTCATCCTGCATTGAAAGAGAGAAAGAGGTCTACCGAGGCCGGGGGAGATTGACTTTTATATGCGGGATTGAGGAATACCATTAACCGATAGATCAGCATCGGGAACGGACTGCACTGACGTCTCAGCGCCTCCCGGATCAGGAATACCGGAACCCAATCCCAAAAATTCCTTAATTTGACCCGTTTCTGCACCAGAATTCTGCAGAAACGGAACGTCCGCATGGGCGAGAAGTCGATGCAGCTCACCGTCGAGCCCCTGCTGCAGCGGCGTACCATCCTTGCCGAAGGAGTCAATCTCTGCCTCCATCAGCAGCTTATTAGTAGCTTCGTGCACCACCTTAACCCGCAAGATTCCGCTGTGATCGTACCTGAAATCAATGACTACAGCGTTTCGCTCCGGATCCTGTTCGGGCCTTGGAAGGCGGACTTCGAGCACCCCTAGAGGGAAAGCCCGGTCACTGTCAGCCGCATACCCTGCTTCCCCCTCGACGATCTCCACCTTCAGGGAAAAAGCGTTCGCCCTCGCTGGAGTAAAACGCCGTTCCCCACGAGCGGCCAGAGTACGATTCCGCTTGATGATCGGTACAAAACCCTTACGGGCGCCCCCTGCGATGGCCGTGCCCAAGTCGTAGTTGGTTACCAGGCTGAAGCGCTCCCGGTCCATGTGATTGTCGAGTGCGGCCGAGTAAACAGCCGCGCCGCGCGCCACCGCAGTCATGGGATGACACAAGCCCGGATCTACAATGCGGTCAGCCCCCAGGAGACTGCCGACCGCATCACGCGCTTCAGGAATCTGCGAGGTACCACCGATCATGAGTACTGCATCGATATCAGCAGGACCAATACCCAGGTCATCGAGACACTGCTTCAGAGGATCCATTGCGCGCTCGATGAGCGGGGCCGCTGCGGCAGCGTACTCCTCTCTAGACACCCTCAGACTTGTGCCCAAAGCAGGAAAGTCGACATCCATCTCTCCTATGTCCCTCCGGGACAGAGCGATCTTGGTCAACTCGACATCACGCCTCCAGCGGTTGCGCTCCTGCAGCGTCAGACTCTCCGGCACCTGACCGGCCTTTTGCAGGAAAATGCGCGCCAGCGCCTCATCGAACTCTAGCCCTCCCAGTGCGGCAATGCCCCGGGATGTGAGCTCCTCAAAGTACTTACCGTCATAGTCGAGCACGGTGACATCTATCGTGCCGCCGCCCCAGTCGAAAATGAGGAGCCGTCCGGGTATGTCTACATCTGTGGCGTAGGAAATAGCGGCGGCAGTGGGCTCGTTGAGCAGCGCTTTGACTTTTATGCCAGCGAGGCGTGCCGCAGCTCTCGTCCGGTAGCGGGCACCTCCCGTGGCGTTCGCGGGCACAGTGACAACCGCCTCGGACAGATCAAGCAGGTGCCGTGACGCGGCCGTCTTCATCTGAGCGAAAAGAGCGGCCGCAGCGGCCGTGCTGCGGAACGGCTCACCGCCAATCCACACGTGATGCTCCTCTAGGAGCGGGGTGTCCTCGTTGGCTTGCTCCATTCCTGCAGACCGAGTGCCGAGCATGCGCTTGACCGCGTCAATAGGCTCGCCTGTAGTCGTCTTGGCATCCCATCCGAAGCACAGGGTCTGCTCGAAATCCCGAACGGACAGGACCGACGGGAACAGGTCTTCAAATTCTGGCTCACGCCACTGGGCCGGCACGTTGCCACTGTCGACAGGAAGGACCTCGGTGGTATCACCGTTGTACCGGGCGACCACTGAGTTGCTGGTTCCGAAGTCGATTCCGTAGGTCAACTGTTCCTCCGCTGCGACTCCTCCTCCTCGGCGGGGTCGCCGAGGAGCCGTCTGATGAAAAATGAAGTCGGAATCATGGGCGCGCTGCGCCCTGTGCGGCCGGGTTCAACCTCATTGCCGCCGTTCGAGTAATCCGGAGTGACGCCCCCCGCATCCGGCCCGCGGTCATCTTCATGAGGATTGTTCTTTTCCCGGGAGCCAGAACGGCCGCGCTCCTCGGCAGAAACCGTGTCAGCAGGCTTCTCCTCCGCCTCCCTCACGGACTGCTGCTCGAGCGGGACTCGGGCTTCTGAGGCACTCCTGTAGTCAGCGGCCCGAGGGAAGCCTTCTGCTCCGGGATCGGACTGGTGAAGCTCACTGCCGCCCTCGTCCTCCTTGTCCTTGTGCTGCCGGGACGTCCGTCCGTGTGTTTTCCCCTGCGGCAGCGCGGCTCCGGGCGAAGGAGCCTGGCGCACCCAGCCCCGTTCGATCACGCGTCCCGAATCAGCATCGACATAAGCCGGTGTGACCAGCTCAAAGACATCAGCCCCGGCTCTCTCGGCCGTTCCCGTACTCGCACCGTCCGCCAAGTTGAACAGCGTAAGGTCCTTGAGGTCGACCACTCTCCGGAGACCGGCCTTCTCGATCTCCGCCCCGATACGCTCCTGAAGCCGGAGCAGCATCTTGGCCTGGGCCGCTGCCCGGTCGATGAGTACCAGCTGAACCAGATGCCGTTCCCTTGTCCTCATGCCTTCGATCACACCTGCCCGCAGTGCCTCGGCGATCTGACGCCCCACGGCACGCAAGTCAGGCTCCTGCGAAACAGGCTCACCCGAAGCTGTGTCTCCCGGCACCGACAGGCTTTGCTGGAGGGACCGGAGACCTTCCTCAAGTCTGGGCTCCACGACTGCAAGAACGGACTTGAGCAAGGCGGCGGCGTCGAAGGTGCCCGGCTCGCATTCTGGGTGGCTGCTGCTCGAACAGACGACGAAGGGAGGCTGCTTAGTACCTGATGCAGCCGCGACGGCAGGTTTACCACGGTCTGACGGCGCGGGCCTCTTCACCTTCTTCTTGTCTACAGCCTTACGGCCGTGGCTCTTCGAGGCGGCGTTCTTCTTGCCCTGCGGGCTGCGCCCCTTCGGCGAGGGTCGGTCTGCGCCGGATCCCTTGGTGCTGCTCACTCGCTGCTGCTCTTTCGGAGAAGGTCTTCGGAGGACTCGCCCACAGGAGGCAAACCCATAGTGTTGCATGCGGTTTCCACAATGGCCGCTGCCGCTTGCTGCTTCGCGAACTGACACTCGGCGTCAGTGGCGGGTGCCGTCTGCCGCGGCATAGGCATGGCATTGCGGACAGCCTCGGGCACGTCGGCGTGCGGGTGAGCCCATTTTCCGGGCATAAGGGGCACCGCGTAGGGCGGGACGGTTGCACGGCCTCGCTCGAAGGCTTCGATCGCGTCTTTCGCCTCGTTGGCCAGCGCCTCACCGTCCATGTCCAGACTGCGCCGCAGTATCCGCCATCGCTCCTTCCAGTGGTCAGCCCCATCCGGCACGCCAAGGACGAGGTAGGGGTTCAGAATGTGGTCCCTCTCGCGTTGGCGCGCCAGTTGGTGCAGTACCTCACGGTTGCTTTCCAGGCGTCGGCGGGCCTCCCATGGCAGCCTGTCCTCTCGCATACCGCTGCCGGATGCGGAGCTCAGGGTGTCGAGCGCCTCCTCATACCGGGGGCCGTCATCGCCGTGCAGGACAAGGAGGTAAGCCATGACGTTCCTCGCTTCCCAGCCGGCGAACGTCCAGGAGCGCTGCAGAGCGTGCGCGTCGTTCCAGGCGGCCCTGAGCAAAGTCAGGTGCTTCTGCTCCTCGCCTCGGAGCCGTGACTGGTGAGCCAGACGGAGCGCACGCTGGATACGGCGCACCAGCAGCCACGGTCCGAACGACTTGTCCCGGCGCAGGTCGACCGGAGTCTGCGGTGCAAGACGTTCCAGCACCGGCCACAACCACTGCTTCTTGCTCAGTTCAGGCGTGACGCGGCCGCTCTCCCTGACTGTTCTGAGGTCGGAGACGAGTTCCCGCTGCCCGCTCCTCAGTCCAGATGTCTGATCCAGCACGGAGGCGTCCCCGTCCGCGAGGCGGGTGTAGAACTCACGCCGGAGCAGCTCACTGTGCCATCCGAGTTCTTGCAGGCCGTCAGCACTGACCCCCGACGGAGTGAGCCGTGCTTGGAGGTAGAGACGGCGGGGCCCTCCCTCCGGCACAGCCCGCGCCGTGAGACATGCGGCGTCAACCAGGTCATCAACCACAGGCAGAGGAAGGTATTCCGTGAGTTCCCTCTGTGCGCTGGCCTCGACGGGATAGTTCTTCAAGCGCTCGTAGCAGGTATACAGCCGCCAGGTACGGTCAGCCGCAGTTTCGGGCTCCGGCTCTTCTAGCCCGCGGTCGAGGGCTTCCAGGCCTTTCAGGTCATCTAGAAGGAACCGCGCACGCAGGGCCTGGGCATCGGAGAACACCTGCAATCCGGCGTTGTGCGCCTCTGCGAGCAACCTCACTGCCTCCATGGAAGCCAGGCATCGCACCACTTGCACGACTGCCCTGGCGAGCTCGTGTGCCGTGAGTGCGGACCACCCGTCTCCCAGTCCTTCGCAGGGTTGGCCTGTCTCGCGCACCGCCTCCGCGATGAGAGCCGCTGCGCGAAGAGCTTCCTGCCACGCCTCCCGGGTACCGAAGCCGGCAGGCACCGCAGGCGGCGCATCGTCGGCCTGGTCCGCCGCCGCTACTGGTTCTGCCATGCCGTCGCCAAGGGCTGGATCCGTCGCTGGAGCGGAACCGCCCCGGGCCCGCTCCGCGATCAGAGCCATGCGCCGCTGCCTTTCACGCTCCAGCAACTGCGCGCGGCTGAGCGCCTCCCGGACCGGGGCTTGGCCGGTTTCCCGGCCAGCAGCAGAAGGCACGGACTCAGTGGTCACAAGCCCTCCGCGAAGTCGATGATGTCCGAGGTGACCGCGGCAGGGATGCGGTCAAGACAGTATGCGTCGACGAAGACGACCTGCTCCGCCAAGCCCTCCTCCTTGACGTAGGCGGTGATCTGCCGCAGCCTCGGTGCCTCGCAGTCGGGAAGCAGCGCTTCAAGCGGGTGCTTCACCACCACTGCTACCGGTTCTTCACTCAGGTCCGCCTCTGCCAGGGCGAACTTCCCGTAAGGGCTCTCCGTGATCCGGGCTTCCAGTCCGGACCTGTCCTCAGCCCACCGTTCAAGAAGCTTCCCGTAATGCGCACTGTCGATGAAGAGGGGGGTGCCACGGAGTACGCCGAGGAGGTCTCGAGCAAGCCTCCAGTCCAGCAAGGGATGGATCCGCATGTTCGAGTAGTCACGCAGGCAGCGGTAGCACGATCCCCCGCAGGTGGCGGCATGCTCGCCCCGGAGCGCGCCAACGTAGTCGTCCACAGCGTCGAGGAACTCCTCGATTCGTTCCGGGGAACCGAGATGCGTGCTGAAGCCCGCACCGTTCTCCAGGCTGTCGGCGAGGTACGCCATGACGGGCGAGGCCGCTGACGCGGAGCCGTGAATACCGGAGAGGAGCTCTTCTGGCTGCACGTCCAGAAGAGGCGCCGCGGCGCGGCGGAGCAGGGCGGAAAGTGAGTACCAGGCGGCGCGGCGCCCGTGATAGGCGTCGGGGAATCCACTGGCCTGCTCGGAGTGCGACATGTCGAAGCGCAGGCCGCGTCCGGCGTCCAGGGCGTCACGGGCCCCGATGAACAGCATGTCCGTGTGCTCCGTGGCTCCGAGCGCTGTTTCGAAGTCGGAAGCGGCCCGCGGGTTGTCGACGACGTGGTACCCCTTCCAGGGGAAGCCCGCCTTCTTGAAACGGAAGAGGCGTCCGTTGTTGTTGTTGACGGTGTAGCGGTCGCCGGTACCGCAGTGGACGACGAGCCAGTCGTCAGCATCGCGTTCGACCCGGGGTGCGTCCGTCTCGAGGTTGGCGGCCGTCCGCGGACTGGCGCTGCTGCTGCCCCACTCGCGCACGCCGTCGTAATCGCGGGGCTGTCCAGCGCGGAAGCCCGCCGGCTCACGCATCGGGAACGCGGTGTAGTTCCGCCCTGTCGCACCACAGGCAGGGCATTCCTTGGGCTCCGCGTCGTTGTCCACGGGTTCGATGTGAGCGCACAGGCGGCACATGGCCAGCTTCTTCTCGGGACCGAACGGCTCCTCGACAGCCTTGGGCGCACGGAAGCCGGGAGTGAAGGAGACCACGCCCATGGACTGGTAGAGACGTCCGTCCCGGGGGGTTTCCGAGCCGGGCGCGAACTTGGTGAGTGCGACGGCAAGGTCACGGTTCACAGCGCCCTGGGGCGGCCAGGGGAAGTTCTTCTGCGGCACTTCGGTGTAGAGGAGCCGCGCCCTGGTCGGGAAGCCGAACATGGGCAGAAGCCCGGACTCAGCGAGCCGCTGGCTGAGATCCGGATGTCCGGTGACCGACTCCGCGACGCCGTCGATCTCCCCCAGTGTCTCCAGCACACAAGCGACGGGGTCAAGGGAGGCGACAGGCTCAGGGGTGTGGGACTGCAGCGCCTTCGAGGCGGACCTGATGGCCTCGGCGTTGCCGTTGACCCATTTCTGCACGGCGGGCCGGTGCTTGGCCCAGTCGCTGGCCAGCCCGAACTCCCCGTGGACGTTTCGGGTCATGTCACCGTCGTTCTGGCTGCCGTCCTTCGTGAAGGACTCGAACGCCTGCCGGAGTACTTCGCCGAGGAGCACCCGCTTGAAGATGGACGGCATGCCGAGTGCGAGGTAGGGCGCGGGGGTAGGAGCATTGGTGATCTCCTCTGGGCTGGCGAAGTAGTGCTCGTCGTGGCTGCGCCCGCGGCAGACGGTCAGCGCCGTTGCCGCCGGGCTGTCCCGGCGGCCGGCACGTCCCACCCGCTGCTGGTAGTTGAAGCGGGTCGGAGGCATGTTCGCCATGAGCACCGTGTTCAGGGAGCCCACGTCGACGCCAGCCTCCATGGTGGTCGTCACGGAGAGGACTTCGATGCCATCCGCATCGGGCACGCTGTCTTCGCCGATGTAGACGTTCTGGAACCGTGCTTGCCGTGCCTGGGCGTCGAGACGGTCCGTCTGTCCTGTGAGCTCCACGGCACGCAGCGGGAAGTCGCCGGTGCGGCTTTCCGCTTTCCAGGCGTAGTAGTCGTCGTTGAGCGCGCCGATGAACTTACCTGGTTCTGTCGGCAGTTCGGTACGGCACTTGGTGCACAGCAGGGTGCCCGGGTGCAGATGCGGGCGTCGGCAGCCGGAGCAGGTCCACACTCTGCCGTCGCCGGAGCGCAGGGCCACTTTCGACGGGTCGATGGTGTACTGGGCGACAGCCTGCCCCCATACCGCCAGGACCCGCTCCTGGTACGACTCCACGTCACCGCCGTACCGCTGGGAGAGGTCCTCCCAGTACCTCCTCAAGGGAGCCGGAGCCTTCTCAAGCCCTGCCCTCAGTCCGGAGAAGCGGCGCATGTGGCCGAGGATTCTCAGGCTGGCGCGCGCCACCGCCACATCGGAATCCGGTGCCGTGTCCAGCGGGGAACGGTCAGTGGCCAGGCTGAGCCAGCCCAGGCCGAGGGATTCGAAGTCCCTTCCCGCACTTGAGAACAGGCCCAGGAGGAACTCCCGTCCGAGGCTTTCGTTGAGGCGCTTGAGCAGCTCCTCCTGTTCGGGCTCGAGCCCTGCGCGGATCCCCTTGTCCCCCTTCCAGTCGAACAGCGATGTCCACCGCACACCGTTGCCGCACTCCTGAAGGGAGGCGGCGGGGCCTCCGGGGTTGAGGCCCCGTTCCAGGACCATTCCCCGGAGGTCGTACTGAAGGTCCGTAAGGGAGGGGAGGCGGCCCAGCACCGATTCCAGTTCGGGCTGCTTCGCCGGGTCCGCCATAGGATCGTCCGTGAGGATGTCCTTGAGCTCGGAGAACTCCCGGGGGTGCCGGTCGCGCAGCCTCCGGGCTGCCGCCTTCATCTGGTCCGGGTCGGGCGACTTCTTCTCGTAGTACGCCTTGACGAGCTGCAGGTCCTCGAACGGGTCGCCCTGGTCCGCCACAGCCCGCGCGGTCAGAAGTCTGAGAAGGTCCTGGTAGTGGCGCAGTGCGAGGCCGCTGGCGAGGTCAGAGGCATCGTCGCGGCTGTCGGAGAAAGCGATGATCTTACGCTCGCCGTCCGGCATGTGTCCAAGGGCTTCGCTGGTCAGTACCTGGTTGATCTTGTCGAAACCAGTACGCATCCTCCGTACCGGAGCGCTGCGCAGCCGCTCCTCGAGGTCGAGCCACTTGCCGTCCTTGCCGCGCCTGATCTCCCAGTCGTCACCGCACGCCGGGCACCGGGTGGGAAACGCCTTCAGGCCGCGCAGATCCACCAGGGGTTTGCCGTCCTGTCCCCGGTCGGGCACGGCGTGGAAGGACCAGCCCGTGGGCTCGGCCTTGTCGTTGGCGAGCCTTCCCGTACCCGGATGGTACTTGCTGGCCCGGAACTGGAAGGTCACTGAGGGACCGTTGTTGACCCGGGACACCTCCCACTCGGTCTTGTCCAGTCCGTGCCGGTTCTTGCTCGGCCAGTACACGACGTAGTTGCCCGCGTTCGGCGCACCCGAGGCCAGGTCAGGCAGCTGGTCGAACTCGGGGTAGTCCGTGTGGAGCGCCCCCCGGAACGAGTCCTTGCCGAGCAGGGACGGAGCGGTGTAGCCACCGAGCATGAGATCGCCGCAGTTCTGGCAGTACAGCAGCTCAAGCACTCGCGCACCGCATGTGCAGCGGGATGTCGGTTCGCGGAAGAGGCGTCCTACCCGGCGGCCCTTCTCCTTCTCGACGGGGACGTCGGGGCACTCGGGGTCGGAACAGGCCCAGATGCCGTCGATGTTCCGGAAGAACATGTGGGCGCGCAGCTTCGGCAGTCCCTTCATGGTGGACGCACCGAGTGCCCGGAGGAGTCCGTGCAGCGCGGTCCCGCGTTCTCCCGGGTCACTGAGAGCCGGGAACAGGGTGTCCGCCACGGCCGGCATCTCGATCGCCTTGGGTTTGCCTTCCGGGGCGAGGACGCGTGCCAGGGCGTCTCCCCCAGCGGACCGGTGCAGCAGCTCGCTGGCCCTCTCCTCGCTGAGTTCTCCCTCAGCGGCCATGGCGAGTTCGGCCGCGTGGCCGGACAGGTCGGCAGGCCCGTCCTCGGGCAGCTCGAGCGAGCCGGGGATGACGCGGTGGCGGCCCTTCGGCAGCGCGAAGAAGGACTCCAGGAAGTGGTTGTCCCGGCCGGCTTCCAGCGAGGCGGACGCGGCGAGCACACGGAACTTCTCCGGTGCCTCGTCGAGCCCGAGGCGGTGGCGCAGGTTGCGCAGCATGTAGGCGACTTCGGTTCCCGCCGTGCCGCGGTACATGTGGAGCTCGTCGAGCACGAGGGTGAAGCAGGCCCCGCGGGTGCTGCGCAGCCAGCGTCGCGTGGATTCGAAGATGGGGGCTTCCTGCGGGCGCAGGAGCATGATGTTGAGCATCGAGTAGTTCGTGATGAGGATGTCCGGCGCCGCTGCCTGCATGTCCCAGCGCGCGTGCATCTCCGCGCCGCCGAGGCGTGGCATGAAGTCGTGGATCTCGCCGCCGGCCCGCTGCTGGCGGGCGTCGAGTTCCTGCATGTACTCACGCAGGCGGCCAGCGGCCTGGGGGGACTCGGAGCTGCCGGAGACAGGAGTGGCCCCGGTGTAGCGCCCGAAGTAGAACCGGTGGCCGCGCCGGTTCTGGTCCAGCCAGTCCCGGGCCTCCTGGCTGTCGAGAGCGCGCCTCAGGCGCACGAGCTGGTCATCCGCCAGGGCGTTGGTCGGGTAGAGAATGAGCGCCCGCACCGCGGCGGGATGCCCGTGCTCGTTCTGCCTGCTGGGCTCGAAGGTCTTGCCCCTGCGCCACCACGCCGGCTGCGAGGCACCCGTTCCGGTCCACTCCTCGGACTCCGCGACCAGGTCGGCGATGACCGGCAGCATGAACGCCTCGGTCTTGCCGGAGCCGGTCCCCGCGGTCACGACGAAGTCTCGCTTCTCCCCGCAGGCGGTGACCAGGGCGTCATGCTGGTGCTGGTAGAGACTGTTCACACCACTGGGCATCGTGAACCGCGCGAACTCCGCCGCCTGGGGATGAGCCTTGGCGGCGAGGAACGACTCGGCGAGCGGCACTCCGCTGGATTTGTACTGCGGCCGGAGCTCGAGCAAGGGCTCACGCCACGCTCCCCCGTCAATGTCGAGCAGCATGCGCCGCTCTTCCATCACGGAGCGGTCATCGACGCCGAAGGGCGTGTCGTAGTAGCGCATCAGAGCGGTCCGTAGCGCCTTGAAAGTGCCGGGGATGTCGCTGCCCGAGACGCTCACGGCCGCCGCATCGCTGTCCGTCATCAGTTCGCCCTTCCGGTGGCCGTGCTCTTCGGGTGGTGGATCTCCAGCTCCTGCCGGAGGGAGCGTGCGAGCCGTTCGGCGGCCGCACGGGGAACGTTGTCGTAGCGGACAGTCTCGGCGACGCTGCTGAACCGTGGCTGGAGTCCTGTGCACAGGACGGCGGCACGGGCGTGCAACGGTGGCAGGGGCGCGCCCCAGTCCACGAAAAGCGTGCCGACCCGTTCCCGCCCGGTCCCGGATTCAGGCTGCCACCGGATGCTTCCCGTGCCGGTGCGCTCCAGTTCCAGGTACACGCCGTACTCGTGTTCCGTGCTCTGGAACCCGCTGCCGCGCCTGATCTGCACGAGCCGTGACCAGTCGGCGCCCCGCCACCGGTACAGACCGTCCTGGCTGTAGGAGTCCGCAGGTTCGTAGGTGCGCTTGACCGGGTCGTACTTCTCGACGGTCTGGACGTTGCCGGGTGCCGGAGGCGCGGCGGGCGGCCCCGGCTCGAGGTCCGGGAGCAGGGAGAACGTCTGGAGCGCCGCGCACGGGGAGTAGGAGCAGCCCAGTTCATCCGCCCGGTCAGGCAGTTCGTCAGGGGTGTCGTACTGGAGCAGGAGGGACCGGGGGACGGGGATATCCCCCTCAGCGGTTTCATTGACGACCGGCAGGACGACGGCCCATTCCTCGGCGGCCTGGTCGACCGCGCGTCCAAGTGCCGCGGTGCGCCGTCCCGTGATCAGTGCCAGGCCGTCGGAGAAGGGCAGGCGGGTCAGGACGGGCGGAGCTGCGGACCACACTCCGCGCCTCCAGTCGATGTCAAGGTGGCCGAGGGCCGACATGTCCCGGATCCAGCGCCCTTCCGCGCCGTCCCGCACGTTCAGACCCCGGCTGCGGGCGGTCCTGAGCACGCCGGCCCGCAGGTCCGCCACCTTGCCACCGCC
Source organism: Streptomyces sp. 13-12-16 (assembly GCF_002114215.1). Taxonomy (GTDB): domain Bacteria; phylum Actinomycetota; class Actinomycetes; order Streptomycetales; family Streptomycetaceae; genus Streptomyces. The sequence goes on along the minus strand of NZ_NCTE01000877.1, from coordinate 4,860 downwards.
GAGTTCGCTGACCCATCGCATCAACAGGTCGCCCACGGAGTTCACTTGCGGACCTCCTGCGCTCTGCGCACGTACGACTGCCACAGCGGATCCCCGCTCCCTTCCGCGGCGTCCAGCACTGCCGCCGCCCATCCCCGGTGTTCCGGCCCCGCACTGAAGTCCGGCTCCTGCGGGCTCACCGGATCCACGTGCCACGCTCCACGCCTGAACTGGACGATCCAGCCGCCGCAGCCGCGGAGCTCGACTTCGAAGTAGTAGTCGGAGGGTGTCTCCGGGAGCCGTTCCCACCACGTGGGAGTGACCGGTTCAGCGACCTCCCACGCGCGTCCGTCGGATGCCACGAACACCGTCCTCTCCGCTCCCCTGCGGCAGAAGGCGACCTGCGGCACGGCACCGCTACCTGCCTGTCCGAGCTGAGCACCCCGCAGAAGTCCCGTGCCCTCGTCCTTCGTCATGGCGAAGGCGTCCGCACGGGTTCCGGAATGCCTGAATCCGGCGACCCGCTCCGGGTCCGCAGCGGCTGGCGCCTCCTCAGCCGTGAGGAAAGTGACCTCGGCGTCCTCCATCTGGATGCGGTGCTGTCCCGCGGGCAGTCCTCTCTGCCACAGGCTTACCGGCACGCCGCGGGCCTTGAACGGCGGCCGCGGAGGCTGTCCGTCCAGCAGGGCCTCACCGGTCGCGCCGTCAGGGAGTACGAGGTCGGGCTCTCCTCCCACGAGGTAGAGGCGCTTGTTGAACTTGGGTGCGAGAGGCAGTCCTCCCTGGAGGTAAGGCTTGTACTGCGGCGCGGGCTGAACCGCGAGCATCGCACCCTGGACATCGCGGATCGCCTGCCGGAGGGTGACCGCGTCGTCGAAGACGACCCGGTGGTGCAGGGACCACCCCTCCGGCATCCAGGAGAGCCACCCCCGCTTCGGCTCAATTCCAGGTGACGCCGCGCGCTCCAGCACGGTCTCGACGTCCCGCTGCGCTTCCGGCGCGGCGAGCAGCATGTGCTGCTCGCCCGGAACGAAGCGGTCGACGCTGGTGAAGCAGTCCAGGTCGTTGTTCTGCCGCAGCAGTACGAGGGAGGAGGCCGGACGGCCTACCACGATCCCCTCGCCCGCCAGCTGGACACCGGTGCGCAGCGAGCGGTCGTCGGGCAGCTTCAGACCGTCCAGCGCGTAGTACCCGGTCTCTCCCAGCCTCCGCATCCGCACTCCACCAGAGAGCTCGTACTCCGGCTCTCCCGGCTTGGAGAGCTTCGCCAGCCAGCCGAGCTTTCGGCTCTCGAAGCGGACCAGCAGCTCGGCCCGGGGGATGCCCTGCCCCACGAAGTAGGGAGAACCGTCCCAGACGTTGGCGAAGTTCCCGAGGATTTTCTCAACGAGCGGCCGGAACTCCGGGTGCTTGACGGCCTGCAGGAACTTGGGCGAGAAGGAGTAGGCCTGACCCCATTTCTCAAGGTACTCCACGAGGACGGCGCCGGGCAGGGGCCAGACCGTGCGGTGGTGCTGCCGTACCGCTTCGAAGAACTTCGGCAGCAGCTGCCGGTCAGTTCCCCGGAGGACTGCCTGCGACAGTGCGTAGCCGATGCGGGCCTGGTTGTGCGGCAGGTCCGCCGGAGAGGGGATGGTGCAGATCCCCCGGTAGGTGCCCCAGCGGTGCTGCCAGGAGGCCAGCCGCTGCCACATGCCTGCCACGCTCTGGTGCTTGGCCGACGTGAGCACCCCCTCACGTCCGGCGAGCAGCTGTGAGAAGTGGCTGTGGTAGTTCGTGGCGCGTCTGATCCCGTCGTTGGCCATGCGGGTGGCCGCAATGACTGAGCAGGCAAGGAGGGGAAGCACGGCCGGGGCCCTGTCGTCGCTGCGGTGGCTCAGCTCGTACCGCTCGACCTGCTCATACGGCTTCGTACCGCCGACCGCTATGACGCGGCTCACCGCTTCGGCAAGCGGTACTTCCAGGCTGAGGCTGCGCTGCATGTTTGCCGCCTCATCGTCATCCATGTACATGACGACCGGATGGCCGTCCCACGCCGGGCTGAAGAATGCCTCCTCGAGCACCCTCTGCCATGCGGCGTACGGAGTGAAATCCACGTTCTGCCTCGGCTCCCCATCCGATGTCCTACTGAGTTGCGGCCTGTCCCGCCATGGGCGCACTTGCGAAGCAGACCCCCCACTTCACGAGCTGCACCTTATGGACCACTAGAGATAGCGCATGGTTGCGGCCCACATAAGTGGTGGTGCCACCTAAAGCGCTGATCCCGTGCACTTGTAAATCGAAAACTCTCAAATCTCCGCCTATGTCCACCTGGTGATCCGCCGTGTGAATCCTCAGGAGCTCATCCGGCAGAGACAGCCAGCAGCCGACGCGCCCTGTCGGGCTGCACCTCAGCGAAGCAGTCGACACCCACTGTTACGGATTTGTTGTCAACCTTGCCGGTAGCCCCCGAGCTGATCCCGGGCACCTGCCTTATCCCACCCTCTTCCACTCCTGGCACCCGTTGGTCTTGAAGTACTCGCCGCTGTTGAGCTTCACCCGGCCCTGCCCGGTGAGGTTGTTGTTGGTGATGATGGAGTCGAACTCGCCGCTGGCGTCCTTGGCCCGTTCCCAGTAGCAGCCGAACTCGTCCACCGGCCCGGCGGTCTTGTAGGTGCCGGCCTTGATGTCCTCGCCGACCAGATACTCACCGTCGCCGGAGAAGGCAGCTGGCGGGCCGGGCTTCTTGGTCTTCTTCGGTTCGGCGGTGACCGTCTCGGTGACGGTGGGGGCGGGTTCGGGGGCTTCGGCCTCAACGGTCTCGGTGACGGTGACCGTGGGGCGGGGTGCGGCCTTGGTGTCGGCGGTCTCCTCGACGGTGTCCGCCGAGCCGCTGCCGGCGCCGATGCCGACGCCGACGAACAGGGAGACCAGCGCGACCGCCCCGTACGTCAGCCACCGTCTGCGGCTGCGGGCGGGCTGTCCGGGGCCGGTGGGTGTGCCGAGGCCGAAGGGGCCGGCGCCCTGCGGTGGGTGATCGGGGAGCGGGGGAGGCTGGTGGAAGGTCATGGCGTGCTCCGTTTCCGGCATGCGTGGTGCGTGATGGATGCGATGTGGGGCGTCCGGGCGTGCGCCGGGGTTCAGAAGCCGCGGATCTTCCGGCCCGCCTCGGTCGCCGGGTAGAGGATCGCCTCGGCGACCCGACCGCCGGAGTCCTTGACCCCGCCGCTGAAGTTGAGGCGCCCCGAGGCGCCGGTCTTGGCGGCGACGCCGTCCCAGTACTTCGCCTCCCGCTCCCAGCGGATGCCGTCGAGGAGGCGGACCAGGTCGTCCGTGCGGAAGGCGGACGACGTGTCGGTCCACGGCATGGTGTGGTGGGCGGCGATGCCGATGCCGGCGAGGACGGCGGGTGCGGTGATGGCGCCGCGTGCGGTGAAGTCGCGGGCGTGGCGGGCGATCAGCTGTCCGAGGACCGGTACGACGGCGGCCTCCACCTGCTCCGGCCGGTATCCCGCAGGCAGCTTGTCCTCGTGCACCGGCTCGGCGGACATCTGCACACCGTTCCGCCCGTAGAGCGTGGTGACGACGAGGGCGCGCAGTGCGGAGAGGGTGACGACCTCTCGGTCACCGGCGGACAACTGCCGCTTGCTGACGTTCACCAGGCGCGCGAAGGGAACGCGCTGTCCGTTCACCTCGACCTTCACCGAGTCGGCGACCAGGTGCGCGAGCCGCGTGCCGTAGTCGCGCTGGTCCATGGACATGGCCAGGTTCTTGGCCACGTCCACGCCCTGCACGTTGCGGTCGTAGAAGATCTGCCGCGCGTCGGCGGGGGCGAGGTCGACGTACAGCTCGAACGGCAGGCGCACCTGGGCGAGTTCGGGATACGTCAGGCCGTACTTCTCGGGGTCGTCGTAGAGGTCGTGCCAGGCGGTGGTCTGGGTCTCGCCGTCGATGGCGACGACCATCGTGCCCGGCGCGACGGTGAGGGTGCGCAGGCCGCTGCCGGGGAGGAGTTCGTCGCTGAGCGCGGCGAGCGGTCCGGCGTGCCACAGGGTGACCGGCGGCGTGGACCAGGCCGCGCCGAGCTCGCCCTTCAGCCCGGCGGCGATGTACTCGGCGTACGGGCCGACGTTCTTGCCCTTCTGCGAGGACTTCAGCGTGCGCTGCACGGTGGCCCTCAGCTCGGCGTGCCGGCGCACCAGGCCGGACGCCGCCTTCAGCCTGCGCGGGTCCTCCTCGGCGCGGGGCGAGGGCACGAGCTGGACGAGCGTCGGCACGGACATCGTCCCGACGACGGCGTCGGCGCGGAACGGCATGACGGTGAGCTGGGTGCCCTCGACGACGGCGGTCGGCATGGTCAGGCGCATGGGACTCCCCCGGAGTTCTGTCGAACGGCTTCCAGCCGGAAGCAGATCCAGGTAAGCACAGAAACGAAAGCACCGTCAAACAGGTCGACGGACTTGACGGGTGCTGTAGGTTGTTGACTGTTCGCTACCGAGAGGCCCAGGACTCCCGTCATGCCCCAGTCATCCGCGCAGGTGACCGCCGCCGAGATCTCCCGCATCGCGGGGGTCACGCGCGCCACGGTCAGCAACTGGCGTCGTCGGCACGAGGACTTCCCCGAGCCGGCCGGCGGCACGGAGAGCAGCCCCCTGTACGACCTGGAGTCCGTGCGCGCATGGCTCGCCTCGCGTGGTCACGCCTCGGCGGCGACCCCGTCGGAGGAGCTGCGCACGATGCTGCGCCTGCGCGCGCAGAGCGGGGGCGGAGGCGGCGGCAGGTCGGAGGATCTGCTGCTCCTCGTCCTCGCTGCGGCGGGCGGCTCGACGGAGGCGCTGACGGCCGCCACGCGGCTGCCGGACGCGGAGCTCGTCGCCCGCGCGCAGCGGGACGCGGCGTCGG
>NZ_NCTE01000876.1 GCF_002114215.1 Streptomyces sp. 13-12-16 | reverse complement strand
CGCCGCCGACCGGCGCGAACCCGGCGCCGCGCAGCGCGGCGCCGGCTCGCGCGGGCGCGTCGTCGCTGTCCAGCGTCAGCGTGACGGTGCGCCGGCCGACCGTGGCCTTGAGCTCGTCCGCGGTGCCGGAGGCGACGACCTTGCCGGCGGAGAGCACCGCGATCGAGTCGGCGAGCCGGTCGGCCTCCTCCAGGTACTGCGTGGTCAGCAGGACCGTGGCACCCTGCTCGACCAGGCCCTCGACGATCTCCCACAGCTTCAGCCGGCTGGACGGGTCCAGGCCGGTGGTGGGTTCGTCGAGGAAGATCACCCGAGGACCGCCGACCAGGGAGACGGCCAGGTCGAGGCGGCGCCGCAGCCCGCCCGAGTAACCGCTCGCGCGCCGGTCGGCGACCTCGGTCAGCTCGAACAGCTCCAGCAGTTCCTCGGCCCGGGAGCGGGCGGCCCGGCGTCCCGCCCCGAGCAGCCGGGCGATCAGGACGAGGTTGTCCCGGCCGCTGAGCTGGGTGTCCACCGACGCGAACTGGCCGGTGAGACCGATGCGGCGGCGGATCTCGAAGGGGTCGCGGGTCACGTCGTACCCCGCCACCGAGGCCCGTCCCGAGGACAGGGGCAGCGCGGTGGTGAGAATGTTGACGAGCGTGGTCTTGCCGGCTCCGTTGTGGCCGAGGAGCGCCAGGACCGTGCCCCGGGGGGCGCTGACGCTGACCGAGTCCAGGGCGTGGACCGTGCCGAACGACTTGCTGACGGAATCCGCCACGATCATCGGATCGCCGCCGGAGCCCGGGCCGGATCCGGCCCCCGCTCCGGTCCGGGCGACGGGGGGCATGACGAGCCCGCTCATGAGGTGATCTCCCGCTGGTGGATGTGCGCTGGGTGGAGGGCCGGCCACCGGCCGGCCCGTCGAAGCCGCCGCCCGCCGGACGACGGGACGGGGGCGCGTGGGGACACGCCGAGGACCGTCTACCGGCCGTCCGGCGCCTCCGTACCGGCCGCCCCGTCCATGAGGCGGAACAGGTCCTCGTCCGTCGCGTCCTCCAGGTCCAGGGGACCGGTGGCCGGTCCCCCGCCGCCGGCGCGGGCCGGCGCCCAGCGGGCGGCCAGTGTCCTCAGCCGCGCCGCCGTCCCGGAGTCGAGGTCCGCGCCCGACGTGAGCAGTGCCTCGAGCTCGTCGACCAGGGC
>NZ_NCTE01000875.1 GCF_002114215.1 Streptomyces sp. 13-12-16 | reverse complement strand
CCCGCAGCCCCAGGCCGCCAGTACGCCGGCCGCGCCGGCCAGCAGGCCGACCACCGCCCCTTCGGCGACGAGCGCGGCGGCGAGCCGGCGCGGGGTCGCCCCGATGGCACGCAGCAGCGCGAGCTGGCGTACGCGCCGTGCGAAGACGATGCGGAAGGTGGAGGTCGCGACGAGGACGGCCGCACCGACGGCGACGGCGAGGAAGACGGTGACCAGCTCCAGGGTGTCCTCCGCCTCCGCCACCGCCTCGCGGGCCTCCTCCTCCCGCACCTCGTCCCCGGACCGCACCCGCGCTCCGGGCACCGCCTGCCGGATCCGTTCCGCCGGGTCCGCGGAACCGGACGCGGTGCCGGTGCGGATGTCGATGCGGGAGTAGCCCGACACGCCGAGCAGTTCCCCGAGTTGAGGGCCGGGGGCGTACCCCGTGGGCTCCGCGTCGTCCGTGGCGGTGCCGCGGACGATGCCGCTGACCTCGACCGTCACCCGCCGGGTGCCTTCGCCGTCGGGTCCGGGCCGCAGCAGGGTGAGCGACGATCCCGGAGCGAGGTCGTACTCCCGCGCGGCCCGCGTGTCGACGGCGAGCCGGCCCGGGCCGGAGGGGTACGCGCCGTCGACCAGCCGGACCTCCGCCAGGGCGCCGGTGCCGGGGTCCGCGGACAGGGCGAGGTAGCGTTCGACGGCGCTGCCGTCCAGCGGGGCGCCGCCGTCGACCCGGCCGACGGCCTCGGTGACCCCGGGCGTCTTCCGGATCCCGCTCAGGCGGGCCTCGCCGATGTCCTCCCCGTCGCGGGGCGTGACCACCAGCGAGACCGCTTCGGGTGTTCCGCGGAACTTCCCGACCACGGTCGCGGTGATGATCTGCTGGGCCATGACGGCTCCGAACACGACGAAGGCCGCGATCAGCAGCGACAGTCCGGTCGCCGCGAACCGTCCGGGACGTCTCAGGAGCTCCGCCACCTGGGAGCCCAGGACGGTCGCGCGCCACGGGGTCCTCATCGCCGCCTCCCCGGGGCGGCGGCGCGTACGGAGGGGGTGGTGTGCTCGTCCTCGACGACGCGGCCGTCCGCGAGGGTCAGCACCCGGTCCGCGTACCGCGCGGCCGCGGGGTCGTGGGTGACCATCACGACCGTCTGGCCGAGCTCGTCGACGGACCGGCGCAGCACGGTGAGGACTTCGGCGCCGGCCCGGGAGTCGAGGTTGCCGGTGGGTTCGTCGGCGAAGACCACGGCCGGCCGGGCCACCAGGGCCCGGGCCACGGCGACCCGCTGCTGCTGGCCCCCGGACAGCTCGGCGGGGCGGTGCGAGACCCGGTGGGCGATGCCGAGGACCTCGCAGAGGTGGTCCACCAGGTCGCGGTCCGGGCGCCCGCCGGACATGGTGACGGGCAGCACGATGTTCTCGTAGGCCGTCAGCTGCGGCAGCAGGTTGAACGACTGGAAGACGAAACCGATCCGCTTCCGGCGCATCCGGGTCAGCTGCCGGTCGGACAGCCCGGTGATCTCCGTTCCGTCCAGGACGATGCTGCCGGAGGTGACGGTGTCGAGTCCGGCGGCGCAGTGCATCAGGGTCGACTTGCCCGATCCGGAGGGGCCGACGACGGCGGTGAACCGGGCGCGCCGGACACCGACGGACACCTCGTCGAGGGCCCGTACCTCGGCGGTGCCCTGACGGTAGGTCTTCACCAGGGCGGTGGTGGTGATGACGTCGTCCGGTGCGCGGTCTCGGGCGGCGGTGTGGACAGCCATGGGGACGGTTCTCGCAATCCGGGTCAGGAACCGAGCGGCGGCATGGTGAGGGTGACGCCGGAGTCCGAGCAGTGTCCCCGCGCCTCCTCCTGAAGACCCTTCACGTCCTTCGCGGACGGCGCTTCGGGGGACTTCTGGGCGGTCGCCAGCGCCCAGCCCTCGTACGTGGCGATCTTGTAGCCGAGGTAGCCGTCCTTCATCTGCGCGCGGCGCTCGTCGCCGGTCTCCTGCCACCACTTCTCCGCGTCCGGCACGGGGCCGGTGGAGATCTCCGCGGCCTCGGTGACGATGCGCTGCGCCAGCCGGCAGTCCCCGGCGGACGCCTGGCTGAGCTCGTCGCGGTCCAGCCACCAGTACCCCGCCCCGGCGGCCAGGGCCGCGGCGGTCACGGCCGCGCCGATGACGAGACGGTTGCGCTTGCGGTTCCGCGTGGTGGGCGTGGTGTTCATCGGGTCCTCCGGTGTCTTCTCGGCCGCGTTCGGCGACAGTGAGAAGTCTGGAGTTCGGCGGCCCGCCGGACATCGGCCGGGGATCCGAGATCGGACGCGGCGGATCCGGCACACCGGACGGGGTGGCTCCTGCGCCTGAGGGGGCAGAACCCGGGGGCGCCTCTGCCCCCTCAGGGGGAGGGACGGACCAGCCCGGACTCATAGGCGAACACGACGGCCTGGGCGCGGTCCCGCAGGTGCAGCTTCGCCATGAGGTTGCCCAGGTGCGTCTTCACCGTGGCCTCCGCGACGTACAGCTCCGCCGCGATCTCGGCGTTGGACAGTCCCCGGGCGACCAGGGCGAGCACGTCCCGCTCGCGCGCGGTGAGGACGTCCAGCCGTTCGGCCTGTCCGTTCGCCGGTGCCAGCCGGTCCGAGACCCGGTCGAGGAGCAGCCGGGTGATGCGCGGCGCCACCACCGACTCCCCCGCGGCCAGGATCCGGATGGCGTTCACGACCTCCGCGGCGGGGGCGTTCTTCAGCAGGAAGCCGCCGGCTCCGGCGCGCAGCGCCGCGAACGCGTCGTCGTCGTTGTCGAAGGTGGTCAGCACCAGCACCCCGGGCGGGTCGTCGAGCCGCATCAGCCGCTCCGTGGCCTGGATGCCGTCCATGACGGGCATCCGGACGTCCATGATGACGACGTCCGCCTCGACCTTCTCCAGCAGGTCGAGGGCGTCCGCCCCGTTCTCCGCCTCGCCGACGACCTCGATGTCGTCCTGACCGGCCAGCACCATGGAGAAACCGGCCCGGATCAGCGGCTGGTCGTCCACCACGGCCACCCGGATCGGCCTGTCCGTCCTCGTCATCACTTCGTCCTTGTCGGAATCGAGGCACGTACGTGCCATCCGCTGCCGAGCCGGGGGCCGGCCTCGAAGCTGCCGCCGGCGAGCTCCACCCGCTCCCGCATCCCCACGAGTCCGTTCCCCCCGGAGCGTCCGCCGACGCCGTGGCCGGCGAGGGTGCCCGCTCCGTCGTCGACCACATCGATCAGCAGGGTGCCCCGCTCCTCATGGAGCCGGATGTCGACCCCGGCCCCGGCTCCGGCGTGGCGGAGCACGTTGGTGAGGCACTCCTGGACGATGCGGAAGGCCGTCATCTCCTCCGCCGGCGACAGCCGTCCCTCGCCGACCTCGACCGACACGTCCACCGTCAGCCCGGCGGCCCGGGCGCGTTCGGCGACGACCTCGACCTCGTCGAGGGTGACCAGCCGCCGTGGCGGGCCGCCACCGTCGGAGTCCGGGTCGCCGGGGTCCGGGTTCCCCTCGCGCAGCACCCGGACGATGCGGTGCATGTCGTCGATCGCGTCCCGGCCCGTGGCGGCGATCGTCCTCAGCGCGGACTCCGCCATGTCCGGCGACTTCCGCAGCACGGTCCCGGCGCCGTCGGCCTGGAGGATCATCACGGCCAGGCTGTGCGCCACCACGTCGTGCAGTTCACGGGCGATCTCGGCCCGTTCCCGGGTCGCGGCCAGCCGGACCCGCTGCTCCTGCTCCCGCTCGGCGTGCCAGGCGCGGGCCGCCTGGCTCTCGGCGTAGAGGCGCCGTGTGTGCAGGGCGAAGGCCGTCAGCCAGACCGTCAGCGTCAGCCCCCAGAAGATCAGGAGCGATTCGAGGTCGACGAACGGCTCGATGCCGAGGACCGGCATCCCCACCGTCCCGGCCGCCGTGGCCAGCAGCACCACGGCGCCCGCGAGGTACGGCATCCAGCTGGTCCGGGAGTGGTGGACGACCGACATCATGGCGAACAGCACGGCCACGTCGTACGAGGCGGGCGCCGACGTCAGCGGCGGGTCGGGCAGGTCGTACAGGACGAACTGGACGACGCCCAGCGCCAGGACGGCCGCCAGCACCGTGCCGGGGAGCCGTCTGCGGGCCAGCAGGCACAGCGCCATCAGCCCGCCCAGGAGCAGGTCGTACTCGCCGCCGTAGTACTCCGCCGCCACCAGGACCACCAGCGCGACACCGATGTCGCACGCCCGGGCGACGGCGCGTCCGTACCGGCCGGACGGCGTCATCCAGGCCGACGGGACCGGGACCGCCCTCTCCTCAGCCAACCGTCGTACCTTTCTCCTCCGGCAGGCCGCGACCGCGTGGCCTGCCGGCGCAAGTGTCGCCGGACCGCGGCGACTTCGGGGCGAGGACGGTGTCCTCACCCGCCCATACTGCCTCAGCGCACGGCACACCGGTGCCGGGCGCCCCGCACGCGGAGAGGCCGCCCGGCACCGGTCCGGGTTCAGCGGTTGTAGCGCATGAACGCGCGCACCATGTGGCACGTGGTGTCCGACGGCGGGTGGACGCCGATCAGTGCCGCCGTGGTGCGGATCCTGTCGTTGCGGGCCTGGCCCGGCAGGTAGACGCCGGAGTCGAGCAGGGCGATGGCGAGCCGCATCGCCTTGAGCCGGCGGTTGTGCGTGACGTACCACTCGCGCGGGCGGCCCGCCGGGAGCGGGCGCTTCTCCACCGGGGCGCAGGGCAGTTCGAGCGGCACGGGACGCTTCGCGGTGGACTGGGTGGGCAGGGGCTTCGGCTTCAGTGCGGCAGCGGGCACGGGCATCCTCCTGTCGCGGTCGGGGCGGCCCGCAGGGATCCCCGACGACCCCGGCACCACCCTCGAACACTGCTTCCATTCTACTGCCCCCCACCGACAATCAGCAGGCCTGATGAAGCCAGTAAATGCCCTGGTGGGCGCGGGTTTTGATGTGACGCCACACGGGTCACGCGCGACACGCGCACGGGGGCGGGAAATTCGAACAGAGCAGGGTCGGCGTACCGTGGGCGGCATGGAGATCTGGATCAATCCCGCCTGTTCCAAGTGCCGTAGCGCCATCAGCCTGCTCGACGCCGAGGGGGCCGATTACACCGTCCGCCGCTATCTGGAGGACGTGCCGAGCGAGGACGAGATCCGGGCGGTGCTGGAGCGGCTCGGGCTGGAGCCGTGGGACATCACCCGGACCCAGGAGGCCGTCGCGACGGAGCTGGGGATCAAGGAGTGGGCGCGGGAGGCCGGCACGCGGGACCGCTGGATCGCGGCGCTCGCCTCGCACCCCGGGCTGATCCAGCGGCCGATCATCACGGCGGACGACGGCACGGCGGTCGTGGGCCGCACGGAGGACGCCGTACGGGACGCCCTCTCCCGTTGACGGCCGTGTGACGCAGGCCACTTCGATTGCCCGGCCCGACCACTGAGCAACTCTGTTCGGTATCTCGTACATAGCGGCGTACGCTCCCCTACCTCTTCAGGAGGCACGGATGTCGCGCAGGAGAACGCTCGGCCCGAAGAAGAAGCTCGCGCTGCTGGTCAGTGCCGCGACGGTGGCGGGAGGCGGGGCCTTCGTCATGGCGAACACGTCGAACGCGGCGCCGCCGCCGGCCACCAAATCGGCGGCGGACTCGACCGTCTGCCAGGGCCTCGCCACCGCGCTCGGCAACAACCAGAAGTTCATCGAGGGCCAACGGGCCGCCCCGGACGCGCAGTCCGAGGCGCGGATCGCCAACCGCGAGGCGGTCATCGCCCAGATCCAGCGCCAGCAGGAGGCGTCCGGATGCACGGTGGGGGAGTCGGCTCAGGACTCCCAGGCCGCGCAGCCGCAGCAGCCCGCCCCCTCGCAGCCCGCTCCCTCGCAGCCCGCGGCGGAGGACGGGGGCGCGCAGGCCTCCGGTGAGCAGGTGTGCAACGGGTCGACCGTCACCCTCTCCGGCGAGGGCGGCGCCCCGGCCGCGTCCAGCAACCAGTTCCCGGCCGGCACGAAGCTGAAGGTCACCAACCTGGACAACAACAAGTCCACGACGGTGGAGGTCACCTCGGTCTCCGGCAGTTGCGTGCTGCTCAACAACGCGGCCTTCGAGCAGGTCCGGGAGGCCGGCAAGTTCCTGATCCGCCGCGCGGTGATCGAGAAGGTGGGGTGAGGTCCGGGTTCGTCGCGGATTCCCAGGGCCCGCCGCTCCCCCCACCGGGGCGGTGGGCCCGTCCGCGTCCCCCGCGACCGGGCACGCGTGCTCACACGGTGGGGTGGGACACGGTGGCGTCAGGTAACACGGGGTTCACATGCGGGCAATGGCCGGGAAATCGCCTGTTGACAGGCTGCGGGGCATCGACGGCGGCGCCCCAGTGCCGCAGCGCCGCAGCACCCGCACAAGCGCCCAGACCCACCCCCGAAGGATGTGGACCGTGAGCTTCAAGGCCGAGTACATCTGGATCGACGGCACCGAGCCGACCGCCAAGCTGCGTTCCAAGACGAAGATCCTGGCCGACGACGCCAAGGGCGCGGAGCTGCCGATCTGGGGCTTCGACGGTTCCTCCACCAACCAGGCCAAGGGCCACGCCTCCGACTGCGTCCTCAAGCCGGTCTTCGTCTGCCCGGACCCCATCCGCGGCGGTGACGACGTCCTGGTGCTGTGCGAGGTCCTGAACACGGACATGACGCCGCACGAGACCAACACCCGTGCCGCGCTGGCCGAGGTCGCCGCGAAGTTCACCGCGCAGGAGCCGATCTTCGGCATCGAGCAGGAGTACACCTTCTTCAAGGGCGCCCGTCCGCTCGGCTTCCCCGAGGGCGGCTTCCCGGCCGCGCAGGGCGGCTACTACTGCGGTGTCGGCTCGGACGAGATCTTCGGCCGTGACGTCGTCGAGGCGCACCTGGAGAACTGCCTGAAGGCGGGCCTGGGCATCTCCGGCATCAACGCCGAGGTCATGCCGGGCCAGTGGGAGTTCCAGGTCGGCCCGCTGGCCCCGCTGGAGGTCTCCGACCAGCTGTGGGTGGCCCGCTGGCTGCTCTACCGCACCGCCGAGGACTTCGAGGTCTCCGCCACCCTCGACCCCAAGCCGGTCAAGGGCGACTGGAACGGCGCGGGCGCGCACACCAACTTCTCCACCAAGGCGATGCGCGAGGGCTACGACGCGATCATCACCGCGTGCGAGTCGCTCGGTGAGGGCTCCAAGCCCCTGGACCACGTCAAGAACTACGGCGCCGGCATCGACGACCGCCTCACCGGCCTGCACGAGACCGCCCCGTGGAACGAGTACTCCTACGGCGTCTCCGACCGCGGCGCCTCGGTCCGCATCCCGTGGCAGGTCGAGAAGGACGGCAAGGGCTACATCGAGGACCGCCGTCCGAACGCCAACGTCGACCCGTACGTGGTGACCCGTCTGCTGGTCGACACGTGCTGCACCGCGCTGGAGAAGGCCGGCCAGGTCTGATCCGTACCGCAGTCGTCGCGAGGGGCGTCCACCGACCGGGGTGGGCGCCCCTCCGCGTCGTCCGAGCGGTGGAAGGGGGCTCCTGCGGACCCCGCGTGTCTGCTTCAATGGACGCATGGCCGGCTTCCGGAAGTACCACGCGACGGGTCGCCGTGACCTGGAACCGTTCTGGCCTTCCCGTCAGCACCACGACTTCGACCGGGTGTGTTGTCGCGCGACGAACGCGCCGGCCCTCTAACGCCCGGATCCTTTCCCGGCCTTCGGCCGGCGCGCACCGCGTACGTCCTCGACGAACCCCTTCGCGCGAAAGAGCTGACGTCTCATGGCGACCCCCCGTTCCCTGTCCCCCCTCTCCCCTTCCTCCCCTCCCCGGCTGCGCGCCGTCGACCGGGACGAGGTGGTGACCGTGGCGGATCTGCTGCCGCCGGGCGCCACCTGGCTGCCCGCGCCGCAGAACGCCCTGCCCGCCCTGCCCGGCCGCCCCCCGATGGTCGGCTACCTGGTGCTGGTCCCCGCCGACCGGCGGCTGCCGTTCCCGGCCGGCTCACCCGAGCCCGAAACCTCCGACGACCCGCTGATCCGGGTCGACCCCGCACAGCGCACCGCCCACGTCGACGGACGGCAACTCGACCTCACCTACCTGGAGTTCGAGCTGCTCGCCCATCTCGTGGCGCACCCGAACCGGGTGCACACCCGGGACCACCTGGTCGGCACGGTGTGGGGCTACGGCCACGTCGGCGACGGCCGCACCGTCGACGTCCACATCGCCCGGCTGCGCCGCAAACTGGGCTCCGGACACCGGGACACGATCCGCACCGTACGCCGGGTCGGCTACAAGTACGTGCCGCCGGCCGGGCGCTGAGTCCCCTGCGGCCGGTCTGCCGACAGCAGATTCCCGTTCCCCCCGGGCCGCCCGGCCTGGCAGAGTCACCGGCATGAGACTTCTGGTGCTGGGTGGTACGGAGTTCGCGGGCCGGGCCGTCGTCGAGGCGGCCCTCGGGCGGGGCTGGGAGGTGACCGTCTTCCACCGGGGGCGGCACGGGGCCCCGCAGGGCGCGCGGGCGCTGCTGGGCGACCGCACCGCGCCGGACGGTCTGGCCGCCCTCGACGAGGACCCCGGCGAGTGGGACGTCGTCGTCGACACCTGGTCGGCCGCACCGCGCGCGGTGCGGGACACGGCGCGGCTGCTGCGGGGCCGCGCCGGACGGTACGTGTACGTGTCGAGCTGCTCGGTGTACGACTGGGCCCCGCCCGCCGGATACACCGAGCGGGCGCGGGTGGTGGAGGGCGCCTTTGCCGACGCCGGCCCCACGGACTACGCGCGGGACAAGCTGGGCGGTGAGCTGGCCGCCGTGGACGCCTTCGGCGCGGACCGGTCGCTGCTGGTGCGGGCGGGGCTGATCCTCGGGCCGTACGAGAACGTGGGCCGGCTGCCCTGGTGGCTGAACCGGATGGCGCGCGGCGGGCCGGTCCTCGCGCCGGGCCCGCGTGACCTGCCGCTCCAGTACGTCGACGTCCGCGACCTCGCGGAGTGGATCCTCGGGGCGGCCGAGCGGGGGCTGAGCGGGCCGTACAACCTGATGTCGCCGCAGGGGCACACCACGATGGGCGGGCTGCTGGAGGCGTGCGCCGAGGTGACCGGGGGCGCGGCCGAACTGCGCTGGACCGCGCCGGAGGTGATCCTCGAAGCGGGGATCGAGCCGTGGACGCAGCTGCCGGTGTGGGTGCCGCCGGGCAGCGACCTGCACGACGCGCTGCACTCGGCGGACGTCTCCCGGGCGGTCGCGACGGGACTGCGCTGCCGCCCGGTCGCCGGGACCGTGGCCGACACCTGGGCCTGGCTGCGGGAGATCGGCGGCACCGCGCCCCAGCGCCCGGACCGGACCGGCAAGGGGCTCGATCCGGAGGTGGAGGCGAAGGTGCTGGGCACCGCCGGAGGGGTGTAGGTAACACCACCTTGGGGTCGGGTGCCCGAACCAGTGCCCCACCGGCCCCGCCCCGGCCAGACTTGTGCCATGACCACCGACACGAAGAACGACAGCGGACGGACCGGGGGGCGGGGCGTCGCGCTCGCCGCGATACGAGGGCTGGCACTCGCCCTGGTGTCACTGCCGGGGGCGGTGCTGTGCTTCGTGCTGTCCGTGGTGTCCATCGCGCTGATCCCGATCGGTGTCGGCATCGTCACCACCCCGTACGTGCTGCGGGGGGTGCGGACGTTCGCGAACTGGCGGCGGGTGCTGGCGGCCGAGTGGGGCGGGGTGCGGATCCCGCCGTCCTACCGGCCGGTGCCCGAGGACGCCAACCCGTGGGGGCGGACGTTCGGGATGCTGGGCGACCCGGCGACCTGGCGGGACCTGGGGTGGCTGCCGGTCGACATGACCGCCGGTTTCACCACCGCGCTGCTGCCGTTCGCGCTGCTGGTCTACCCGCTGGAGGGGCTCGCGCTGGCGGCCGGCCTGTGGCGGGTGATGCCCGACGGGTACTGGTACGGCTTCGTGCCGGTCTCCGGCCAGACGTCCGCGCTGGGCGCCGGCGCCCTCGGCCTCGCCCTGCTGTTCCTCGCGCACTTCCTCACCCCGCGCCTGCTGCACGTCCACTTCCTGCTCACGCGGGCCGTCCTCGGCTCGGGCCGGGGTGAGCTGACCGAGCGGGTGCGGGTGCTGACCGAGACCCGGCGCGACGCCGTGGACACCTCCGCCGCCGAGCTGCGGCGCATCGAGCGGGATCTGCACGACGGGGCGCAGGCGCGGCTGGTCGCCATGGGCATGGACCTGGGGACGATCGAGGCGCTGATCGAGAAGGACCCGGCGAAGGCGCGTGAGCTGCTGGCGCACGCCCGGAAGTCCTCCGCCGAGGCGCTGACCGAGCTGCGGGAGCTGGTGCGCGGCATCCATCCGCCGGTGCTGGCCGAGCGCGGGCTGGGTGACGCGGTGCGGGCGCTGGCGCTGCGGCTGCCGGTGGCCACCGAGGTGAACGTGGAACTGCCCGGACGGGCGGAGGCACCCGTGGAATCGGCGGCGTACTTCGCGGTGAGCGAGGTGCTCACCAACGCGGTGAAGCACTCCGGGGCGGACCGCGTCTGGATCGACCTGCACCACGCCGACGGTCATCTGCGGGTGACGGTCACCGACAACGGGCGGGGCGGCGCGGTGGTCGGGGCCGGTTCGGGGCTGACCGGGGTGGAGCGGCGGCTGGGTACATTCGACGGCGTCCTGGCCGTCAGCAGTCCCGTTGGCGGCCCCACCATGGTCACGATGGAGATGCCTTGCGCGTTGTCCTAGCCGAAGACCTGTTCCTGCTGCGCGACGGACTCGTCCGGATGCTCGAAGCGCACGACTTCGAGATCGCGGCGGCCGTGGAGTCCGGGCCCGAGCTGACGCGGGCACTGGCCGAGCTGGAGCCCGACGTCGCCGTGGTCGACGTACGGCTGCCGCCGACGCACACCGACGAGGGGCTGCAGTGCGCGCTGGAGGCCCGCCGCAAGCGGCCGGGGCTGCCGGTGCTGGTGCTCTCGCAGCACGTGGAGCAGTTGTACGCGCGGGAACTGCTGGCGGACGGCAGCGGCGGGGTGGGCTATCTGCTGAAGGACCGGGTGTTCGACGCGGAGCAGTTCGTGGACGCCGTACGGCAGGTGGCGCGGGGAGGTACGGCGATGGATCCGCAGGTGATCCAGCAGCTGCTGGCGCGGCAGTCGGGGAACGACCGGCCGCTGGCGCGGCTGACGCCCCGCGAGCTGGAGGTGCTGGAGCTGATGGCGCAGGGGCGGACCAACGCGGCGATCGCGGCCCGGCTGGTGGTGACGGAACGGGCGATCGCGAAGCACACCGCGAACATCTTCGCCAAACTGGCCCTCGAGGTATCGGACGACGACAACCGGCGCGTGCTGGCGGTTCTCGCATATCTCGACCACGGCCGGTGAAAGGGGACCCGCCACCCCTTCACCCCGGGTGGACGGTCGGCAACTCCCAGTGTTCCAGAGCCTGTTGAAACCAGTGTGGCCGTACTGACTTCCCATCGATTTCCGGGACGGGTGAACACCCGTGGGGCGGCTCCCGTACTCAAGGGAGCCGCTTCACTCCTGCCGGGCCGCTCGACGCCCCGCAAAGGTGCCCCCGTAAGGAAGGTCAAGAGGATTTCCATGGGACGCAACACAAGAAAACGCCGTATGCCGCTGGCCACCAAAGTGACAGCCGGGGCGGCGGCCCTGGCGCTCGGTGGGGGCGGGCTGGTCTGGGCCAATTTCTATGCCTCGGCGCACGAGGACGGAGGCCACAACCGGACGAAGTCGAGGGGGGCGCAGGTCGCCACGATCAACTGCCCCGACGTCGGCCAGAAGCTGACGAAGGTGCCGAGGAAGGCACGCAGGGGCGTGGCGAAGGAACTGGCCCTGCTCGACCGGCAGATCACGGACGCCTACACGCGTCTCGCGGAGACGCGCCAGGCCCAGGCGGGTGACGGGAGCTACGTCGACAACGCCATCCTCGGACCGCTGAAGTCCAAGCGGACGGCCACCCTGGACCGGATCGGCATCAACATCAACCGGGCGGGCGGCAAGGCACCGCGCGACCTCGGCCGGTTCGCCCAGTGCCAGGGCGTTCCGGTCGAACAGCCGGGGAACGACGGCGGTGGTCAGGACCAGGGCGACGGCCAGAACCAGGGTGACGGCGGCCAGAACCAGGGTGACGGCGGCCAGGACAACGGCCAGGGACAGGGCAACGGCGGTCAGGCCGGCAACGGCCCCGTGGCGGACGACTTCATCAACATCGAGGACGTGCAGCCGAACTCCCGCAACCTGCCCAACGGTCTGGCCGCGAACGGCGACGGCGGTTCGACGGGCACCTTCACCACCGACTGCGGCACCAACGAGAACGCGCTGCGCAACTCGGACAACGTGATCGTCGCCCCCGGTGTCAGCAACGGCGCCCAGCACCAGCACGACTACGTCGGCAACCAGGCCAACACCGCCTTCGCCAGCGACGAGGACCTGGCAGGCGGCGAGACCACCTGCCGGAACCAGGGCGACAGGTCGACGTACTTCTGGCCGGTCCTGCGGATCCAGGACGGTACGCAGGACATCGACCAGGGCCAGCCGGGCGGCGGTCAGGACGGCAACGTCGGCAAGATCGTCGCGCCCACCGAGGCGGAGCTGAAGTTCGTCGGCAACCGGACGAGCGACGTCGTCGCCATGCCGAGGGCGCTGCGCATCATCACCGGTGACGCCAAGTCCTTCACCAACGGCCTGAACAACGCCAACACCTCCTGGAGCTGCACCGGCTTCGAGGACCGGCAGGTGACGGACAAGTACCCGATCTGCCCCGAGGGCAGCGGCGTGGTCCGGACGTCCGCCTTCCAGAGCTGCTGGGACGGCCAGAACATCGACAGCGCCAACCACCGCACGCACGTCGACTTCGTCGAGGCGGACGGCACCTGCTCGAACGGCTTCCAGGCCATCCCCCAGCTCCAGGTCCGCCTGGTCTACGACAACATCCCGGCCCCGCAGATCCAGAACGGACAGGTGGTGAACCCGTTCGCGGTGGACTCCTTCCCGGAGCAGCTGCACAAGCCGATCACCGACCACAACGACTTCATCAACTTCTTCGACGAGGACCTGATGAACGAGATGGTCGACTGCATCAACAGCGGCCAGGACTGCCAGTAGTCCGGTGGCCCGGTGACGGGAGGAGGCCGGCGGTGGGATCCCCCACCGCCGGCCTCCTCGTCCGTCCGGAGCCGGGGGTCAGCCGTGGTGGCCGCCCTGGTTGTGGCTGCCGCCGGGGTTCATGTGCTCGGACCCTTCCTCCATGGTCCCGCCGAGCATGCCCCGCAGCGCCGTGACGGTCCGCTCCTCGCCGACGGCCACCCACTTGCGGCCGACGAGGTAGTAACCGCCGTAGTCCTTGGCGGTGCTGAGCCACTCGGCCTGCCCCCGGTCGGTGGCGAAGGTGGCGAGGACGTACTTCTCGTCGCCCTTCTCGCACAGCGCCTGCCGGATGGTGTCGGCGTCGGTCTGCATGTTCGGTTCGCACTCCGCCTCGGCGGCCAGGTGCTCCAGGCTGCCGGTCGCGGTGGGCGGCACCTCGTCCTCGCCACCTCCGCCGGATCCGCAGGCGGTCAGCGCCAGTGCCGCCGCCGCACCGGCCAGCGCGAGCATCGGTCGGGTCAGCCTCATGTGTTCCTCCGGTCCCTCACGGGCGACATGCCGCACGGAGCCCCGGCTCGGGGCCCTCGCCCTTCGATACGGCCGTGACGCCCGCGACGCTCAAATCCCGGTGACCATCCCCCGGCCCGCTCGTTCTGCTGGACGTGCAGTCACAGGATGTCGTCCCGCCCTCCCCAGCCTCCTCCGCGGCCGGTCCGGTCGTGGGCGTCGAGCAGGCCGAGGCCGCGCTCGTCGAGCACTATCCGCGGCTCGTCCGGCTCGCCTACCTGGTGCTGCCGTCCGGCAGGGGCCGCAGCAGGCGGGTGCTCACCGCGCACTCCCTGGTCCAGCGGGCACTGCCCCGGGGCCGCACGCCCGCGCCGCCGATCCCCGCCCAGCGGACCGGCCGCGACGGCGACCCCGGGTACGCGCTGCTCCGCCTCCAGGTGCTGCGTACGGCGCTGGGGCGCGGGGCGCGGCTGCCGTCGCCGCTTCCGCAGGTGTGGGGGCTGAAGCTGTTCCCGCGCTCGGGCGGCGCCGACGAACTCGCGCTGGAACAGCGGCTGTCCGAGCTGTCCGGGCCGGCCCGCGCCGCCCACGCCCTGCGCGGCCTGGAGCGGCTCCCGGACGGGGACGTGCGCGAGGTGC
>NZ_NCTE01000874.1 GCF_002114215.1 Streptomyces sp. 13-12-16 | reverse complement strand
CCCGCCGGAACCGGAGGCGTGGCCGGACCTGTGGCGCGCGGAGTGGCGCACCGAGTGGCCCGACGCGCCCGTGCGCACCATGCCCACCCTCGCCGCCGCCCTGCGCGAGGGACGCGCCCGGATCTGGCCGGCGGGCTCCCCGCTGGAGACCGCCCTCGCCGAGGTCGGCCCCGGCGGCCTGGCCATGCTGCCGCTGCCCGCCGGGAACCGGATAGCAGGCGCCTGTCTGATCGGCTGGGACACCCCGCACGACTTCGGCCCCGACGAACGCGCCCTGCTCACCGCCGCCGCCGGCCTCGCCGGACAGGCCCTGATGCGGGCCCGTGCCTTCGACGCCGAGCACGAACTGGTCGGCATGCTCCAGCGCCAGCTGCTGCCGCGCCGCCTGCCCCGGCTGCCCGGCGCGGTCGCCGTCGCCCGCTATCTGCCCAGCACCGCCGGCCTGGAGCTCGGCGGCGACTGGTACGACGTGATCCCGCTGCCGGACAACCACGTCGCCCTCGTCATCGGCGACGTCCAGGGGCACAGCGCCGGCGCCGCCACCCTCATGGGCCAGATGCGCACCGCGCTGCGCGCCTACGCCGTCGAGGGACACCCCCCGGACGTGGTGGTCTCCCACGCCAACCGGCTCCTCATGGACATGGAGACCGACCTCTTCGCCACCTGCTGCTACGTCGACGTCGACATGGAGGAGGGCTTCGCCTGGTGCGTCCGCGCCGGCCACCTGCCGCCGGTGCTGCGTCACCCGGACGGCCGCACCGAGATCGCGGAGGCCGAGGGCGGCCCGCCGCTGGGCGTGGTGCGGCAGAGCGACTTCCCCATGAGCCCGCTCAGGCTGCAGCCCGGCACGATGCTCGCGCTCACCACGGACGGCCTGGTGGAGTCCCCGGACTCCGACATCGACGAGGGCATGAACGGCTTCGCCCGGCAGCTTTCCGCCGCCGACCCCGCCGACCTCGGGACCGTCGCGGACGCCCTGCTCGGCAAGGCCCCGCGCAGCGACGACGTCGCCCTGCTGCTGATGCGCTACGACGGCATGGCCTCCCGTCCGCTGCGGGAGAGCTGGACGGTGTGGCGGGTGCCCCAGGCGGTCGGGCACGCCCGCCGCTTCACCCGGCGCACCCTGCGCTCCTGGGGGGTGACCGCGGACGTCGACGGCGCCCTGCTCGTCGTCTCCGAACTGGTCACCAACGCCCTGGTGCACACCGAAGGGCCGGTCCGCCTCGACATCTCCCTGGTCAACGACCGGCTGCGCCTCGCGGTCGCCGACGCCTCGCCCCGCACCCCCGTGAAGCCCACCAGCATCGGCTGGGAGGCCACCGGAGGCCGCGGCATCCTCCTCGTCGAGGCCGTGTCGGCCGGCTGGGGAACCCTTCCGGTCAGCGGGGGCAAGCAGGTGTGGGCGGAGTTCGTACTGCGGCCCTGACGGCCGCCGGGCCCGCCGGCCGGGAACGCCCGCGCCCGGTGACCGTACCGCTGCGCCGGGTACCCGGAACGCCACCGAGGGACAGGAGAGGGGAAACGTCATGGCACAGCACGTGCGCGACATCATGACCGGCGCGCCGGTGACCGTCGGGCCGCAGACCTCCGTCGCGGAGGTCGCCCGCATCATGCGCGACCGCGACCTCGGGTCCGTACTGGTGACCGACGGCGACCGGCTGCGCGGACTGGTCACCGACCGCGACCTGGTGGTGCGGTCGGTCTCCCGGGGCGGCGATCCCGAGGACATCACCGTGGCCGGCGCGTGCAGCGACGACCCGGTGACCGTGGCACCGGACGACGACCTGGACCACGCGGTGCGGCTGATGCGCGAACACGCCGTGCGCCGCGTCCCGGTCGTCGAGGACGGACGCCCCGTCGGCGTCGTCTCGCTGGGTGACACCGCCATGGAGCGCGACCCGGAGTCCGCCCTGGGCGACATCAGCGTGGCCCGGCCCAACATCTGACGAGGACCCCGGCCCGGACGGGAACTCCCCTTCCGGGCCGGGGCGTTGAGGAGGCGGAAGCACGTACGGCGGGCGGGTGTTTGTCCGGTGCGGCGCCGGGGACCCGGAGGGCAGCGGACAGAAGGAAGATGATGAGTCGTGACCTCGGAGACCACTGACCACCCCCGACCCCGCCGGGCGGAGACCGGCTGGGCGCGAGCCCGGCGACTGAGCGGCGAGGACCCGCTGCGGACCTGCCTCCCCGCCGTGGACCGCGGTACCACCTCCACCACCCCGAACACGAGTGTGGAGGGAAACATAGTAAGGGGCGATGATTAGCCCGCGTTCGGGTGGCCGATCGGCCCTCTCGCGGGATTTCATGACGCACGGGTAAAGCAAGTGATGTTCCATCCGCCGGAACACGACTATGGTGAGCCGAATGAAGGCTCTCGTGCTGTCCGGCGGTGCCGGAACCCGGCCGGGGCCGATCACCCGCGCCTCGGCCGAACAATTGGTGCCCGCGGTCGCCGAACCCCTGCCCTTACACGGGCCGGAGTCCCTGGCGGACGCGGGCATCACCGATGTCGGGACCGTCGCCGGTGACACGGCCGCGGAGACCGGGGGCGCGGTCGGTGACGGATCGAATTCCTGTCCGTGGGCCGCTTGCATTCCCCGGGGAAATCCTCCGGGACCGGCTCGCGCGGCGCTGACCGCCCCCGCCGTCCGGTATCCGGCCGACTCCCGCTCCGACGCGTGCCGCACGGTCGTCCGGGGCTGCCGGCAGGACACCGGCGGCGCCGTCGGCCTGCCGGGGGCCGGCCACCGCGCCCGTACGCTGCTCGCGTGCGAC